>NZ_CP036348.1:7124826-7437004 GCF_007753095.1 Rosistilla carotiformis
TCAGCCGCTGCCGCGACAAGCTCATGCAATCGCTCCGTTTCTGTTGGACGAATCCCAATCGATCGAGCGACGTCAACAGGCGATCGACCAGCGGCCGGGAATGGGGCCAGCGATCTTGAATCTGTTGGCGGTCGATCTGCGAGCCGACGATCTGACGACTCAGTACAAGCGGATCCCGTGGATCTGGCGAGTCGCGTTGGCAGTCGGTCGCCGTAGCGACGATGGCGAACTTCACGACGCCTTGGAATCGAGCTTGCCTCGCTCGGGCGATCCGTTATTAGATTGGCAAGCGGTGGTGATCGGCGGCGGCCTGATCAATGGACTGACGCAAATCGGCCAGTGGCCGGGAGATCGGATCGCAGCAATTTTGGACGCCGATCCGGCGCTGACGCCACGCTGGCAGCAGACGTTGGCGATGTCAGCAGCGATGGCTGACGATGACGCGGTGAAAAACGGCACCCGGTACGACGCGCTGCGGATCGTGGCGTTGGACGATCCAGAAGAAGCGATTCCACATCTGAAGCGTTACCTGGGGGCCGACATCAACGGAGAACTGCAGATGGGAGCGGTGAGCGGCTTGGCCGACATCGACGCCCCGCAGATCGCGGCTCTGCTGATCGAAAGCCTCCCCGGACTGACACCACGAAATCGCCAGCTCGCGATCGAAGGCCTGCTGCGAACGCCCACTCGCCGCGAGGCCCTTGGGGCAGACTTTGCGATAAACGCAAAGCTATTGTCAGCCGAAGAAGCCAAGCAGCTCGCCCAACCGTAGCCCTTCGTTCCCGTTACGGTCCGAAGGCCGTACGGTCAAAAGGACGGGCGATTTATCTGGCTAACGATCCGGACAGGGATCGCAGACGGTAGCCGATGGTTTGAGCACAGCAAAAACCAAGAGAAACGATCGCCGCAACGTTTCCAATCGACCGCAACGCGGTCGCACCCGCACCGATCCAGGGCCGAATGCCAGGCGATTTGCTTAACCCATGCCAACGGCCCGGGCCCCCATTGAACGCGAACGACGCCACCCCCAACGTGATCCGAAACGATTCCTCTCGCATGTTTGAAGGCATGATCGCGACGCCAGACACCGAACGGAATCGCGGTCGAGGCACAAAAAAACCAGCGTTTCGGTCGACATACGTCGCCAAAACACTGGTTATTTGCTAAGAAAAGTACCCCGTAGGGGAGTCGAACCCCTGTTACCGCCGTGAGAGGGCGGCGTCCTGGGCCACTAGACGAACGGGGCGTGGCACTTAGGCAGGGCTCTATCTTATCGATGTCGCAAAATCCTTCAAGTGCTGCTGCGCCGTTCGTTTTGGTATGATCCCTAAAGTGGTTGTCCCGTTTTCCAGTTCTTCGCTTTTTCGGGGTAGAGAGTTTTGTCGCACGATCGCGAATCGATGCAGGTGGATTGGCAGGGCCCCGATGCGGTGTTGCAACTGTTGTCGCGGAGCGGATGGTTGCGTTCGATCCGCTGGGTGCCGGAAGTCGATTCGACCAATCGGCTCGCCAAATCGCTAGCCGACCAAGCCGACCAGCCCACGCCGATGCTGATCGTTGCCAAATCGCAAACCCAAGGCCGCGGCCGGTTGGGGCGCAGCTGGTTCTCTGATTCCGGAACGCTCACCTTCTCGCTGATGCTCGCCGCCCCGCAACTGGCCGTCGACCGCACCCGTTGGCCGCAACTGGCACTGGTGGCCGGACTGGCCGTGTGCGACGTGGTTGGCGAAGTCGTCGACCCGGTCGCGGTGCAGCTGAAGTGGCCCAACGATGTCTATCTGGCCGGCGGCAAGGTGGCGGGCGTGTTGATCGAAACCGCGGGGCGCGACAACGACCACGTGGTGATCGGAATTGGATTGAATGTGGCAACCGATTTGAGCAAGGCACCGCCAGAGGTCCAACAGCGGGCGCGTTCGATCCGCGATTACGCCGATCATCGCGTCGAAACCTTTGCGGTCCTCCCCGAGATCATCGATCGGATCGCCGTGCGGATCGCAGACTGGCGAACCGATTCGGCAGCGATCGCCGACGATTTTTCCAAAGTCTGCCTGCTGCGCGGTCGCCGCATCGAAATCAACACCGCGGGACAAACGCTGCAAGGAGTCTGCTTGGGGATCGATGGCGACGGAGCGCTGCGTGTCCGCCGCGACGAGGGCGAAGTGGTCGAGGTGAGGTCGGGCGAAGTGGTACAGTGGAGCGACGAGGTGGAGGTGCACGATGGGTAAATCGATTTGGCCGGCGAGCGATCCGACAGGCGAACTCCTGCAAGGTGTTCGCGACGGGAACGCACAGGCCACCAACGACTTATTTGACCGCCACCGCAGTGCGTTACGGCGATTGGTCCAGATGCGATTGGACCGCCGCGTCCAGCAGCGAGTCGACGTCAGCGACGTCGTGCAGGATGTCTTGACCGAAGCGAGCACGCGACTGACCGACTACCTGGCGAATCCCTCGATGTCGTTCCATCTGTGGTTGCGACAGATCGCCTGGGATCACATGATCGACACCTACCGTCGCCATCGCGGCAGCGCCAAACGGAGCATGGATCGCGAGCAATCGATCATAGGCCCCGTCGCCGACGATCGCTCGACGATGGAGATGATCGTCCAACTGCAAGATGCCGAATTAACTCCCGCAGCCGCGGCGATCCAATCCGAACTGTCCCGTCGCGTCGAAGCGACGATCGACCAGTTGGACGCCAACGAACGGGAGATCATCCTGATGCGTCACTTTGAATATTTGTCGAATCAGGAAGTCGCCGAGGTCCTGGGACTACAACCCGCAGCCGCCAGCATGCGGTACCTCCGCGCCGTCCGCCGCCTGCGGGAATTGTTGGGTGACCTTTAAACGTCAGCGAATCAGCGCCGATGACGCGAATGCCCCGAGCCACAGAGAAGATTGCCTGCAAGGTGACTTCATGGATTTCAGCGTCGCACAGCAAGTAACGGTTGATCGCTTGCCGACTCAGTGAAAATCGCGGGACTGGATGTCGACGCTGTCGAATTGTTCCGACAGATCTTCCAGTCGGCCGACGATCACGTGGATGACGCCTTTGCGATTCTCCAGTTTGCCGTGGACCAGCCAGAAGTTGCTGGTCCGTGCGATCGTAAAGAACTGCTGCCAAACCTTCGGGAACAGGACCAGGTTCATCGCTCCGGTTTCATCCTCCAGCGTAACGAAGGTGATTCCTTTCGCGGTCCCCGGCCGCTGTCGCAGCACGACCAGCCCAGCGACGCGGACATGTTGGCCATCGCGCATCGTTGGCAACTGGTCGGCTCGAGAGACTTGCAGTTCGTTCAGATGCTCGCGGTAAAACGAGATCGGATGAGCTCGCAGACTCAGCCCCAGCGTGCTGTAATCGGCATGCACCTCTTGCATCGACGACAGTGTTCCCAAGCTTGTCGGGACCTCGTCGTCGGCTCCCGATTCGTTTTCGGCAAACAGTGGCGTCCGTTCGGGATGGTCGTCTTGCGCCAACGATTCCCAGATCGCAGCCCGCCGGTTGGGAGACATCGACCGCAGCGCGTCGGCGTCGGCCAGTTGCGATGTCTGCGCACTGCTGAGCCCCGCGCGTCGCGTTAGGTCGGCCAAGCCGGTGAATCGCCCCGATGCGTTGCGAGCGTCGACGACCTGCTGCGCCGTCGACTCCGCCAGCCCGCGAACCAATCGCAGGCCAAGCCGCACGGCGAGCGAACGCGCCGAGTTGCCGCTGCCGCTGGCCGCCGGATCGATCGGCTGCAACGTGCAGTCCCAGTCGCTGTCGTTTACATCGGGCGGAAGCACCTGCACGCCGTGCTGTTGTGCGTCGCGGACCAATTGCGCCGCGGAATAGAATCCCATCGGCTGGCTGTTCAATAGCGAAGCACAATAGGCGGCTGGGTAGTGACACTTCAGATAAGCCGACGCGTAGACGAGCAGCGCAAAACTGGCGGCGTGCGATTCGGGAAAGCCGTATTCGCCGAAGCCGCGGATCTGCGTGAAGACGTGTTCGGCAAACTCGCCGCCGAAACCGTTGGCCTGCATCCCTTCGAGCAGCTTTTTGCGGAATTGATCGATCACTCCCGGACGCCGCCAAGCTGCCATGGCACGCCGCAATTGATCGGCTTCTCCCGGCGTGAACCCAGCCGCGACAACGGCCAGCTTCATCGCTTGCTCTTGAAAAATGGGCACTCCCAGCGTCTTCTCCAATACACCCCGGATCGCTTCGCTCGGATATTTTACCTGCGACGGATCCTGCCTAGCTTGCAGGTAGGGATGGACCATGTTCCCCTGGATCGGACCGGGACGGACGATCGCGACTTCGATCACCAGATCGTAATAACACCGCGGACGCAGTCGCGGCAGCATGCTCATCTGAGCTCGACTTTCGATCTGGAAAACGCCGACCGTATCGGCGGCGCAGATCATGTCATACGTCGCGCGATCGTCCGGTGGGATCGTTGCCAAAGTGAGCGCGCGGCCAGAGTGATTTTCAACCATGTCGAAGCAGCGATGGATCGCCGAAAGCATCCCCAGCGACAGGCAATCGACTTTCAAGATCCCCAATTCGTCCAGGTCATCTTTGTCCCACTGGATCACCGTACGGCCTTCCATCGCCGCGTTTTCGATCGGGCAAAGCTCCGACAACAATCCCTGCGTCATCACCATTCCGCCGACGTGCTGCGACAGATGCCGCGGGAAACCACGCAGCGATTCGACAAGATGCAGGAACCGTTGGCCGACGTCGCTGCTCAGCGGCAAGCCAGCTTTTTCCGCCAGGTCGGGGAAGTCGTCTTGTCCGTAGCGTTCGGCCACTTTGGCCAACGCATCGATGCAATCCAGCGACACGCCCAACGCTTTGCCGACTTCGCGAATCGCACTCTTCGTACGATACGACGTCACCGTCGCGGTCATCCCGCAGCGATCGCGGCCGTACTTTTCGTACAGATACTGCAGCACCTCCTCGCGGCGCTGGTGCTCGAAATCGATATCGATATCGGGAGCTTCGGCACGCTCGCGGCTGATGAATCGCTCGAACAACAGATCCATTTCCGCCGGGTTGATCGACGTCACACCAAGACAATAACAGACAGCGGAGTTGGCCGCCGAACCTCGGCCTTGGCAGAGGATCCCGCGGCTGCGAGCGAACCGGACCGCATCCCAGACGGTTAAGAAGTACGCTTCGTAGTGGAGCTCTTCGATCAATTGCGTCTCGTGTCGCAGCATCTCGATCAACCGCTGCGGAACGCCGTTGGGGTAACGTTGTTTGGCTCCGTGCCAGACTAGGCGTTTCAGGTAGTCGATCGCCGGGACGCCGTCGGGGGCGAGATCTTCTTTGGGATATTCATAACGCAGTTCGTCGAGCCGAAAGTTGCAGCGGTCGGCGATTTCGCAACTTCGCTCGAACAGTTCCGCATGGTCGCCGAAGACCTCGGCGATTTCATCGAGCGATCGCAGATGGCGTTGGCTGTTGGCAAACCGCGCCTCTTGAATCGAATCGATCGTCGTCCCCAGCCGGATCGCGGTGACGAGATCGTGAATCAACATCCGCTGGGTCGAGTGATAGTGAACGTCGCCGGCGGCGACCAGCGGCAGCGACACTTGCCGCGCCAGTTGCATCGTCCGGGCGAGCTGCTCGCGATCGTCGACGCCTCGCTGCAGCGAGCACAACAAATACCCGCGGTCGCCAAACAGATCGGCAAATTGGCCCAGCGTTTGTCGCAGGTCGGACTCTTGCGGCGGCCCGGCCTCTGCCGTCGCGCGATCCAGCGGCGACGGAACGGTCGCTCCAGCCAACAGCCCCTGGTGATGATCGACAAGGTCTTGCCAATGTAATTCGCACTGACCTTTTTCAGCCCGCAAGCGGCCGGCGCTCAACAGCTGGCACAGCCGCCCATAGCTCGCTCGATCGGTGGCCCAGACGACAACCGGCGTCGCATCGATGAAATGCAATTCAGCACCGATCAACAGCTTCAGGCCGACATCTTTGGCCGCAGTGTGCGCTCGGACCACTCCGGCCAACGAATTGCGGTCGGTCACCGCCAGCGCACGGTAGCCCAGTCGATGCGCCTGCTCGGCCAGTTCAGCCGGATGCGAAGCCCCTTCGAGGAACGAGAAGTTCGATTTGCAGTGAAGTTCGGCGTAACGCATCGATCCAGTCGCGGCGGAGTAACACAAGGGCAACGGTGGGAATTCGGTGGCCTAAGGCTCTGCCCGAGCTTCCGAATCCCAAGTTCCAGCGTACGGCAACCCTCTCGCCCTGCCAACGCCGCGCGGTTCGATTGCCTTGCCGCGGACTCCGGCATCGATCCCTCCGAGAGCACCACGCGTCGAGGGGACGCATTCCGGAGGTGCGCCGCTGCGCGACGACCTCCGGCTACCTTCTTTTATCCCTTCGAGATTTCGGGCCGAAGGCTCAGCGAATTGCATAGCCCAGGCCAACGGCCTGGGACCACATCCCACGTGATCATCACGATGGCTGAAGGCCCGGTAATTTGTCGGCAAATCGCCGGGCCGTTGGCCCTAGAGATGCGTGTTTATGCTATTCGCCCGTCGTTCCCAGGCCGCTGGCCTGGGCTATGCAAATTGTCGAGCCTTCGGCCCTGGGGGAGATCGTGTTTTCCAATTGGACTTTGCTCTTAGGCTTTTCCATGCACATTGCTGGAGCCTCGACTAGCAAGACAACGACACAACGTTTCAAAAAACCGAAACATCGGCAAACGATCCCGACGGGGATCACAGATGGTAGCCGGTGGTTTGAGCGAAGCGAACACCACCGGATACCGGTCGCCCAACATCACGTCGCCCGCAACGCGGTCGCAGATCGATCTGCGATCCCTCCGGGAGCACCACGCGTCGAGGGGACGCATTCCGGAGGTGCGCCGCTGCGCGACGACCTCCGGCTACCCTTCTTATCTCCCTTCGAGATTTCGGGCCGAAGGCTCAGCGAATTGCATCGCCCAGGCCAACGGCCTGGGACCACATCCCGTGTGATCATCGGGAGGGCTGAAGGCCCGGTAATTTGTCGGCAAATCGCCGGGCCGTTGGCCCTAGAGAGGCGTGTTTATGCTATTCGCCCGTCGTTCCCAGGCCGCTGGCCTGGGCTATGCAAATTGACGAGCCTTCGGCCCTGGGGGAGATCGTGTTTTGTATATGGGCCGTTGTTGTCTGGCCGTTGGCTATGCAAATTGCTTGAGCTTCGCCCCGCGAACCCCCAACGCTCCGGCGACCACAATTTTGGCCTCTCAATCGCGGGTCACTTTCGAGCCCCACCAATCTTTGTTGGGCTGAAAGTCTTCTTCGAGGAACCGGGCGTGCTGCTGTTCCAACGCCGGTTTGCGTTTGTTTCGCATCTGCTCCTGTTGCTGTTCTTTCTTCGCCGCGTCGAAGCGTGGATCGGGTTGTGGGATCCGAGCTCCTGTCGCTTTCAGCCATGCATCCAATTGGCCTCGCAATTGCCTGGCCCGTTCGGGCTGCTCGGCCACCAAATCGTTCTGCTCTCCGATGTCGTTGGGCAGGTGGTAGAGTTCGTCGCGGCCATCTTCGTAATAATGGATCAGTTTCCAGTCTCCATCGCGGATGATCGACGACGGTTCGCCACCTTGGTTGCCGTAGTGCGGGTAGTGCCAGAACAGCGGTCGATCGGGAATCGATTTGCCGTGCAACAGCGGCACAAGGCTGACGCCATCGATCGCTTTCGGTGTCGCGAGCCCCGCCAGTTGCAAGAGGGTCGGATAGAAATCGGTTCCGATCACCGGCGTGTCACAGCGACTGCCGGGGGAGACGATCCCGGGGGCTTTGATGTAGAAGGGCTCTCGGATCCCACCTTCCCACTGCCGGCCCTTGCCGCCGCGGAACGGGAGGTTCGACGTGGCAAAGGCGTCGCCCGAGGAGACGCCGCCGTTGTCGCTGGTGAAGATCACGACGGTGTTTTTGTCGAGTCCGGTCTGCTTCAGCGTATCCAGCAAGATGCCGACCGCGTTGTCCATCGATTCCATCATTCCAGCATAGATCGGGCAATCTTGCACCTGCCGTACGGGGAGCGTGCGATCGACTAAGAATCGTTCTTCGGGCTGCTCGCCAGCCATCGCTTTGTCGCGGTATTTTTTCCAAAGTTCCGGCGTCGTTTGGATCGGGCCGTGGACGCTGTAGAACGATAGGAAAGCGAAGAAGGGACGGTCGGCCGAATCGCGGATGAAGCCAGCCGTTTCGTCGGCCAAGCGGATCGGCAGCGATTCTCCGGCCGAGCCGTCGGTCAATTTTGGGTTCTTGTACGGCGAGAAGAATCCGCCGGGAGGGCTGCCGCGATGATGGCCGCCGCGATTGATGTCGAATCCATGATCTTCGGGCATCGATCCCTCGCCACCAAGATGCCACTTGCCGGCAAAAAACGTCGCGTATCCCGCGTCGCGTAGTGCTTCGGCGACCGTTGTTTGGTCCAGTGGAAGGTTGTGTTCGTATTCGGCTGGCAAGACGCGATCGTTGCGCTTCCACTTCATCCCGCTGGCCGCACCAATCCAATCGGTGATCCCATGCCGTGCCGGATAGGTTCCCAACATGATGCTCGCTCGCGAGGGACTGCAGACTTGGCAAGCGGCGTAGCCCTGCGTGAATCGCATCCCGTCGTTGGCGATGCTGTCAATCCGTGGCGTCTCGTAGAACGTGCTCCCTTCGCCACTGAGGTCTTGGCAGCCGAGATCGTCGGCGAGGATGAAGACGAAGTTGGGCCGTTCGTTTTCTGCAACTGCAGGGGCAGCCAAGCCCAGCAGGATTCCAATCGCAAGCAGTCTCATTACAGTCACGCCTCTGCAAAATTCGTTTCAACCAATCGGGACCCGATCGATTCCCAGGGGAAGTCGCATCGGTCCGCCCAGTTTAGCTGAATCGCGAGGCGGATGGTTGCAAAACACCTGCCGGATGAGAATCACAGATGCTTCGGGGTGCCACGGACTCGGCCCGTGCTGTGTAAGGGGTAAGAGCACTGGCCGAGCCAGTGGCACCCGGACGGTTGGTTGCAAGAACAGCCAGCCGGTCGAGCATCACAGATGCTTCGGGGTGGCACGGGCTCAGCCTGTGCTGCTTGAAAGTTAAAAGGCACTCGCCGGGCCAGTGGCACCCGGGCGGATGGTTGCAAAGACAGTCGCCGGTCGAGAATCACAGATGCTTCGGGGTGGCACGGGCTCAGCCCGTGCTGTGTAAAAGTTAGAAGTCACTGGCTGAGCCAGTGGCACCCGGACGGCTGGTTGCAAGAACAGCCAGCTGGTCGAGAATCACAGATGCTTCTGGGTGGCACGGGCTCGGCCCGTGCTGCTTGAAAGTTAGAAGTCACTGGCCGAGCCAGTGGCACCTGGGCGGATGGTTGCAGGAACAGTCGTCGGTTGAGAATCACAGATGCTTCGGGGTGGCACGGGCTCGGCCCGTGCTGCTTAAAAGTTAAAAGGCACTGGCCGAGCCAGTGGCACCCGGACGGATGATTGCAAATACAGTCGCCGGTTGAGAATCACGGATGCTTGGGGGTGCCACGGGCTCGGCCCGTGCTGCTTAAGAGTTAAGAGCCACTGGTGAAGCCAACGGTACACGGTGAATTGCACCCGGGGGATCAAACAATGTGAACCAGTTGTTTGCCCAGGTTCTCTCCTTCGAACAGGCCGATGAACGCCTGCGGTGCTTGCTCGATCCCCTCGCTGACCGTCTCTTCCCAAACGACTTTTTTGGCCTCGATCAACGACGCCATCTCTTGCACGAATTCGTCCTGCGCGTCCATGTGATCTCGGACGATAAAGCCTTGCATCCGCAATCGCTTGGCGATCACTTTAAATAGGTTCCGCGGTGCGGCGGGCGGCTCGGTCGCGTTGTACGTGGAGATCATTCCGCATTCGACACAGCAACCAAAGTCGTTCATCACCTCAATCGCCGCTTCCAGATGATCGCCGCCGACGTTGTCGAAGTAGACGTCGACGCCATCGGGAGCGTGCTGTGCCAACGCTCCGGCGAGATCATCGGTCTGTTTGTAATTGATGACAGCATCGACGCCGGTCTGCTCGCGCAGCCAGTCGATCTTGTCGGGCGATCCGGCGCTGCCGATCACCCGGCAATCTTTCGCTTTAGCCAACTGGCAGACGATCGAACCGACAGCTCCCGAAGCGGCGGAGACAAACACCGTGCTGCCAGGTTTCAGCTTGGCGATCTTGTTCAGCCCGACCCAAGCGGTCATCCCCGTCATTCCCAAGACGCCAAGATAAGCCTGCGCCGGAGCTCGCTGAGCATCGATCATCACGACGCCCGCGCCGTCGGACTTCCAGTACTCCCGCCAACCAAGGTTCCCCAAGACCATCGTCCCGGCTTCAAATTTTGGATGCCGCGATTCTACGACTTCGCCAACACATCCACCTTCCAACGGTTCGCCGATTTGGAACGGTGGCACGTAACTCTTGCCCTCCTTCATCCGACCTCGCATGTAGGGATCGACCGACATCCAATGGTTCTTGACCAGGAACTCCCCTTCGCCGATCGGCGACAGTTCAGCTGTCTTCAGTTGAAAGTTGCTGGTCGTCGGCATCCCGTCGGGACGCGACGCGAGTTCGATCTGTCGCGATCGCGTGGCCTGAGTGGTGCTGGTTGTCATCGTGGTATCCGTAATGCAAAAGGTGAGGCGAGGTGTGGGGGCGGCAGATGTCGGCGAGGCGATTATTTTTTGCCGAGGTGAATCAATTTCTTGTTCACAAACTCCAGGATCCCCAAGTGCGACAGTTCGCGACCGTAGCCGGAGTTCTTGATTCCGCCGAAAGGAAGTTCCGCCTGCGACTTCGTCGGTTGATTGATGAAGACCATTCCAGTTTCGATCTTTTCAGCGACGCGTCGGCCGCGTTGCACGTCGGCGGTGAAGACGCTGCCACCGAGACCGTACGACGAACGATTCGCCAGCTCGATCGCTTCCGCTTCGTCTTTGACGATATAGACCGTCGCAACCGGACCAAACAATTCCTGATCGAACGTTGGCATGTCGGGGGTGACATCGGTCAGGATCGTGGGGTTGAAGTAGGCTCCTTCGCGGTCCGGCCGATCGCCTCCGATCACCACCGTCGCTCCGGCGTCGATCGACGATTGCACCTGTTCTTGCAGCTTGACCGCAGCCGATTCGGTCGACAGCGGCGAAAGCGTCGTCTGCTCGTCCATCGGATCGCCCATCTGCAGCGCGGAGAGCTGTTTTTTGAAGCCCTCCAGAAATCGCTCGGCAACCGCTTCGACGACGATAAATCGCTTCGACGCGACGCACGACTGCCCCGCGTTGACCATCCGTCCTTTGACCGCCAGTTCGACCGTTTTCTCAAGGTCGGCGTCCTCCAAGACGATGAACGGATCATTGCCACCGAGTTCCAAGACGCTCCGCTTCAGGTTCTTGCCCGCCAGCGCGGCGACCGCGGCACCGGCCGGTTCACTGCCGGTCAACGAGACGCCTTGAACCCGCCGATCCGCGACGATCATCTCCACAAACTCCGACGGGATAAACAGATTCGTGTAGACGCCCTCGGGCAATCCGCAGCGAGAGTAGAGTTCTTCGATCGCCGCGGCGCACTGCGGCACGTTGCTGGCGTGTTTCACCAACACGGTATTGCCCGCCATGATGTTCGGCGTGGCGAAACGGACGACTTGGTAGAACGGGAAGTTCCACGGCATCACGCCCATCAAAACGCCAAGCGGTTCGTAGTGGATGTAGGCATCGGCGTCGGAGACCTCCATCGGTTGGTCGGCCAGAAAACGCTCGGCTCCGTTGGCATAAAACTCCGCGATCTTCGCACAGTATTCGATCTCGTACTGACTCTCGGAGATCCGCTTCCCCATGTCCAAGGTGATCATCCGGGCATATTCGTCGGCATCGGCTCGCAGCAGATCGGCGAACTTCAACAGGCACCTCTGCCGCTCCGCAAACGTCGTCTCTCGCCACGATTGGTAGGCCTTGTCGGCAGCCTCGATCGCATCGATGACGGCATCTTTATTCAGCGGTTCGAATTCGCGGATCGTCTGGTTCGTCGCGGGATTGATACTGGCGATCGACATGGTATTCACCTTGGGGTTGTTGGGATTAAGAAGCGTGGGAGACGCTCTGCATCTTCGCTACAAGTTTGCGTGTCGCGATGCGGGGAAGAAAGCCAGCAGATGTCACCATCAGCCGATTCTTCCAACCGGGGATCACGATGTCGTCGTTCTTTCGATAGCCCCGATAGCCCGCCGCGGCAACATCCGCTGCCGACATCGCCGCCGAACTAAACATATCCAGCTTGCCCATGCCCGAATCGTCACCGAAACCTGTCTCGGTGGGCCCCGGTTCGAGACATGTGACATGCAGCCCCGTCCCCGAAAGCTCCTCGCGAAGCCCTTCGGTGAACGACAGCACATACGCTTTGCTGGCGTAGTAGACCGACATGTTCGGACCGGCTTGATACGCGGCGATCGAACCTACGTTCAAGATGCCTCCCTTGCCGGTAGCCAACATCGCGGGAAGCAACAGCCGCGTCAGACGAGTCAACGCGACGACATTGACCATCAACATATCGGTCTGTCGGTCGACAGGCAGTTCGGCAAACCGCCCCAACGCACCAAAACCAGCATTGTTGACCAGAGTGTCGATCTGGATCTCATCGGATCGCAGTCGCTCACACAACCGGTCGACTCCATCGGTTTCTGCGAAGTCGCTGCGGATGACGGTCGCGGAAACGCGATGCGTCTCACGAATCTCGACCGCCAACTTCTGCAGCTTCTCTTCGCTGCGAGCGACCAGCACGACGTCGTCACCCCCAGCAGCAAACTGCTTGGCGAGCTCCCAGCCGATACCCGATGAAGCGCCCGTGATCAATGTCGTCATTTTATATCCAGTCAGGGAGGTTTGTTTGTGTGCGATGACATGATGTCATTCCACTTGCAGTATACGGCCAGGTTCGTGGACACAAGGCTTCCATTCTCTGTGCGATTGCTGTGCCAACGATTCCTCACCGATTCCGAATGCAACGATTTTGATCCCACGCCGCTTCAGGACGGAAGTTCATGAACCGCACTGGCCACTCGGCGTTCAGTGTGAGGCCCTGCCGCGCAAATCCTGGACACTTCCACCGGGTCGCAACGTAAACCTCGAGTCGTTGGGCACGTCCATAATCCCCAGCGTCATTCGAGTCGTCCTTGAAAGAGGGAGCAAAAATCGCTTCGCGGACGTATACTAGCGGCTCTGTTGTTTGCCCCCTCCGACTGCACCCACGAGACTCTCCATGCGTCAACGACTTATTCAATCCATCCATAGCGCGGCACTAAAAGCGGGCCGACGGACCAGCATCCGCCCGTGCAATTTGCGTCTTTCATCGTTCGCTTACGTGATCGCACTGGCTCTGATCGGCCATGCTACGACGATCCACGCTCAGCAATCGGACCGCCCAAATCTGATCTATATCATGGTCGACGATCTCGGTTACGGAGACCTCGGTTGCTTTGGGCAACAAACGATCAAGACGCCAAACATCGATCACTTGGCCGCCGAGGGGATGAAGCTGACCAGCCACTACTCGGGCAACACAGTCTGCCGCCCCTCGCGGCTGAGCCTCTGGACCGGGATGCACGCCGGACATACGGCGATCGATTCCAATGCACCCTACGTGCTCAAGGAATCGGACGTCACCGTCGCCGAACTGCTGCAACAAGCCGGCTACACCACCGTTGGTATCGGAAAGTGGGCGTTGGGAAACACCGAGAACTCGGGACATCCGAACCGCCAGGGATTCGATTTCTGGATGGGATATCTGGACCAAGGCGAAGCTCACAACTACTACCCCGCCAAGCTGTGGCGGAACGATCAAAAGGTTCCTCTGCCAGGCAATGTGATCAGCGACGCACCATTGGCTCGCGGCCGCGTGTCGAGCAAACGGACCACCTACTCCCACGACGTGATGACCGAAGAGATGCTGGACTTCGTTCGCGGGCAGGGTGACAAGCCGTTCCTGATGCACATCCACTGGACGATCCCGCACGCCAATAACGAAGGGGGCCGCGTCAACAAGGACGGGATGGAGGTCCCCGATTACGGAATCTACGCCGATCGCGATTGGCCGAATCCGGAGAAGGGTTTTGCGGCGATGATCACGCGGATGGATGGCGACGTGGGCCGCTTGATGGCTTTGCTGAAAGAGAAACAAATCGACGACAACACGTTGGTCGTATTCACTTCGGACAACGGCCCGCACAGCGAAGGGAATCACAAACACGAGACCTTCGACTCCAACGGACCGCTGCGAGGTTACAAACGCGATCTCTACGAAGGGGGCATCCGAATGCCAACGATCGCGCGATGGCCCGGCAAGATCGCCGCCGGTTCGACCAGCGACCAATTGTTGGCGCATTACGATTGGCTGCCGACCGCATGCGAACTTGCCGGCATCGATCCGCCGGCGGGAGTCGATGGGATCTCGTTTGCCGCGACGCTGTTGGGCCAATCCCAGCGACCACACGAATACCTGTTCTGGAGCTACGGCGACAAAAAGGCAGCCCGCATCGGCAACTGGAAAGCTGTCATCCCCGGGAAAAACAAACCGCTGGAACTCTACGACCTCGCCAACGACATCGGCGAAACGAAGAACATCGCCGACCAACACCCCGACGTCGTCCAAAAGATGAAGCAAGCGATCGCCGCAGCGCTGGAGTAAAGGCTTTAGCCGACGACGCGCGCGCTGGAGTCGAGGCTTCAGCCGACAACGCGCAACTCCTACCCCAACGCAACACCCCAGCGTGATATGCTGATGTGAACGGACCGGGCCTCCCCCTCCGGCCCCGTTCTCACGGCGAACCTCACAGCACCGGTGGTTCCCGTTGACCAAAGTCTCTCCAATCTGAAGGACTCGTCATGCAGAAGCCACTCTTTGTTGCGTCGATGACTCTATTGGCCGCCTGCACCGGCTGCATCCAGACGGTTTACAAAATCGATCTGAAGCCGGAGGGGAACGAGATCACGCGGACACTTTCGGTGAAGGAGTCGTCGCAAAACCCCTCCGCGGAGCAACGGACGCAACAGAACGAGGAACTGCGACGCATCGCAACGCTCTATCCCGAGGGACGCGCCGAGGATCGCGAGGGATTGCCGACGTTCATCGGTCGATTCGCGGGCCCAATGCCAGTCGATGTTGGCGGCGTGGGCACCTTCACCCGCTTCGACAGCCCGTTGGGTTCGGTCTCGATCTACAGCGAACGGTTCCGCGGAAACGATGACTTGGCCGGTTCGTTGGCGACCAGCCAACAGGCGGCAGACGAACTGATCGACCTCGCCCTGGGATGGCTCGATTTCGAATTCCCTCCCAGTGCAACAGGCGACGCCGATCCACCGATCGACACGACATCGATTCGATCGCTGCTCGATGGCGAACTCCGCCAAGACCTCAAAAACGCGAGCCTGCAGCTGTGGATGTACGGGCAAGCCGAGAGCGCCCCCAACAACCACAGCCCGATCTTCCGCTTGGCACAATATCTCGCCGAACGCAACTATTTTTCACTGCAACAGATTCCAGCTATCGCCAGGCTTGTACAACAACAGAATCCCAAACAGTTCATCCATTTCGCCCACGACGTACTGTCACGGAAACTCACGCTCCAAAACCCCGACGCGGACACGCGCTGCCTGGACATTTTGAAAGACTGGCCGAGGCTCGAAAAGTCGATTCGAACCTACCTGAAGGAGACCGATGAATACAAGCAACTCGTTGTTCAGCAGGAACAAGCCGCGGGGGCTACCACACCAAGACATGTCGATGAGGCGCACGTCATCGGCAACAAAGTGATGGTGGCGTTGGCTCCTGACATGTTCAGCCGCCACGATCTCGTAGAGGTTTCGTTGCACCTTCGGCAGCCCCCCGACTCGACCAACGGCACCTGGGACGACGACACAAAATCGGTTCGCTGGTCGCAGGCGATCGGCGATTCCTCAACGCCCGGATTCGCTTTCGCCACCTGGTGCGTCCCCGAGCCCGAACAGCAGACCTTGCGATTCGGAAGCGTCATCGTGCGCGGCGGCGAACTGTTCAGTTATGTGATCTGGTACCGAGGACTCAGCCCCGATGAAACGGAGCAATGGGATGCGATGTTATCGTCGATCGGTCCCGACGCCGATGCAGTCGCCACACTGCAAGCCTTCCGATTCGAAGGCCAACCGAATCAAACGCTCCCGATCGCGGCGACGCTGGTCCGCTTGATCCAGACCGCAGCCAATTAGGCCAGCGGCAAAACTGTCACCACGATCCCCTTGAACGCAGGCGTCTTGCTTTGCGGGTCGGCATAGCGTGAGACCAGACAGTTCGATTCGGGGTAATACATCAGCGAATTGCCGGGGCGGATCGAATCGAAACCGCGGGCCAGGTAGCCATCGATCTGGCCGGTGTCGCTGCGAATCGAAACCGGTTGATCGTGCTGCAGCCCCAACCGCTGCAGATCCTCGGGATGCATAAGAATGATGTCGCGGCGATCTTGGTTCCGGTAAAGGTCTTCTTCTTCGTAGACGACCGTGTTGAATTGCCCTTCGCTGCGAACGGTCATCAACCGCAACTCGTTGGAATCGGTCCCCTTCAGATCGGGCAAGGCATGCGTGTGCATGACCGCTTTCCCATCGGCAGTCGGAAATTTTGGTTCATGAAACGTTCGGCCATCGAGTTGGAACTCTTGCTTTGTCGCTTCGATTTTGTCGAGCTTTGCATATCCCGGCACCACTTCGCTGATCCAGTTGCGAATCGTCGAGGTCTGCTGCAACTGGTCCCAGCAAATCAGATCGCTATCGCCGATCGCGCGGCGTCCCAGATCGGCGATCACGCGGACTTCGCTGCGCGGCCCCGGCACGCGTCGCGGCCCGCCGTCGCTCATCCGAATGAAGTTAAACATCGACTCCTGCGTCGTCGCTTCGGGCTCTTCATCGCGAGGCAGCACCGGCAGGATGATCGTTTCATCGGCCAGACCGTTGACGTGCCCTGTGTTCAGCGTCGTGCTGAGCATCACCGACATCTCCAGTCGCGAGAGCGCTTCGGCCGCGAAACGCGAATCGGGATTGGAACCGTAGAGGTTGCCGCCCAGACAGAGCCCAAACTTCATCCGCCGGTCGTGAGCGGCTTCCATGCAGGCGAGCGTGTCCAATCCGGTGCTGGTCGGCAGCTCCAGGTGGAACTTGGATTGCAGGTTCTCAAAAATCGCGTCCTTCAGTTTGGGCGTCACGCCAACCGAACCGATCCCCTGCACGTTGCTGTGCCCGCGGATCGGCAGCAGGCCACATCCGGGACGGCCAAGCATTCCGCGAGCCATCGCGAGGTTGGCGATCGCTTGAACGTTTTGCACTCCATGAGCGTGATGCGTGATCCCCATCGTCCACGCGAAAACGGTCCGCTGCGACTTTGCATAAACGCCAGCAATGGTGCGGATCTGATCGCGATCGATCCCCGATTTTGCCACGATCTCGTCCCACGACATCGCGGCAACAGCGTCGAGCCAAGCAGCCGAATCGGTGCAATGGGCATCGAGGAACGCGCGGTCGATCGTCTCGTCTTCGCAGCACTGCTTGGCGATGCCCCACAACAACGCGAGGTCGCCGCCGATATGAGGTTGCACATAATGCGAAGCGATCTTGGTTCCAAACAGTAGGCTGATCGGATCGCTGGGAATCCGAAAGTTGACCATCCCGGTTTCGCGAACGGGATTGATCACGATCACATGACCGCCGCGACGGCGAACGTGCATCAGGCTGGTCATCATCCGCGGATGATTGCTGGCCGGGTTGCCACCGATCACAAAAACCAGATCGGCCTGCTCCAGATCCTCCAACACAATCGTCGCCGTTCCACTGCCGATCGACGACTGCAGCCCGACGCCACTGGCCTGGTGACAGTAGTAGCTGCAGTTATTGACGTTATTGGTTCCGTAGAGCCGAGCCAGCAACTGCAACAGAAAGCCCGCTTCGTTGCTGCTGCGGCCACTGAAATACCAAAACGTTTCGTCGGGAGTCAGCGAGCGGAGCTTGGCGCCGATCCGCGATAACGATTCCTCCCACGAGATCGTTTGGAAATGCGAAGCCCCGCGGCGGTAGATCACCGGCTGGACCAACCGCCCGCAATGCTCCAGTTCGCGCGGCGTCATCCGCGACAACTGTTCGACGGGATGCTGATCCCAGAAGGTAGGCAAAACCGCCGGCTGCAAATCCGCAGCCATCGCCTGCAAACTCTTCTTGCAGACCTCGGGAAAGGCCCCTCGCTCATTGACCATCCCACCCTTCTGGCCGCCCATCCCCAAGGCGCAGGTCTTGCAAGCGTTCCGCGTTCGCATGGCGTGATACATCTTAAAGACGCCGCCGACCTCGCGTCCTTTCTTGAGCGTATAGAGGATCGCTCGGAAACCGCCGCCGCTGCGAACTTTCATCTTCATTTCACTCAGCCATTGTGATCGTTGTGCAGAAACCCAGTCATTGCGAGGGGAACGCCTGGGCGCCGGGCCCTTAGCCATTATTATCGCAGTCCCCGCCACAAGTCGAATATGCCGCGCGACCGACACAATCCACCGCCGCCCCCAGGCAGTCATCGACGTGAAATCCCGAACGAACCGTTCAATTCGTTGATATCCGGTTTCACGGACGTATAGAATAAGAAGGAACGCTGGAACGCGTCCCGCCGGCTCCCACCTATTACCTTCCATCCACTTTGCAGTCGCCCATGTTGCTACGCATTCTATCGTCGATGGGTCTGTGCCTGGTTTGGCATCTTTGTTGTTTTGCCGAACAATCGCAGGTCGATTTCAATCGCGACATTCGTCCGATCCTCTCCAACCATTGCTTTTCCTGCCACGGTCCCGATGCGGAACACCGTCAGGCGGGGCTGCGATTGGATGAAGCCGAACCGGCGCTGGCGAAACTCGACAGCGGCGATCGGGCGATCGTCCCTGGCGACGTCGACGCCAGCACCTTGGTCGCGCGGATCGCCAGCGACGACGAAGGCGATGTCATGCCGCCGGTCGACTTCCACAAACCGCTCACGGCCAAGCAGAAGCAACTGCTGACCGACTGGATCGCTCAAGGGGCTCCCTTTAGCGCCCACTGGTCGCTGCTACCGCCCGTGAAAGCAGCCCCGCCGGCGATCTCTGATCCCGCGATCCCCGTCGACGGTCCGATCGATCAGTTCATCGCCAACAAGGCCCTAGAGGCGGGACTGTCGATCAATCCGCCAGCCGATCGGCGGTCGCTGATCCGCCGCGCCACCTTCGACCTGACCGGCCTGCCGCCGACGCTGCAAGAGGTTCGCGATTTTGTCGACGACCAGTCGCCCAACGCTTACGAAAAATTGATCGACCGATTGTTGGAGTCGAAGCGGTTCGGCGAACACCAAGCCCGCTACTGGTTGGACCTGGTCCGCTATGGCGACACGCACGGCCTGCACTTGGACAACTACCGCGAGATGTGGCCCTACCGCGATTGGGTGATCGCAGCGATCAACGACAACAAACCGCTGGACGAATTCATCACCGAACAACTCGCCGGCGACTTGATCCCCAACGCCACGCTGCAGCAACAGATCGCCAGCGGCTTCAATCGCTTGAACGTCACGACCAGCGAAGGGGGATCGATCTACGACGAGGTCTACGTGCGGAACTGCGTCGATCGCGTCTCCGCGTTTGGCACCGTCTTCCTGGGCATGACTACCGGTTGCGCGGTCTGCCACGATCACAAGTTCGACCCGATCTCGGCTCGCGACTTCTATTCGCTGTTTGCGTATTTCAACAGCCTCGATGGCCGGGCGTTGGACGGAAACAAGAAGGATCACCCGCCGACGGTTCAAGTGCCGACGGCAGAGCACGAGAGTCAGCTGGCACAACTGCGGGAAGAACTGCAGATGCTGGACGTCGAAATGGAGGGCGACCTGACGGGGGTCGACGAATCGCAGCAACGCTGGGAACAGCGACTGAGCGGCGGTCAAGCGATCAACTGGGTGCCGTTGATCCCCGATAAAGTGACAACCGACAGCGAATTGAAGCTGGAGCAATTGGAAGATGGTTCGGTCAAAGCGACCGGCACACCGGCGGCGACCGACACGTTGGTGATCGAAGCTGCCGTGCCGGCCGGCGACAACTGGCAACTGCTGCAATTGGAAGTCCTGGCCGACGAGAACAAGCCGGGCGGAATCAGCAGCAATGGCAACGCGGTCCTGACGGAGATGGAGGTCGAGATCGCATCGCCGATGTCGGGCAATCGCTGGTTGCCAGTGAAGTTGATCTATGGCGAAGCCGACTACGAACAGCCCGATGGCAAGTTTGCGATCGGATATGCGTTCGATGGCAAACAGGACAAAGACGCCGGCTGGGCGATCGGCGGCCATTTGAATCCCGGCACGCGATCGGCGTGGTTTGTCGCGTCGAGCTTCCTGTCCGACGGTGCCGATTCGCGGTTGCGAATCAAGCTGCACTTCAAATCGCAATGGGCGGGACATCAATTCGGCCAGGTCCGTCTGAGCGTCAGCGATGCCGTTCCGCAACCGGCTGCCGACCAGCAATTGGTCCTCGGCGACTGGGATCAAACGGGACCGTTCCCGGTGGAATACGCTACCGCGGGCTACTTCCGAACATTTGCCTCCGAGGGCCGAGAATTTAAAGCCGATGAAAAGTTCGGTAATCACGAACTGCCTTGGACCAAACAACCGACTTACGCCAATGCCGCGGCGCACGACCTGCCGACCGTTGGCGATGAGCCCTCGGTCGTCCTGTTGCATCGCACGATCGAGGCCAAGACGCCTCAAAAGGTGACGCTGCTCTTAGGCACTCAAGATGGGTTCGTTTTGTATGTCAATCAGAAGAAGCAAGGCGAGGTAAGGCAGCAGCGCGACTTTGCGTCGCTGCGAGACGAATACGAAGTCGACCTGAAGAAGGGCGTGAATCACATCGATCTTAAGGTCGTCAGCCACGGTGGGCGACCGAGCCGGTTTGCGTTTGCCGTCCGATCCCCCTCGGCTCCGGTCCCCGCATCGATTGTGGAGATTGCCAAACTGGATGCCGCCGCGCGAACCGCCGACCAAGCCGATGCGATCCGCGCCTACTATCGCCGCGTCGCCAGCATCGATCCCGATTGGCTGGTTTTGCGAGCTCAAAAAGATGGCATCCTGAATCAGATCGATGCCGTTGAAAAGTCGTTCCCGACGACGTTGGTTTGGAAGGAACTCACGGAGCCGCGGCCCGCCCATATCCTGCTGCGTGGCGAATACGACCAAAAGGGAGAAGAGGTGCCGCGAGCGGTTCCGGCCGCGCTGCCACCGCTGCCCGAAGGCGTTCCAAATGATCGCATGGGCCTCGCGAAATGGCTGACCGATCCCAGCCATCCCCTGACAGCCCGCGTTGCGGTGAACCGTTACTGGCAGCAGTTGTTTGGAACGGGCATCGTCAAGACGAGCGAAGATTTTGGAGCTCAAGGCGAACCGCCGAGCCATCCGCAACTGCTCGATTGGCTGGCGATCGATTTCCGTGATTCGGGCTGGGACGTGAAGCGGATGATCAAACAGATCATGATGTCGCAGACCTACCGCCGCGACCAACACGTATCGCCCAAGCAACGTGAGATCGATCCGAGCAATCGACTGCTGGCCCGCGGAGCACGCTTCCGTTTGGATGCGGAGATGTTGCGCGACCAAGCGTTGATGGCCAGCGGCCTGCTGGTCGAGAAACAAGGTGGCCCGAGCGTCAAGCCGCCGCAACCCGAAGGACTTTGGGAAGCGGTTGGATATTCGGGTTCGGACACCGTCAATTTCAAACCCGACACAGGTGAGAAGATCTACCGCCGCAGCCTCTACACGTTCTGGAAACGGACAAGCGCCCCGCCGACGATGACGATGCTGGACGCTCCGAGCCGCGAATCGTGCACGGCACGGCGGGAGCGAACCAACACGCCGCTGCAAGCGTTGATGATGCTGAACGAATTGCAGTTCGTCGAATGCTCGCGAAACCTCGGCCAACGTGTGATCGCCGAAGGAGGCAGCGACGACGCCCAAAAGATCGCTTGGGCTTTTGAAACGCTGACCTCGCGCGTTCCTTCGGAAACCGAAACGGCTGAACTGATGGGCCTGTTAAACGACGCCCGCGCCGCGTTTGGCAAAGACCCCGAAAATGCAAACCGCTTGATCAAGCTGGGGCAATCGCCCACGCCCGATTCGATCGATCCGATCGAACTTGCAGCTTGGACCGCCGTGGCGAGCACGTTAATCAACCTGGATGAAGTGGTGACAAAATGACCATCGATGCATTTGACCAATACAAACGATTACTCACGCGTCGCCACTTCTTTCGCAATGCCTCGCTGGGCCTCGGGACCGCCGCGCTAGCGTCGATGCCCGGCAGCCCGCTGCACGCCGCCACCGCGGATGCTCAGCTCCAAGGCACGCCGGGACTGGCAAACCTGCCGCATCACCAACCGAAAGCCAAACGGGCGATCTATCTGTTCATGTCAGGCGCGCCGAGCCAGATGGACATGTGGGACTACAAGCCGAAGATGGCGGACTGGTTCGATAAAGACCTCCCCGAAACGATCCGCCAAGGCCAGCGTTTGACGACGATGACCAGCGGTCAATCGCGGTTCCCGATCGCTCCTTCGATCTACAAGTTCGCTCAGCATGGCAAGGCGGGGACGTGGGCCAGTGAATTGGTCCCGCACATGGCCAAGAAGGTCGACGAAATTTCGATGATCCGGTCGATGTGGACCGAAGCGATCAACCACGATCCGGCGATCACCTACATCTGCACCGGCGACCAATTGCCGGGCAAACCGAGCCTCGGATCATGGCTCAGTTACGGGCTAGGGAACGAAAACGAAAACCTGCCGTCGTTCCTAGTCATGACAGCTTCATGGTCCGGCCGCCAACAAGCCCAAGCCCTCTACAACCGACTGTGGGGGAGCGGCTTTTTGCCAAGCAAATTCCAAGGCGTATCGCTCCGCAGCGCCGGCGACCCGGTGCTGTACCTGTCGAATCCCAGCGGCTTGGATGCGGGCGTCCGCCGCCGGATGCTCGACAGCCTCTCGCGGCTGAACCAACAGACCTACGAAGCGATCGGCGATCCGGAGACCAACGCCCGGATCGCTCAGTACGAGATGGCGTTTCGGATGCAGACGTCGATCCCTGAACTGGCCGATCTGAGCGACGAACCGCAACACGTCTTGGACCTGTACGGCCCCGATGTCATGCGACCGGGAACCTATGCCAACTGCTGCATCCTGGCGCGGCGAATGGCCGAGCGCGGCGTGCGGTTCACGCAGATCTTCCATCGCGGCTGGGATCAGCACGGCAACCTGCCGGGCGACCTGCCGAAACAATGCAAGGACACCGACCAACCCAACGCAGGGCTGCTGACCGACCTGAAGCAGCGCGGCCTGCTGGACGACACGCTTGTCGTCTGGGGTGGCGAATTTGGACGCACGATCTACTGCCAGGGCAAGCTGACGAAGAAGACCTACGGCCGCGATCACCATCCCAAGTGCTTCACCGTCTGGATGGCCGGAGCGGGCATCAAGCAAGGCGTCGTCCACGGCGAGACGGACGAGTTCAGTTACAACGTGACAGCCGATCCGGTTCACATCCGCGATCTCAACGCCACGATCCTGAACCAATTGGGAATCGACCACAGCCGATTCACCTACCCGTTCCAAGGCCTCGACCAACGCCTCACCGGCGTCACCGAAGCCAAGGTGATCCGTCCGATCCTGGCTTAAAACAAGCCACAGGTCGGCACATCGCCCCTCGGTGTCAAGTTGTTTCAAGCCGCAGTGGCGGCGATCGCATAAAGACTGCGGCGCGAGCCGCAGGATCACGGACCGCGATCGATGAAGCGAATTGATAGTTCCCGTTTGTTCTCACAGAGGCGCCAAGGCACGAAGGTCAGGGTATCGTCGCGTGGCCAACGATCGACGCGACTCCACGTTGAAACCACAAAAGCCCGGCGTCGCTAAGCTCCGTGCCTCGGTGTCTCCGTGAGAAAACCTGCTTTCTTGGCACCCCGGCAGTAGCCATCGTCTCTCGTTTGTTCGCACAGAGGCGCCAAGGCACGGAGGTCAGGGTATCGTCGCGTGGCCAACGATCGACGCGACTCCACGTTGCCCACCCAAAAGCCCGGCGTCGCTCGACTCCGTGCCTTGGTGCCTCCGTGAGAAAACTTGCTTTCTTAGCAGATTGGCAGCATCAGACTCGCCGGTTCGCGATCGCGCAGCGAGGCGCAACGGAACCGGACGCTAGCGTTTGCTGGCTGATATCTCCTAGTTGAAACAGTGATCTGCCCTGGGGTTGTTTCGCGAAAAGTGTTTAATCTCACGCCTGAATCGTGTAGCATACGTTCCTCCCGCCTGCGTTTTCGCCCTCCAACCGCGATCCTGAAAATGCGTCTCCTACCTACCTTTGCGCTGCTCGCTGCCGTTTCGATCCTCTCCAGCGGGGCAATTGCTGCCGATCCGCTGACTTTCGAAAAGGATGTTCGTCCGATCCTGAAGGCGCACTGCTTTCATTGCCATGGCGAAAGTGGCGTCGTCGAGGGATCGCTCGATGTCCGACTGAAACGTTGGATTCTGTCTGGCGGTGATTCGGGCGAAGCGATCGTCCCGGGCAATGATAGCGAATCGCTGCTGCTTGAACGGGTGGAGTCGGGGGACATGCCGCCGGGCGAAAAGAATCTGTCCGCCGAGGATATCGCTTCGATTCGCCAGTGGATCCTCGACGGTGCCAAGACCGCGCGAGAAGAACCGCTGACGCTCGACGATGGCGACTACATCACCGAGGAGGAACGCAGCTTTTGGGCCTTCCAACCGATCGCGTCCCCTGAGCCGCCCGTTGTCAAAGAGAACGTCAGCGACAATCCAATCGACGCGTTCGTCCTCGATCGGCTGCATCGCGAAGGGCTCGCCTTTTCGGCCGCCGCCGATCGACACACTCTAATCCGCCGAGCAACGTTCGATCTGTGGGGACTGCCCCCCGAGCCGGAGATGGTCGACGAATTCGTTAACGATCCGAGCCCCCACGCCTACGCGGCGTTGATCGATCTCTTGCTCGCCTCGCCCCGCTACGGTGAGCGATGGGGCCGGCATTGGCTGGACGTCGCCGGCTACGCCGATTCCGATGGCTACACAAATCAAGATACCGAACGCGAGTTCGCCTACTTCTACCGCGACTACGTCATCGACAGCTTTAACGATGACAAACCGTTGGACCAATTTATCTGCGAGCAATTGGCCGGAGACGAGATGGCGACGGGGAAGGACGCTTCGCAGCTAACGCCCCAGCGGATCGCTCAACTCACCGCCACCGGCTTTCTTCGCATGGCTCCCGACGGCACTGCATCGGGAGGCATCGATCGCGCCCTGGCAGCCAACGAAACGATTTCCGACACGATCGAGATCGTATCGACATCGCTGTTGGGGCTGACGGTTGGATGCGCGAAGTGTCACGACCATCGGTACGATCCGATCAGCCAAGCCGATTACTTCCGGTTCCGCGCGATTTTCGAACCGGCACTCGATCCAAAGAAATGGAAAGCCCCCCAGCAACGCCGCATGTCGTTGTATACCGAAGAAGATCGACTGGTCCGCAAGGAGATCGAACAGAAAGCCAAACAAGCCACTGAAAACCGCACAAAACGCCAGCAAGAACATCTCGACAGGACACTCTACGAAGAACTATTAGTGGTCCCCGCCGACCGTCGCGAAGCGCTCGAGACCGCTTTCAAGACAGAGAAGTCGAAGCGGAGCCCCGAACAGGTTGCCCTGCTAGAGGAGTTCCCGAACGTCGGCAACATTTCGCCCGGTTCGCTCTACCTTTACGCACAACAGCGTGCGCGACGGGCTTCGGATATCGAAAGAGCCGCCGATGCGTTGGAGCAGGAATTGATCGAACAGGCTCGCAGCGAGCAGCTCGCCGAGGTTCCAGCCAAGCAGCGCGAAGCCATTGCAACGCTGGTATCGATTCCGGCCGATACTTGGACGAGCGAGCAGAAACAACTGGCGGCGGAGTTCCCTGGACCGCTGGTCGACGCATCCTCGCTGGAAACGTTTTCACCCGACGGCTTTGCCGAGCTCCAACGCTATCGCGAAGCGGCGCAGATCTGCCGCAAAATCAATGCGCAAACGGACCTCGCCAATATGCAGGACGAGATCAATGCGATTCGCGCCACCGCCCCGAAAGAGAAGTTCATCCGTGTCTTAACCGAACCGGCGAACCACGTGCCGCCAACGCATCTGTTCATCCGCGGCGACCACGAACAGCCCGGCCAGGAACTGGGACCCAGCGAGCTGACCGTCCTGAAAGGCAGCGATCCCACGGAGATCGAGGCGAACGACCCCGATCGCCCCACGACCGGGCGACGACTCGCCTACGCCCGCCAACTGACCAACGGCAAACATCCGCTGCTGGCGCGCGTTCTGATCAATCGCGTCTGGCTAAATCACTTCGGTCGTGGGATCGTCGATTCGCCGGGAGACTTCGGTTTCCTGGGCTCCGAGCCGACGCATCCCGAACTGCTCGACTGGCTCGCAACCGACCTGATGCGTGGCGGTTGGAACCTGAAACGCATGCATCGGATGATCATGCTGTCGCAAACGTACCAGCAGGTTTCCACGCGAACCGAGCAGCTGGATCGCGTCGATCCCGACAATCGGCTGTATGCACGGATGACGGTCCGACGACTGGAATCCGAAGCGATCCGCGACGCGATGCTCGTCGCAAACGGTACGATCACGAATCGCTTGCACGGCCCGCCGGTCCCGGTAAAAGAAGACGCTGTGGGGCAAGTCGTATTGGGCAAGGAGATGCTCGACGGAGAACGCAAACCGACGGGCAAATCGCAGCTCGGCGAAGAGGCCAGCCGCCGCAGCGTCTACGTCCAAGTTCGCCGCAGCCGACCGCTGGGCGTCCTGGAAACATTCGACTTGGCCACCGTCGCCCCTAACTGCACCATCCGCAATTACTCGAACGTCGCCACGCAAGCGTTGCTGCTGATGAACAGTTCGTTTGTCATCGATCAAGCGGACCAGCTGGCAGCTCAGGCGATCCGAGCCGAGAGCGAAGTTCCGCAACAGATCTCCAACGCTTGGCAGCGGTGCTTCAATCGAGAGATCGAAAATGGCGTACTGACCGAACTGACCGACTTCGTCGCGCGACAAACCTCCGCATTTAAGTCGCGTGACGCCAAACTATCCGCCGAAGCAGCTCACCGACTGGCACTGGCCAGCGCCTGCCAAGCGATGTTCAGCTCCAACGAATTCCTCTACGTGGATTAACGGCGACCGCAGCTTCCCCCGCTGATACTAACGTCGGCGACAGCCCCCTCCCCTCCCAAAAAATCCCCGCCTGCGAAACGACGGAAAACCGATGACAAACAACAATTCCGACATCCAATCTTCGCGCCGACACTTCCTCGCCTCTTCGGCGATGCGGGGCGGGCCGCTGGCGTTGGCTTGCTTGATGGCTCAAAAAGCCAGTGCCGAACCGAAGAAGCCGAACTTGGGGACCGAAGGCTTTGACTTGAAGCCGAAGCAACCACCGCTGAAGCCGCGGGCGACCGCCATGATTTCGATGTTCATGCAAGGCGGCCCCAGCCAGATGGACCTGTTGGATCCGAAGCCGATATTAAACGAACTGCATATGCAGAAGTTTCCCGGCAAGATCAAATACGACAACGCGGCCCAAGCGAGTTCGAAGGTTTTCGGATCGCCTTGGAAATTCAAGAAGTACGGCGAACATGGGACCGACGTTTCCGAACTGCTTCCCGAATTCTCGACGATCGTCGATGATGCGTTGGTGATTCGATCGATGCACACCGGCGTGAACAACCA
This sequence comes from Rosistilla carotiformis, assembly GCF_007753095.1. Lineage (NCBI taxonomy): Bacteria > Pseudomonadati > Planctomycetota > Planctomycetia > Pirellulales > Pirellulaceae > Rosistilla > Rosistilla carotiformis. The sequence goes on from NZ_CP036348.1 coordinate 7,152,647, forward strand.
CGGCCAATCGATCTACGCGATGAACGGCGGTCGCCCGTTGGCGGGACGTCCGGCGCTGGGCAGCTGGCTGACGTATGCGTTGGGAACCCAAAGCGAAAGCTTGCCCGCCTACATCGCGATGACCGACCCCAAGGGATTGCCGGTCGCAGGCGTCTTGAATTGGTCCAACGGTTGGTTGCCGTCGCTGTTTCAAGGAACCGTCATCCGGCCGGTGAAGCCGCGGATTTTGAACCTGCAGCCGCCGCCCCATCTCGACGGCGAGATTCAATCCAATTACCTCGACCTGCTGCAATCGTTGAACCGACGCCATGCGGAACAGCGGACGGGCGAACACGAATTGCAGGCGCGGATCGCCAATTTTGAACTCGCCGAACGGATGCAGTTTTCGGCGGACGAAGCGACCGACTTGAGCCGCGAATCGAAGGCAACCCACGCGATGTATGGGCTGGATCAAGAGGAGACGCGAGAGTTTGGCGAACGCTGTCTGATCGCGCGACGACTCGTCGAACGGGGCGTGCGGTTCGTGCAACTGTTCACCAAAAACCAATACTGGGACCACCATGGCGGCATCGTCAAAGCGTTGCCAGCATCGTGCAAGAAGATCGACAAACCGGCCGCTGCGCTCGTCAAAGACCTCAAGCAACGAGGATTACTCGACAGCACCGTCGTCCACTGGGGCGGCGAGATGGGCCGGCTACCGGTGATCCAAAACGAAGCGAATATCGGCCGCGACCACAACACCTACGGGTTCACGATGTGGGTCGCCGGTGGCGGCTTCCGATCGGGCATGCATGGCGCGACCGACGAATTCGGCCACCACGCGGTGGAAGACCAAGTCAACCATTTCGACTACCACGCCACCCTGCTGCACCTGTTTGGACTCGAAGCCGAAAATCTGACCTACGAACAGAACGGACGCGAGCAATCGTTGATCGACGGCCAACCGGCGAAGGTGATCGAGAAGCTGTTGGCTTGATCGATTGCGATGCCCGACGACTAGCGATTCCACCGCAGCACCGCTCCATACCACCGCGTCTCGCTAACCGGCTGGCTGGATATCAGCTGGCGATAGGGACCTCAGCGCTTCGGGAGCCAAATCGACTCCACATGGCCAACAGACTGTTTTTGTCACCGGATCGATCGTTGCGGATGCAAACACATCGGGATCGTGAAGCGGCAGGAAGGCAGGGCCGTTCAACAGCGGTCGCAAGTCGACCACACGCGAATCGCCATCGGAAAATTTAAGTTCGAGATGAAACGGACAAGGCACGTTCATCCCGACAACATGCAGCAAATCAGCCATCGTCAATCCAGTGGTGCAATCGGAATCAGAGTTTCGCCATCGGTAGCTCGACGCCAGTCATCGAGCAGTTCATCGCGGTGGATTGCAATCCATTCTACGAGAAGCTTAAGTGCCCGGCGAGGCAAATCGCCAGCAAGCACCTCTCCTGATTCAATTGCAATCGCCGCCTCATGCGAACCGTAGATCGCATGGAAGTGCGGCGGATTGTGATCCGCGAAGTACATGTACACGGCAATGCCGTAGAATTCAGACAGGCGTGGCATTCCTTTACGATACCACAATCGGCTCAACAAAGTTAACTCGCGAGCGCACCGCTGAAACAGTCCACGTCCACTATTAGCTTCGCAAGATTCCTAGCAGCAGACGACCACAACAAATTGCACTACATGGCAGCTGCAGAACGTGGTCGCCACAGCGAGACGAGGATCGTGCCGGTGAAGACACATCCAAACGTGTAGGCGGCTGTGGGGATGGCGGCTTCGGGAAACTGGTCGCCAAAACTGCCGACGGCCAGCATCGTCCCAAGCCCCGCGTTCTGCATCCCAACCTCCAGCGTCAACGCTCGACGCATCGGTTCGTCCATCCGCGCGAGAGCCCCCGCAGTATAACCACCGACGTAGCCGACGAGGTTCACGACCAACAGCGACGCCAACAGGCTTAGCGGGATCATGGCCAAGCGGTCGCGGTTGAGTCCCACCACGACGGCAATGATCCAGAGGATGACAAGGTTCGCCAAGATCGAACCGCCCCGTTCGGCGATCGCTTTGAACCGCGGACTCCAACGCGCCAACGAGAACCCGGCGATCACGGGCAACAAGACGGTCGAAGCGAGCGTGAGCATCATCGACAGCGGTTCGATGCGAGCTTCCGATTCGCTGATCCCCGCCATCAAGACCAACAACCAAGGGACGGTGATCGGCGAAGCGAGCGTGGCCATCGTCGTCAGGCTGACCGAATAACTGACGTTGCCGCCAGCGGCCAGGGTCAACACGTTGGATGCCATCGCGCCGGGAACACATCCGACAAGGATCACTCCCAACCGGTAGCCCCCTTCGAGTCCGCCGAACCGGACGACCGCTAGCGCCGCCAGCGGCATGACCAGACACTGGGTCAGGGTTCCCAAACAGACCTGTGGCAATTGCCGACGCAGCCGACGGACCTCATCCTCGGGCAACAGACTGCCCAATGCGAACATCGTCGCCGCGATCATCCAAGAGAGCCACGCCTTGGAAGCGACAAATGGATCGATCCCGCCCGAAGGCCAAAAGTAAGCGATGAACGAGAACCCACACAACATCGGAAACATCCAATGTCGCATCGAAGGATTGGGTTGAGGGCTGGACGAGTCGGACGGCGGGAGATTCTGCAGATTTGACATCGCCAGAGTCTACCGTTCGCCGCGGCGATTGGACAGCAAACCGGTCGACGGATGATATACTTTGCCAGCAACACCGCCGCGATCGCGGAGACCGGACGAACAACAAGACACCTTTCGCAGAAGCCTCTTAATAATGATACGTGCCCTTGCCCTCAGCCTGATCGGATTCGCTCTGCCTCTGGCGGCCGAAGAGTTTCGCCCCGACCAATCGCAACTGCCGGTCGAACCGCCAGCCGATGCGATCGTTCTGTTTGATGGCGAATCGGAGCCGAAGTTTCGCAGCACGCAGGGAACAGCGATCAACTGGCCGATCGAAAACGGCAGCTTGGTTTCGACGGTCTCCCAAGGGGAGCAAGCTGTCCGCTCGAACCACTTGGTCTCGACGCTGCACTTCCGCGATGCCGACCTGCACGTGGAATTCCTGATTCCCGAAGGAGGAACCGGGAACAGCGGGATCTACATCCACGGCAACTACGAAGTTCAGATCATCGACTCCCACGGCAAACAGGAACTGAGCCAACAGGACGCCGGGTCGGTCTACGGATTTTCCAAGCCGCTTGCAAATGCTTGCGGCCCTCGCGACCAATGGCAGGTTTACGACATCCGCTACCGCGCCCCGCGACGGGACGACCAAGGGAAGATCACTCAAGAGGGCTCGATCACCGCGTGGCTGAACGGCCAACAGGTGCAACACGACTTGCAACTGGGCGAACCGCGATCGAGCTATCATCCCTATCGCTACGGCGCGACTCCCTATTTGAAAGCAATCTGGGAGCGTCAGCTAAAAACCTCGACCGGGCCCGTCTTCCTGCAAGACCACGACAACGCGGTCCGCTTCCGCAACGTCTGGGTTCGCCCGCTGGATGACAAAGCGTTTATCGACACCAGCGGATCGTGATCGTTCAGTTTGGCAGGCTCGCGATCACCGCGAAGAGAATCTCCGCAGCGACCTGCGTGAAATGGAAATGCTGTCAAAATCCGCTCTAGGCCCCACGGCCGGTTTCTTCTTAGAATCACCCCGCGCAGAAGCATTTCCTCACCAAGCGAAATAATTGCACGATGCCGTTGTCTCACTATGTCTATTGTATGTGGCCAGGCCTCCCGGAGATCTGGTTTCGCGGACGGATGAGCGGCCTGCCGGCGGCGATCTGTTTTGCGATTGCTATCAATACATTGTTGGTGTCGCGGTTCATTTATCCCCAGTGGCTCGAACCGTTGATGGTTCGTTCGGTCTGCTGGGCGTTTGTGGGGATCTGGGTGGTGCTGTTCGTGCGAGCGGTTCGCGGCTTGCCGATGTTGCTAGCACCGCGGCACGCCTCGGGCGAAGAAGACCGATACGACGCCGCCCGGACAGAATTTTTGAAGGGTCGGTGGTTTGAAGCCGAAGCTTTGTTAGTGCATTGCTTGGAGGTCGACCCGCGGGACGCGCTGTCGCTGCTTTTGCTAGCAAGTGTTTACCGCAAAACGGATCGCTTTGCCGCCGCCGCCCAGACGCTCGATGCGATGGCAGCACTCGAGACGGGAGACGCGTGGTGGCTCGAGCGAGACATTGAAGAGCGTCGACTGAAGCGAATGGTCGACGATTTAGTAGCCGAGGAAGAGGATTCCGAAACCGAGGAGGAATCGGAGCAACCCGCCGAATCCGAGGGAAATGAAGAGGGGGATGCTGCCAAAGCGTCCAGTTCAGCGAAAGAAAAACGATCCAACGGAATGACTGCCGATGTGGCAGAATCGCCTCAGTTGGAAACCTCTGCAGGGGAGGCGAGCTGAGTTGGCACGACAGAACTGGCAGATATGGCAAATCAGTGAATGACGTCCTATCCCCGCTGAGTCAGGAAAACGGTAGAATCGATTTAGCCGGCAACGGATGGTGGCTGGGCCCCCTGAAGTCGCCAGCTTGGGAGCGAGATCTCGCCCCCGAGCCGTCGCAGCGGCGTATTTTTTGCACAGCTACACGGTATTGCTAAGAAATCGCCAAATCGGCAGCATGCCCGACGCGGCTCATAATTTATTTAGGATCAATCGCCCGCTGTACGGCGGTCGATTGTTTCAGGAAACGCTTTCAGCAAACGCATCCATGCAACGGCTGATCGCACTAAGTGCGACCACGATCCAGAGGGTCCAAGAATGTACGAAAGATTTACTGACCGCGCCCGCAAAGTGATGCAACTGGCCAATCAAGAGGCCCAGCGATTCAATCACGAATACATCGGTACCGAACACATCCTGTTAGGCCTCGTGAAAGAGGGCAGCGGTGTTGCGGCCAATGTGCTGAAGAACCTGGAAGTCGACCTCCGCAAGATTCGCTTGGAGGTTGAAAAGCTGGTCCAAAGCGGCCCTGAAATGGTCACGATGGGCAAGCTGCCTCAGACGCCTCGCGCCAAGAAGGTGATCGAGTACTCGATGGAAGAGGCTCGCAACCTGAACCACAATTACGTCGGCACCGAGCACATCCTGCTGGGCCTGCTGCGTGAGCAAGAAGGCGTCGCCGCTCAGGTCCTGATGAACCTGGGACTGAAGCTGGAAGATGTTCGCGAAGAAGTCCTGAACCTGCTGGGTCACGGACTCGAAGGCGCCGAAGTCGGCGACCGCGGCGGACGCGAAGGTGGCGGCGAAGGTGCTTCGTCGGGTAAGGGAAGCAAATCGAAGACTCCCGCTCTGGACAGCTTCGGCCGCGACCTGACCGAATTGGCGAAGAAGGGCGAACTGGATCCTGTCATCGGCCGCGAACGCGAGATCGAACGCTCGATCCAAGTCCTGTGTCGCCGTACCAAAAACAACCCCGTCCTGTTGGGCGAAGCGGGCGTTGGCAAGACCGCCATCGTCGAAGGCTTTGCACAGCGCGTGATCGAAGGCGAAGTCCCCGAGATCTTGGCTGAAAAGCGGATCGTCGTGCTGGACCTCGCGATGATGGTCGCGGGAACGAAATACCGCGGTCAGTTCGAAGAACGCATCAAAGCGGTCATGAACGAAGTTCGTCGTGCCAAGAACACGATCCTGTTCATCGACGAATTGCACACGCTCGTCGGTGCCGGTGGTGCCGAAGGGGCGATCGACGCGGCTAACGTGCTGAAGCCAGCACTGGCTCGCGGCGAGATCCAGTGCATCGGAGCGACGACACTGGACGAGTACCGCAAGTACATTGAAAAGGACAGCGCTCTGGCGCGTCGTTTCCAAGAGATCATCGTCGAACCGACGGGCAAAAAGGAAACGATCGAGATCCTCAAGGGACTTCGCGAACGCTACGAAGAGCACCATCGCGTGCAGATCACCGACGATGCGGTCGTCGCCGCTGTCGAGATGAGCGAACGCTACATCACCGCTCGCTGCCTGCCCGACAAGGCGATCGACGTGATCGACGAAGCGGGTGCTCGGGTGCGATTGCGCACGATGACTCGTCCACCAGACTTGAAAGAGATCGACGAAGAAGTCGATGCTCTGAACAAGAGCAAGGAAGACGCCGTCGCCAACCAAGACTTTGAGAAGGCCGCTTCGCTGCGAGACCAAGCTGAAAAGCTTCGCAAGAAGAAGGAACAGATTACCGTCGAATGGCGCGAGAAGAGCCAGCAGACCGATGGTGTGGTCGACGAAGAAGTGATCGCCGAAGTGGTCAGCAAGATGACCGGCATTCCATTGACCCGACTGTCGACCGAAGACAGCCTGCGGTTGATGAAAATGGAAGACGAACTGCACAAGCGAGTCGTCAGCCAAGATGCCGCTGTCAGCGCGATCGCCAAAGCGGTTCGCCGCAGCCGCAGTGGTCTGAAGGATCCGAAACGACCTACCGGTTGCTTCGTGTTCGCCGGACCAACGGGTGTCGGTAAGACGCTGCTTGCCAAATCGCTGGCGGAATTCATGTTCGGCGATTCGGATGCATTGATCCACATCGACATGAGCGAATACATGGAGAAGCACAACGTCAGCCGTCTGATCGGTGCCCCTCCCGGATACGTCGGTTACGAAGAAGGCGGTCAATTGACCGAGAAGATTCGTCGCCGTCCGTACGCCGTCGTTCTGTTGGACGAAATCGAAAAGGCTCACCCCGACGTCTTCAACATGTTGTTGCAGGTGATGGAAGAAGGCCGGTTGACCGATTCGTTCGGCCGCCACGTCGATTTCCGGAACTGCATCTTGATCATGACGACCAATGCGGGTGCCGACGCAATCAAAAACGAATCGGCCTTCGGTTTCCAAAAGCCGGACGACGACGCTTCGTACGACAGTATGAAGAGCCGCGTGATGGATCAGATCGAACGTGTCTTCCGCCCCGAGTTCTTGAACCGGTTGGACGACACGATCATCTTCCGCCACTTGACCGAAGATGACCTCAAGCGAGTTATCGACTTCGAAATGTCGAAGGTTCGCGAACGTCTGCAGGATCGTGGTTTCGACCTGGTCTTGAGCGACGATTCGAAGGAATTCTTGATCAAGATGGGCGCCAACCTCGATTACGGTGCTCGACCACTGCGTCGTGCCCTGGAGCAACGCATCGAAGATCCGTTGAGCGAAGAACTGCTGCAAGGCGCCTTCGAAGGCTCCGACACGATCGTTGTCGACGCCGTCAAAGACGACGAAGGCAAGACGCTGCGGTTGAAGTTCCACGGTGAAAAACGCCGCGAAGACATCGCCCCCGAAGAACCGGTCACCGCTGCCGCAGGCAGCGACGCTGGCAAGGGAGAAGGATCGCAAGAATAGTGTTTGCGTTGCCACGCGACGCAAACACAACTTGACGATGTCTTCCTGGACCTCTTGAATTGCAAACGGCTTGGAGATCGATCACGATCTCCAAGCCGTTTTTTTGTTTTCATGAACGCCGATCGCCCGCCTTGATCATGACCAACCCAACGCCCTCCCCCTTGCGTTCGTTTCGTGTCAACCTGCACGGAGGCCACGTAGCCGACGCGCGCGAGAACGAGAACACCGCCGCGTCGGCGACTGTCGGATCCGTTGCTCTTAAACCGCTTGGGGGATCGTTTGAAGACCTTTGCGATCGCTTGAGCGCTCTCCCTCGAACACACCTAGAACCCGATGGATCATTCGTACACCGAGGTCCTGAACGCCCCATCCATATCGACGGCATGATCTACGACGCTAACGGACAGGTTCAATACGTTCAATTGTGGGGCACGGTCGACCAATGCACCTGGCAAAATCTGGTTAGTGTCCTGGCAAATGCGCAGCCGTGCGAACTCAGCGTTCAAGATCTGCAATCGGGCGAACTACTGGGCCTTGAACGCTTCGAAAGCAATCATTGGAAGATTGGTTAAACGGACGGTAACTTTTTCAACCACGCCCGGAAGTCTTGTCGCGAAACAACACGGCGCACAAACACCCTAAATCAACGCAACAAGGCAATTAGCGTTGTCATTCGCGTAATTCCTCTCAGTTCTCAGCCCATTGGCACACTGATTGCTTTAGGTTGCAACAGATAAAACGATTGATCGAACTCTGACGCTTAAGTGACAGGCAAGGATCTTTCAGCATCTGCCAACCGCCTATAGCGTCTGAACAGTTTACCATTCAGGAGGAATCAACCATGACGACAACTACATTGCCAAACAGCCGAACTTCGCGTCTCACCGAATCTCAATACGATACAACTCTGTCTGATTTTGAGATTGCTGGCCGCGTTAGCGCGATTCGCTCTACTTGGACGGCCAAGGAACGCGTCGAGCGACATATTGAAGCCGCCAGGCGATTTGATGCGTTGCTTGAAGCCCTAGAACTGGATGCAACACCCGCTGGCTAGCGGCAGCTTGCAGGCTGGCGAAGCCGCTGAGGTCGTCGATATGCCGACCGATAGAGTCTCTAATCATCGACGCGTGCTATCGCCGCGGGAGCTCTGGAGGTCGGAGTGCACGCAAGAAGAATATCGATTCAGACCGAACGGACGACGCCGACGATCACTCCGATTACAGTCGCTTCGTGCACGTAGATCGGATCCATTTCGCGATTCGCAGGTTGCAGGCGAACCCTGCCTTCCTCGGGATACCAATACTTCAATGTGACATCCCCATGCGGTAACTGAACAACGGTCATTTGTCCAGGTTGTGCATGATCTTGCTTTTGCACAATCACCATGTCTCCATCGGTGATGTGCGCTTCGACCATGGAATCGCCAGAGACCTCCAACAAGAAGCGGTCTTCACTGTAGAACATGTCGCTGAGATCTTTGCGCTCCGCCTTCTCGAAGGCAAGCGTGCCATCCCCAGCTGCGACCAACCCCGCCATTGGCATGCTTTTGGCGGAGCGATCGGCGTCATTTGTCAGCTCGATAGCCCTTGATTTATTTGGGCTGCGACGGATCAAGCCTTTTCGTTCCAGTGCCTTCAGATGACACATCACACCATTTGGCGACTTGATGTCGAAGTGTTCCCCAATCTCGCGCACTGTAGGACCGTAACCTCGCAACACTATCTTGTCGCGGATCATGTCGTAAACCGTTTGTTGTCGCGTCGTAAGGCGGGTCGAAATAGCCATCGTTCCCCTCGCATACGCAAAGCACAGAGGCTAAGCATGGCGGCATCTTGTGTACACTTGTAAATCCGCTGCTTATCCTATACGCCCGTATAGAAAGCCGCAATCTAAAAGCACATGTTTATTGGTGATAATTAAGGAGTCACAGGAGCTAGATGCCCATTATGGAGAGGTGCTAATTTTAACAAAGTGTACTCATGTCAATCTTCTACATTTGAAGCGACAGCCGTTTGCTGGGATCGATACAGATGAACAGACAACCACTCCAGGACCAGTACAAGTGTGGCAGCACCAATGCCCAACAATAACAACGGCACAATTGGCTGCGACCATTCACTTACCGGCACAAATTCGAAGACGCGATGAGAAAATTTTTCGTTGATCGTTTCGGGAGTCGGCTGCTGAAGTGGCCAGACTCTTTTCAAACTTCCAACCATCAACCCAAGCAGGCAGGCAAAGGTTACATTCTGATAATGCTCTAGCAGCCACCGTAACACCCTCGAGAAGGAGGCCAACCCAATCGCACACCCCGTGGCGAATACAACCATCTCGATGAAGCCTTCGAGATCGAGGTCCCCGCGTGGCAACGCTTTAACCAACCCGATCACATGGTGATAAACCCCTAGCAGGACAAGCACAAAGGAACCACTGATGCCGGGCAGAATCATCGCGGTGATCGCAATCACACCTGAAAAGAAGAGATAGAGATAGCCTGGCTCCCCTGCCAACGGCGAAAGCGAACTGATGACGTACCCCACGCTGGTTCCTAGCACCATCGCTCCCCAAGCCGCTGGAGACCAGGAGCGAATCTGACGAGCCACGATCCAGATACTGGCAATGATCAGCCCCATAAAGACGGCCAAGGTTCCTGGCAACTTATTTTCCAGAAGCCAATGCAGCAGACTTGCGAGCGAAAGTATCGCGATTCCCACCCCCATCCCCAGGGCAATCAAAAATCGCAAGTCGATATGCGTCACGAGCCGACGCCATTGGCCCGACCTCGCAAACGCGAGCGCTCGGCTGTCGAAATGGCTGATTGCCGCGACAAGTCGGTGGTAGTGCCCTAGAATCAGCGCGACCGTCCCCCCGCTGACTCCAGGCACGCTGTCTGCGGCTCCCATGCAGAACCCCCTGGCAAAATTTATGAGATCACCAGCAATCGATCCTGGGTTACGCGGAATCATCGGTCGATAAGCCTTCTAACAGAGTGGTTTGTGATTTTTCTGTGGTTATACATGCTTCACCGCGCCGACAACGCGAGACACGATCGAAACGGACGAGTCGACGATGTGGGAAATGGTCTTATTAGCGGTTGTCCAAGGGATCGCCGAATTTTTGCCGATCAGTTCGTCGGGACATCTGGTGATCTTCGGCGAATTATTGGGAATTACTGAAGAATCCGCCACCGTGAACATCGTACTTCACGCCGGTACCCTTGCCTCGATTCTTGTCGTCTATTGGCGACGAATCCTTGATATGTTGACCAGCGACCGCCGAGTCATTCCTCTTCTGGTCATCGGCACGATCCCCGCTGGCATCACAGGGGTGATTATCAAGACGCAGTTCAAGCACTTGCTGGAAAGTCCGCTGATCGCAGGGTGCATGTTGCTGGTGACTGGCGCCCTGCTGCTGCTGTTGAAATATCTGCCAACGCGCGATGCAACCTATCAATCCCTGTCCTGGCGGAAGGCGTTTGAGATCGGCATCTTTCAGGCTTTCGCCTTGATGCCAGGGATCAGCCGAAGCGGGTCGACCATTGTCGGCGGTCGAATGTTAGGGCTGGGCAATGAAGACGCCGTCACGTTTTCGTTCCTCCTGGCGATCCCCGCAATTCTTGGCGCGACGGTGCTGGAGATGAAGGATCTCGCGCAATCCGATCTCACCATGGACCGACTGGCACCGCTCATCGTCGGCGCCGTGGTCGCATTCCTGGTGGGGATCTTCGCGCTGCGATGGTTGATCGCATGGAGCCGCCGTGGACGACTGCATCTCTTCGCTTGGTGGTGCATCCCGATGGGCATCGGAACGATCCTCTGGCAGCTGCGTTAAGACAACTGCCGAACAGGCTATTGAGCCCGCCTAAGCCTAACCCGCCGCGGGTAAAAACGTCTTCCAACATTCGTACCGCGGATCGACGATCGGCTGAGTCAGCACCGGATTGAACTTGGGCTTGATCGGCGTTGTCAGTAGGTTCATATTCGCCTGCGACGGCGTCCGCCCACCCTTGCGAGAATTACACCGCAGACAACAACAAACGACATTCTCCCAAGTCGTCTTGCCACCATGGCTGCGTGGCACCACATGATCAACACTCAACTGGTTCGACGGTTTATCTTGGCCACAGTATTGGCAACGGTGACTATCGCGAGCAAATAGGTTTTTTCGGTTAAAACGCACCGACTGCACCGGCAAGCGATCGAATCGCGTCAAGCGACAAATCCGTGGAACACGAAGATCGAAACCAACCGCTTTGATGTAGTCTTCACCAGGCTGCTTTTCGAGCGAAGTCAATTGACTCAACTCACACCATGAAGTGAAGTCGTAGCTGGTATATTGTTCATCTTCCAACGTAATGACTTCAGCACACTGGCGATATAACAACGTGAAGCCCCGTCGCACCGAGACGACTCGGATCGCCATATAAAAGCGATTTAGAATCAGCACACTTGAATCAAGAACTGACGAAGTAGACATTCTTTGTATCGTCCTCCATGCAAACCTGATCCTAGATGAAGGCAAGGTCCGCAAATTGTGGATGTCAGGAATGGTCAGCTTGCAGGGTATGATTAAGTATGTCTTATTGCAGCGCTGCGATTCCGAACGTCCGGGGCCAATTGTCAAGCATCATTGCCCAGGGGCTGAACAATGACGGGTGTGTCTTCGCACCCATTCTAACCTTTGGTCGATTGTGCGACCACCAATTCAGAGTGCTCTGACAGGGTGCCGAATCGGTTTTCAACAAATCTTAAGAAAGTTGAACAGAAGGACCGACCAGCCCCCCGATGGGTTCGGACCTACGCAAACACAACCGCCTCGAACAACGCAAAAACGCAGAAAGTAGCGACCTATGGAAGCCTGGTGGCAATTGATTTGGCCGATTGGATTAGTTCTTTTGAGTGTGCTGGCCTGGGGCAGCAACTTCGTTACCTTGCCCGGAAACTGGATCGCCGCGGCGCTTGTGATCGCTTACTACCTGCTGGCTCCCGAACAGCAACGGATCTCGCTAGGCCGCACCGAAGTGATCGCGGCAGTCGGGTTTGCCGTTTTGGGTGAGTTGCTGGAATTTGCCGCCGCGGCACTGGGGGCAAAGAAAGCTGGCGGCAGCCGGCGGGCGACGATGATGGCCGTGGTCGGTTCGATGATCGGCGCGATGGCAGGTGCACTGCTAGGTTTGCCGATTCCAATCTTTGGAACAATCGTCGCTGCTCTATTGTTCGGCGCCCTCGGAGCAACCGCCGGCGCGGTGCTGGGGGAATGGATGAGCGGCAAGCAATGGAAGGAGACGATTCCCGTCGGTCACGCTGCGTTCTGGGGACGTCTGCTGGGAACGGTTGGGAAAATATGCGCCGGAATAATGATTCTGTTGGTCGTCATCGTTGGCGTTTGCGTTTGAAGCGACTTTCGATCACGCGACTGCTTTTTGTATTGCCACACAGCGGCGGCTGTCAGTACCATGCATCGCGACATTGGGACGACACGCTCGATCCCCAACTTGCTCCACTCCCTCGCGGCCAAGGACCACTGCTGGATGATTCATTACTCGTGTGATCGCTGCAAATGTGAGATCAATCCGGACGAAGAACTTCGGTACTCCGTTCAAGTAGAGATCAAGGCTGTCTTCGATACGCCCGCGGGTATCGTCGACGACGCCGACACCGATCACCTGCTTGAATTGCATGAGATCCTGGAACGGCTGGGAGATGATGAAAGCGATGCAATCGGCGAAGATGTTTACCAGCGTCGACGCTACGACTTGTGCAGCGGATGCTTCCGGCAATATCAAAAAAATCCATTGGGCCGAGAGAGCAGCCTGTCGTTTGGATTCAGCGACAATTAGATCAACGACGTCGAACCAGCTAAATCGCCGTCGCTTCTTTTAGCACTCGCATCCGAGCATCCCTGCTCCGCGCGGCTGGAAATCCTCCTGCGGACAATCAATTGACCGCCAGCCCCGAGTGCGCCTCCTGGGAAATCGATGCCGACCGGACCAGTCCTTCAAAGTTTGTCTTCGCATCGACATAGTCGAGCACGGCCACTTTCACCGCAACGGGCAACTGGCGGATTTGTTTATCAAAATAGGGATCAATCGATCCGTACAACGCCCGTTGCATCCAGTCCTCCGAAATCCGCGGCTCGATCACATCGAGCGCCGCCGCCACGTGATGGAAGATCGTAGGTAGCGAACGTTCGCGAATCGAACTGGCATACCGCGTCGAAGCTTCACGCAATCGTTGCTCCGCCTCGGCCAATTGCCACGCCCAACGGCGAGCGATATCGTCGGCTTGGTCATAGACAGCGACCTGGAAGCGAACCGGCGATGCCGCGGAGGATTCGCGTTCCAATCCGCCAAAGCTGCGATGCGATTCCGTCGCGTCCAGATGAACCGACATCAAATCTCCGCGCCAACTGTCGGGAACTTGCAGGGTGATCGTGAACGGCTTTTGCCCATCGAGCACCTGTGCCGGCGTGGCGCGAAGTTTAAAATAGACGCCTTGTCCGCGAGCGATCGTACCACTGGCAAACAAGATCTCCTGCGGTGCGGCCTTCTCGAACGTCGTCTTGTTGCAGACTTTCGACCCCAAATCGGCTCCACTGCTTCCATCGACCAAGTTCAGATAGGAACCTTTCAGCGCGAGCCCGAGGCTTTTCGATTTTTCATCGGACTGTTCGACACGGATACCGCCAACTGTCGAAGCGGACAACTGGGTTCGCGGCGAATAATCGACTACACGACTATCGGGCGACGAGCACTGAATTCGGTAAACGAATTCATGAGGCTTCGATTGTTCCGCAGTGTTGATCAACGACGAGATGTCCAATCGCACGCGAACCCAACGATAGCCGGGGGGAACAAATACGTCCTCGTTGGGCGCCACCGGTTGCGCCGGGGCGACGGGCGAAAGATCAAATTGAATCGAAGCGGGATGCGAAGCAACCGCCGGACTGCTGACGCCGACGATCGCTGCAAACAAAAGCGCATTGAGCTTAAGTGTTGAATGCATAGCAGAATTCTCCTTCCGGTGACCTAAAGACATCCGTTTCATGCCTGATGGGGCAGATCATCCGATCCGCATCATCAAGGTGGGCATGCGAGGCGTGCTGACAATCCCGTCAACAGATCGTTGAACCGCCACAGTGTGACGGTAACCATCGATCGCGCTTCCGTCCCGGAAGGGGCAACGCACTGGGCGTCGCAAGAAAAAGTATTCGGGGATGTCGCGCCGAAGGCAAGCGACGAATCAAGAAACCAGAAAGCCCCGGTGTTGCTAGCAGATTCAAAGCGGTCGCCGAACGAATTTGCTTAACTCGCGTCCAGAGTAGGCGTTACGATTGGCCCGACCTCATGTCAGCTGTGCATGCGAGCCAACTCGCTGCCAACTTCGATAATCTTCGCTTCGGCTTCGGACAATTCGTTGAGCCGTCGTTGGACCTCGGCGCGCGGCGCAAACTCTTCGGCCAATCGGACGTAGGTGGCGTGGTGCCGTGCCTCGCTCTCGAACAAGCTATCGTAAAAATCGGCCAGCACCTTGTCGGGAGCATGCTTTCGCAGCAGATCAAACCGTTCGCAACTACGAGCCTCGATCAACGATGCAACGAGCAATTTATCGACGGCTCGCTGCGGTTCGGTGCGAATGATCAGAGCATTCAATTGGCTGCCATACGAACTAGGCCTCAACTGTCGAAAGCGGATCCCGCGGCTGTCGAGCACATCGAGCACCATTCGATAGTGCTCCAATTCCTCGATCACGATGCTGGCCATTTCGTCGCACAACTCGCGTCGCTCGGCGTAGGAATTCATCAACCCCATCGCGGTCGATGCCGCTTTGCGTTCGCAGTGGGCGTGATCGATTAAAATCTCGTCGAGATTGCTCTCGACTTGCGAAAGCCAGCGTTGAGACGAATTCGATTTGAGTCGCAACATGAAAAAACCAAGCTGGAGAAATATTAAGAGAAGACGTTCGACGACCAACTGCGAACGATCCACGCAGTGTCGCCTGGAACGCGGCACATTTGGCGGAAGCTCGCGAAGGCATTCTGAACCGGCTGCGGCGGTCATGGCAAGGGATGGTCGCACAAAAGCCATCGAGCGTTAAAATGATCTCACAGGGTTGCGCCGTCCTCTTTTGGATTCGCGACCACTCGATGCGTTCGCCCTTCATCTGTTCGATTACGGTAAAGACAATGGCATTTTGGTCTAAAAAGAAAGCAAACGATCCAGATACCAGCCAAGCGGGAATGTTCGATAAGTTCCGCAAGAGCTTGACAAAGACCAGCCAAGTCCTGAATACCGACATCCGCGACCTTTTCAAAAACGAAGGTCGGTTGGTGGAAGATGAATTCCTGGGCGAGTTGTTCGCACGACTTGTGCGAACGGACATGGGAGCCGGTCCGGCCGCTCGGATCCGCGACGATGTAGCGACCAAGTTTCGGGGTCGGAAGGTCGAAATGAACGACATCCTTGAAACGATTCGCGAGCAGGTCGAGTCGATGCTGACGCAGGAATCGGTGGCTCTTTCGATGGCCGCCGAAGGGCCCACGGTGATCCTGGTTGTCGGTGTCAACGGTTCGGGCAAGACGACATCGATCGCCAAGCTGGCCCATCGGCTAACCCAAGAAGGAAACCGCGTTGTCTTGGGGGCCGGGGATACCTTCCGCGCCGCCGCGGTCGAACAATTGACAATTTGGTCCGAGCGAATCGGCTGTGAAATCGTCACCGGAAAACCCGAATCCGATCCAGCCAGCGTCGCGTTTGCGACGGCACAGAAGGCTGTCGATGAGAACTTTGACATCGCAATCATGGACACGGCCGGACGATTGCAAACCCAAACGCATCTGATGCAACAGCTCGACAAAATCCGTCGTGTGATTGGCAAACCGGTCCCGTCGGCCCCCCACGAAGTGTTATTAGTACTCGATGCCACCGCGGGGCAAAACGCGATCAGCCAAGCACGTGGTTTCAGCGATGCGGCCGGCTGCACGGGAATTGTGCTGTCGAAGCTCGATGGCAGCGCCAAAGGGGGCGTTGTGATCCCGATTCGCGAGCAATTTCAACTGCCAGTCAAATTCATCGGTTTGGGCGAAGGCATCGACGACATGGCGGCGTTTGACGCGGCCATGTTCTCCCGAGCCCTCTTCAGTGACTCCATTGGATCGCCAACATAACCCCATCAGGGGGAATTCTGCGCGATCCTGGACCGACAGTCGTCACGTCCCGCAAAGCTTCTCTGCGCGGCAGTTTTTGGTTGACTCGCATCACCATAACCGGAGATTCGACAGCGAATTCGTAACCGGAACAAACGGACCTCAAACCGTAGTTCCCTTAGCGTTTTACGGGCTTCTTCATGCCAACGCCGCGGTGGATGACGATGAAATCCCCCAGAATCAAACTGTTTTTCAATTGGTTCACACTTGGTAGGCGGATTTGGTTCACGCTGAGAACCATTTCATGAAAAGTGGTTTCAAGCACAATCACTCACGGATTGGGGAGAATATCGTATGAAACTTAGCAAACTTGCACTCTTGGCTGCGTTTGCATGTGGAATCCACGCGGGTTCGGCAACTGCACAGCAGATGAAAACAAATTACTTTGGCGACGTTGCACAGGTTGGCTGTTTTGACAGCGAACCCGATTGCGGCCTCGACGCGTCCTGCTGCGAACCAGCATGTGGCTGTGAAGCGGGCTGCTGCGAAGCGGGCTGCGACAGCATCGGATGCGACGGATGTGGCGTCAGCGGCGGCGGCATCTTCTTTCAGGACGGCAGCCTGCCAAGCTTGGCTTGTGCCGGATGCGGAACTTGCGACCTGGGCGACCCTTGGCAACTGTGTGGCAATCACTGGGGCTGGGACAAGGGCGGATGGTTGCAACTCGGCTACACCACCGCCGGTCGCAATGGAACGAACTTCAACAACCATCCCGACCGTATCAACCTGCACCAAGCATGGTTCTACATGGAGAAGGTTGCCGACGGATCGACCGGCTTCGACTGGGGTGGACGCGTTGATTACGTCTACGGTGTCGACGCTCAAGATACACAAGCGTTCGGTAACGACGGCAGCCATTGGGACAACGGCTGGGACAACGGCATCTACGGTCACGCGTTGCCACAAGCCTACGGCGAAGTTGCCTACGGCGATCTGTCGGTCAAAGTTGGTCACTTCTATACCATCATCGGATATGAAGTCGTAACCGCTCCCGACAACTTCTTCTACAGCCACGCGTTCACGATGTTCAACAGTGAGCCATTCACGCACACCGGTGCATTGGCTACATACAATCTGAGCGACAGCACCACGATCTACGGTGGCTACACATCGGGTTGGGACTCGGGCTTCGAAAACAACGGTGACAACTTCATCGGTGGTATCTCGCAACAGCTTGATGACACCACGAACATCACCTTCGCCTATGTTGCTGGCCGCTTTGGCAATATCTCGCAACCCGGATACGGTGGCGAAAAGGGCAATATGTTCAGCATCGTCACGCAAAAAGAGCTGACCAACAAGCTGAGCTACGTCAACCAGATCGATTACCTGAAGACGTCGATCGAAGGTGCTGGCGGAGCGAAGCTGAACCAACGCGACACGTTTGATATCAATAACTACTTGATCTACCAAGTCAACGACTGCTGGGCTGTCGGTGGTCGCTTCGAGTGGTGGAACGTTGAAGGTAACGGCTACAACCTGGCCCCTGGCGACAACAACGATATCTACGACCTGACATTGGGCGTGAACTATCGTGGCAACGCCAACTGGGTCATCCGCCCCGAAGTTCGCTGGACTTGGGATAAGGACGCCAACATCAACGGCTTGGCAGTCAACGAAAACGCTGCTGCGACCCAAACGACCTTCGGAATCGACGGTATCTACACTTTCTAAAGTGAACCGCGACTTCCCATCCTAGAGCTAGTCGAGCTAACGAAGAGCCAGTCAGTTTGTTATCAAACTGGCTGGCTTTCTTTTTGTCCTTACCCTCGCGGTGCCGGGCAACCATGCGAGCCATCGAACTCGGGGCACCACGCTTCCTGCGTCACCGCGGTCCTGCCCCTGCGATATCCAGCAACGCCGTAAAGAACGGCCGCCTCCCCCTGCGAGTCTTCGCGGATATCTGAAACGGAAACATAAGCCGATCACGCCGCGCCGCCAAGTTGATCGACGCCATTCCTCTCCCCCTTCTCTACCGTCGCCTCTCAGCCACCCGCGCTGTGACGACCGTTGCCTCGCAAACGGAAAGCAATGCTAGCAGAATCGTAACCTTGCGGACCTCGATTTAGGAAACCGCAACTGGCCCGCACAGCCCCTAATCCGCAAAACTTACCAGCCCCGTGCAATCCGCCCCTTTGGTTTCCACCTTTTGCTCCGGAAGACATTAATAGTTGTGGCGATTGTTTCGATAGTAAGAGTGATACCGCAGCCGCCAAAATCCCTTCTGGCGGCACCCGTGGGACCCTGTATCACGCACTCCCCGGGGCGAACGCATTGGCACGTGGAGTTACAAAGATGAATCTCATTAGCAGGTTCTTTGCGATTGCTTGCATCTGCAACGCAGGTCTGGCCGTCGGTCAACAGTTTGGCTACGAAGAATATCCGAGCGAAGGCTACCCCGTTTCCGGGGAAGGCTACGAATACCATGATGCTGGTGGATATTGCGGTGACGCAAGCTGTGAATCATGCGGCCCCGCAGCAGCTCCGGGTTACTTCGCCAGCTGCTTCGACGGCTTTTCATACGGGGGATGGGCCCAACTCGGCTACCACACCTACAACTCGCCGATGCGATTTAACAACCACGCCGACCGAGTCAACCTATCGCAAATGTGGATGTATGCCGAAAAACAGACCGATGGCACACAGGGCCTCGATCTGGGCGGCCGCATCGATTACGTCTACGGCGTCGACGCCCAAGACACCCAAGCGTTCGGCACCGAAAGCGGCTGGGACAACGACTGGGACAACGGAGTCTACGGCAGCGCGATGCCACAACTGTATGGCGAAGTCGCCTACGGCAAGACGTCGATCAAAATGGGACATTTCTTCACTTTGATTGGCTATGAAGTTGTCAGCGCACCGGACAACTTTTTCTATAGCCATTCCTACACGATGGTGAACAGTGAACCATTCACCCACACCGGTGCATTGGTCACTCACAAGGCGAACGAATTTGTCACGGTCTGGGGTGGATACACGCTCGGATGGGACTCAGGCTATGAGGACAACGGCGACAACTTCTTGGGCGGCTTGAGCGTGGTCTTGACCGACTACACAACGGTCACCTACACCAACACAGTCGGTCGTTTAAACGAGAACCTCGAACTGCGTGGACAAGACATGCGAGAGCGTGGCCAGATGCACAGCATTGTCGCCAGCACGACCGTCGAGAACTTCAACCACGTATTGCAAGTTGATCGTCTGGACACGAAGAACCAATTCGACACCTTCGCCCGCGACGCGTTTGCCATCAACAACTATTTCTTCTACGAATTGGCGGATGAAGTGGCTGCCGGCCTTCGCTTTGAATGGTGGAACAACCGTCGCGATACCAATGACCACACCGACGTCTACGCGTTGACATTGGGGCTGAATCTGAAACCGAAGGATTTTGTCATCATCCGTCCCGAAGTGCGATGGGACTGGGATGTCGACGCGATTCCGGCCGGGATCAACGAGAACAATCCAAACTCGCCAACAAATGCTCCGCGAAGCAACCAAACGACCTTTGGCATCGACGCCATCGTAACGTTCTAAACGCGTCGCGGTACCGACGATCGAGACCTCCACATCAGCCAACCCATTCAAATGAGTGGGTTGGCTTTTTTTGTGTTTCCCTCGTCCCTAAGGTCCGACCGGCGACACATCAACGAACTACAGCGTTGGCAACTGAGGTGTCGCGGGAGCGGCAGCGTTTTTCGCCGCCAGAGTCCGAACGACAGCGCGTGCGACTTGATCCATCGGCGCCCGAATCGCATCGTCGTCCAAGCATTCGGCCAGCTTCCCTTGATCGCCAGCGATTCGCAGCGGGATATTGATCGGCACCGCGCCTAAGAATGGCGTTCCCAACTCTTCAGCCTTATCGCGGGCGCCACCTTTGCCAAAGATGTCGTAGTGCTTGTTGCAATCGGGGCATTGGAAACCACTCATGTTTTCAACCATTCCCAAGATCGGAATGTGTACCTTGCCAAACATCGAGATCGCCTTAACCGCATCCAACAACGCGACCTCTTGAGGCGTGCAAACGATTACCGCGCCCGACAGAGGCAAGATCTGCGATAACGTCAGCGCGACGTCTCCGGTTCCCGGTGGCATGTCGATGATCAGATAGTCCAACAGCCCCCAGTCGGTATCGCGGAGGAACTGCGTGACCGAACTGTGCAGCATCGGCCCACGCCAAATCACCGCCTGATCGGGTTCGACCAAGAACCCCATCGACATCACCGGCATCGGCCCCTTTTTGATCGGGATGATCCGTTTGTTCTCATCCACTTCGGGGCGTCCCGAAAGTCCCAACAGATGCGGAACGCTCGGCCCATAGACATCGGCGTCCATCAGACCAACCTTCGAACCGAAGCGTTGCAGGCACTGAGCCAGGCTAGCCGCAACGGTGCTTTTACCGACACCACCTTTCCCCGAACCAACAGCAATCACGCTCTTGACTCGCAAGCCGATCTGTCCCAGTCGCGCTGGTGGTCGGTCGTGTTCGACGATTTCGATCGCCGGACTCTGCCCCGCAAATCGGCTGACAATCCGCGACGCCAACTGGTCGACAACCTCTTCCTTGAGCGCGGCCGAGTGACTGGTCAATCCAACCTGCACTTGGATCCCGGAATCACAGCGGATGCTCTTGATTTGATCGGTCGAACCGATCGGACGACCGGTTTCGGGATCGGGAAAATCGGCGATCGCCGAACGAATATCATCGGGTGTCATGACGCGAACCCACGGTTGCAGATGTGAAGAAAACAGGGGAACCAACCCATGAGGTTAAATTCCTGAACGCCTGTTGGTCTACCGGGGTTGCCGAAATCGCCGCACAATGCAGCGATTTGCTCACCGATCGCCGGCCCAGGGCAATCGATCCCAGATCTCACGCACCGCCGAAAGATTGTCGTCGCGCTGATTTTGCTGCCAATATCGCCGCACCATCGCAGCATGATTAGCCAAGGAAACCGGCCGATCGACGACGCCAGCGACGCCCAGTTCGCGCAAGTTCAGTTCGACTTCGCCCGCGATCCCGCGGGGCACGATCGCCCCCTGCGACAACGCCGCGAACTGCAGCGGGCGATTTGCCCCGCGAGCCCCAGCCCGCGAGATCGACTCCAGAACCGGGCCCGCCCCAGCCGCCGGAAGCTCCCATAACACAACCGCAGGCACCTGCTGCGCGAGCGCCGCCAGACACGCCTCGGGACGTTCGATGCTGCGGATCTCCAAGACATCATCGGCCGCCGGCAACATCTGCACAGCAAAATGATCAACCGCAGGGCGCCAACGATTCCCCGACTCACAAAGCAGCCAAACGCATCGCATCGAATCAGCCCTCCACTTCGGTTGAATCGTTGTTATCGTCGATCCGACGCAACAGCCGCGATCGGCTGATCCCCAGCCGCCGAGCTGCTTCGGCCCGATTTCCGTCGCTGCGTTCCAATGCTCGATCGATCAGCTCGCGTTCGATTCGCGCCAACAAGCGATCCAAATCGATAGGCCGATCGTCGGCGGTCGCCGCCGGATCCGGTGGTGCATAAGACCGGATCGCCAACGGTAGATGTTGCGGTTGAATGACGGGCGAACCGCTCTCCCGCATGCTGTGCCGGATCGCAGCATCCAGTTCGTCGAAGTCGCCAGGCCAGGGATAGGTGCTCAACAAGTCGAGTGCCGGCCGCGAGATGCCGTCGATGATTTGATTCGGTTTGGCGCGACGTTCGATCAAAAACTGAACGATCAACGGCAGGTCGATGATCCGCTGCGTCAACGAGGGAACAGCGATCTCGAGCGTTGCCAAACGGTAGATCAGATCGCCATCCAGATGTTCGCTTCGCAGACATTCGGCGACCGACAACTCCGACAAACTGATGCATCGCAAACGCGACCCGAACTCGACCAACCGATGACGCAGCGGCGACTGAGCTTCGACGGCCAAGCGATCGAGATTGCGGAGCAGAACCGTTGCCCGAGCGGTCGAACTGCCGCCCAGCCGAGCGATCACCGGCGAGAGCGCCGCTTCCAACAACTCCGCATCCATCAACGCACAATCGATAGGCGTCAACGAACTCCACGCCGACGGAGATTCGGTCGGGCGGCGCTGAATCGCCAAGGCAAGCTGATCGCCGCCGCAACCCGATCGGCCGACAAGAAAGACGTTCGACGAACACTCTGCAGCCAGAGAGGCTTGACGACGCAAGTGCTCCGCCGCCCCCGAAGCTCCAACCAACGGACCAAGCTGATTCAGTCGGGGATACTGCTGGCGGATCGCGGCTAACTGACGGCTCAGCGAAACCAGATCGATCGACTCCGCAGTCACCTCACCCGACCAGTGGCAATCCCCCACCGCCACGACAAACTCGACGGCGGTCTCTCCCAACGGAATGAACAGCATCTCTCGGGACGCTGGTCCCTGAAGCGTGTCGACGCGGGGAGCGATCGGTTGTGCGATCGGTCGACCGCAACGCAGAATCTTTGGCGGCTGCAGCGACTGCGCCAGCGCATCGATTGCCGACGCGGGATCGCGATCGGGGGTCGATTTCCAGTCGACCAACGGCTGCGATTCGCAGCCCAGCCATTCCAAAGCCGCTCGGTTAAAGTACTCGAAGCGGCCGTCGCGAGTGACGACATAAACCGGCTCGCCGATCGCTTCGAGAATCTTTCCCAGTGGTCGGATACTGGTGCCGCGCGAGCCTGCGGACATGAGCCGCCTCCGTTATGTGAGCGATGGAGTCCCACCGCCACGAGGCCACATGGCAGGCAGACTAAAAGACATCCAGGATGAAGTGATGGCCGTAATGATAACGGCGACCGGCTGGATAGTAGTTGTGCCACTTCTTATTGTAGACCGGAATCCGCATTTCTTGAGGATAGCGATGATACAAGTCGTCTGCACTTTGGAAGTACTGCGGCGCGTAAAAGTTCTGTGGGTAATAGACGTATGGGTAGTGGTAGAAGCGATTCCAGTCGCGCGAACCGGCTCCACCCCAGGTTTGCCCATAGGCTTGTTGCTGTGCGTCCGCTTGTTCAGTAACACAGCAAAATGCGACGGCAACAAACGCCGCGATCAGGCATCGACGAATCATTCCAAATCCCCCTCGGGTAGTGTGCGCAGAGCGTCTATGGCTTCTACTGACAAGAAACCCGCTGCCCCTCGTATCGGCACAAGCCGCACAATCGGTTCAACAAATCGGCCCCGAACCGCTCGAAGATCATGTGATATCAATCCCTAAGCGACAACGAATACGCAAACGCCAGGTCGCCGATCGCCTCAACCGCAACGCGATTCCTTCCCAACCGCAGCCCAATGGACCGCACCGATGATCCCCAAGCCCTACCGACAGATGCACGACCAATTCCCCGAATACATGCAGGCCTACGAAGCATTCGCAGCCGCGGCGGCCAAGTCGGGGCCGCTGGATGCCAAATCGATCGCCCTGACAAAATTGGCGATCTCGATCGGTGCGGGGCTCGAAGGAGGAACCCATTCGCACGCCCGCAAAGCACTCGAAGCGGGCTGCTTGCCCGATGAACTGCGACACGTCGCGATGCTCTCCGCTCCGACGATCGGCTTCCCCACGATGATGCGTGCTCGGATGTGGGTGGAAGATGTACTGACCAAAGCGGCTGCGAACGAGAGCACCGAAACTCAGCAGCCATAAAAACAGATAGCACGGCGGGGAAGGTCAGCTTGCGTCAAAGAACAACCCTCGGGCGGGCCCGCGACAAAACGAGCTAGCGACCGGAGCCTCCGTTTCGTCGCGACAACTGCTCACGCAGCTCAGCTTCGACTCGGTTCAATTCCTTCTCGCTCATCGAACCCCAGCTCGCGGGCTCGGGCATGTCGAGCATCGAAGCGAGCAATTGCAGCCGCCCCAAAATCTTCCCTCGGGCAAGTCCCAAATCGCGCCCCTGCTGGATTCCTTGCTCGCGACCTTGCTCGATTCCGAGTTCGCGACCTAGCTCGATCCCTAGCTCGATCCCTAGCTCACGCCCCTGCTCGATGCCTCGCTCAAGCCCTTCGATCTGCGCAGCTTCCATCCGGGCTTGCTCATCGCGCCACATTTTCAGCCGCGCTTCGTACAGATCGAGTTCTTCAGGCGACTTTGATATCATGTCCAAAACTCCCAAGGCTTCGTGATAGACCGGATCATCAAGCAACTCCGCCAACGTCTCCATGTCCATCGATCCGGCGTTCTGCAACAGATACAACCATTTCTGCTCCGCTGCAAACGCGTTTACATCATTATGACACGCCTGCTGAAACTTGGGCAGTTCGAGCGTGTGAAATTCCAGATCGTTAATAAAAACCAAATCGCTCACCTGGTCGCTCCGCAAACGGAAACTCAAGTGGTAGCGTGGGTCCTCGCGAAACAACACTTTATCGAGCACACAGATGCTGATCGCCGGAGCAAGCCCTCGATACCCCTCTCCCTCGGACAGCTGGCGAACATAATTAAGACAGTTGTAGTACAGCAAGCGTTTGGGGAGTGCAAACGGAAGCGTCGTTTGCATTTCCACATTAAAACGACGCCCCTGGTCGTCGCAGGCCAAAACATCCAAGACGGCCAACTTATCCTCAGCACGCTGCTTGCCTTGGATAGGATTGAGTATCTCCACCTGCTGGATCGGCACCTGTGGCTGCAAGATCGCATTGAGAAAGTGAATCGTGACCGCTGGATGTCCGGGATGCCCCAACATCTGCTTAAATGCAAAATCGACTTTTGGATCGATCCTCAGCATGTCCGACGCCCACTACGCAACAACACACACGAACACTCGCCGCCACCAACCCAACAATACGCACACCGGACCTAAACAACAACCGGCTCCCTCAGCCGGGAGCACCCTCCCCCGCAGACGCGATGACAACCTACGCCAGCCAAACGACACAACGCCCTTCGCTGCTGGGAGCGATCCTTGCCGGCGGCCGTTCGTCGCGGATGGGCTCTTCCAAAGCGATGCTGCCGATGCCCACGGGCACCACGCTGCTGGAACATGTCGCCACCTGCCTGAATCCCTACTGCCGAACGATCGTCGTCTCGGTCGCCCCATTGCAACAGCTGACGACATCGCTCCCAACCGTTCCCGACACCGACGCCCACCAAGGTCCAGCCAGCGGAATCGTCAGCGTTCTACAACTGGCGAATCGCCAGGGATTTGCCGCCGCCATGATCGTGTCAGTCGACCTGCCCGCGCTCACCTCCACCGACCTTGCTCCTTTGATCACAGCCTGGAACGAGGTTCCCGACCGAATCACCGCAGCGACCGTCGACGGCAAGTTCCCCGAACCCCTCGTCGCGATCTATCCCGCGACTTACCTTGAACAGTTGACAGCTGTCGCTTGCGGAGCCGACCGCAGCATCATGCGTTGGCTGCGTCGCACACCACACCAAACGATTACGATCCGCCGCGAAGCGATCCAAGACGTCGACACCCCTGAACAATGGAACGCCTACCATGATCGAGAAGTCAGAAAAAACGCCCGACCAAGCGATCGCTGAACTCGCCGGGCGGATCGCCCCGGTCGCCAGTGAAACGATCTCGCTGGCAAACGCAGCGGGGCGAATCCTCAGCCAACCGATTCACGCCGATCGCGATAGCCCAGCCGCCGATGTATCGGCGATGGACGGCTACGCAATCCGACTGAACGACCTCGGCCGCGACGAACCGCTCCCCGTCTCGGGAGAGAGTGCCCCCGGACACCCCACACCAGACGTTCAACCGGGACACGCGATGCGAATATTTACCGGTGGGATCGTGCCACAAGATTACGACTTGGTGGTCAAACGCGAGGAGACGCAAGAGTCACCCGATTCGATCCGCTTGCTTCCCGCGACCGCCAACTGTCGCAAGGGTGAAAACATTCGACGGCAAGGTGAAAACGCCAGCCAGGGTTCGGCAATCTTACAGGCCGGAACGACGCTGCACGCCGGCGCGATCGCAGCGGCGGCGAACTTTGGCGCCAGCGAAGTCCATGTCTCCCGCGTCTTAAAGATCACGATCCTTGTCACCGGCGATGAACTGCACGACGTCAGTGAATCGGTCCAACCGTGGCAGCTGCGCGATTCGAACGGCCCCACACTGAACGCTTTGCTCTCGGGAAAGAACTGGTTGCACGTACGGTGCGTCGACCGTGTCGTCGACAATCAACAAGGTCTTGCCGAACGATTGGCCGCGGCCATCGAAGACTCCGACGCCGTGATCTTGACCGGCGGCGTCTCGATGGGGGACTACGATTTTGTCCCCGACGCGATCAAACAAAACGGCGGGGAGATCAACTTCCATCGACTGCCAATTCGCCCGGGAAAGCCGATCTTGGGAGCGGTCACCGCAGCGGGAAAACCGATCATTGGACTGCCTGGCAATCCGGTCAGTGCAGCGGTTGGATGCCGCCGATTTGTCCTTCCGCTACTCAGCCGCCAAGCTGGCAAACGCGACTGGCTCCCCAGCGCGCCACGGGTGATGTTGGACGATCCCGGCTCACGGACCCTGCCGCTGCATTGGTTCCGCCTGGTTCAGATCAACGACCAGGGACGCGCCCATCTCGTTCCCTCCAAAGGCTCCGGCGATCTGGTTTCGATGGCGGCCAGCGATGGCTTCACCGAACAGCCACCCAACTCAACCGGCTCCGGGCCCTGGCCATACTGGCGTTGGCACGAATAAGGCGGGCACCCACCGCATCTGTCGGGAGAACGCTGCGCCGCGGAAAGGCTGCGACCACGCAAGGATCAGTCGTCCGGTTCGACATGCACCAGGACATCGCGAACACGGGGAAAGTTGCGTAGCAATTCATCTTTCACCAGATGTCCGATCCGATGCCCTTCGCCGACCGTCAGCTGCGCATCGACCTCGACGTGGATGTCGACAAAAAACTCCAAGCCACTTTTGCGGACCCGCAGCTTTTCAATTCGCGTGACTTCGCCGATCTGTTCGGCGCGCAGACGGATCGCATCGGTAAGTTCTGGATCAGCTTGCTGGTCCATCAACTCGAGCGCCGTCTGCCAGAACAACCGCACTCCGATCCCGATCAACAGCGCACAAACCAGGATCGCCGCGATGGGATCGGCAAACCGGCCCAGCGGTCCCAGGTAGGGAGCCGCAAAGAGGGCGACGGCGATCGCCCCGCTGCAAATCGCATCGCTGCGATGATCCCACGCCGCAGCTTGCAGCGATCGCGAATCGATCCGGCTGCTGACTCGCCGCGTCTGCCAATAGATCGCCTCTTTCAAAACCGCACACAACGCCGCGATGATCGCTGCGGTCTGCGGGGGCACCGACACGACCTGGCGCAGATGGCGAATGTTTTCGATCGCCAACATGCCTGCCGAAAACGCGATCAAGATCGCAATGCTCAGCGCCCCAATCGACTCCGCTTTGGTGTGCCCATAGGGATGATCATCGTCTTCATCCTGCTGGGCCATCCAGAGCGCACCGTGAACGGCCAATGAGCTAGCGACATCGCCGACCGAATTGATCGCATCGGCAAACAGTGCCGCCGAACCGGTGATCGCCCCACCGACCAACTTCAAAACCACCAAAAAGATGTTGACGCCCAACCCCAACGAAGCGGTCCGCGAGGCTTCGCGATAGACACCCTCGCGTTGGATGATCGATGCTTTGGGACGAGCCTGACGATTCAATGGAATGCTCTGCCTGAGTCCAACGCGGGCGACAACGGTTGATTAGGGCGCACGCCGCCATCGCGTTTGCACGATACCCTAGCAGCCCACAAGGGCAGCGTTACAATAAGCGATGCAATGTATCGACGCCAGTTCCTTGCAAGTTACCCGATGTACAAGCCGTCTCCATCCTCCGTCGGAGACGTCCCGCTGGTGTTGGCAACTCGAATGACGCCCACCCTACCTGGCCTCGTTACCAAACCATGACTGACAACATCGCATCCACTCCGTTGACCTCATGGCACCGCGCCGCCGGCGCGACGATGAGCCCCTTTGCCGGGTTCGACATGCCAATCCATTACGGGTCGATCGTCGCCGAACACCACGCCTGCCGCAACGCGGCGACGCTGTTCGACGTCTCGCACATGGGACGCATCCGCTTCGACGGCGACCGCTCCGCCGAACTGCTCGATCGCCTGCTGACCCGCCGCGTCAGCGACCTCGCCCCCGGCGGCATCCGGTACAGTCTGATGTGCAACGAAGAGGGTGGAATCCTCGACGATGTGTTGGTCTACCACATCGAAAAACCTTCCGGCGGCCGCTTCCACATGCTCGTCGTCAACGCGTCGAACCGCCAGAAAATCATCGAGTGGCTGACGCCGCGGATGGCCGATTACCCCGACGTGATTTGCACCGACCGCACCGAACTGACATCGATGATCGCGCTGCAGGGCCCGCTGGCCATGGCGACGGTCGAAGGTCTGTTCAAACACCCCGCCGACAAGCTGGGATATTACCACAGCTACGTAACCGAACAGTTCAACAAGCCGGTGATCGTCAGCCGCACCGGCTACACCGGCGAAGACGGTTTGGAATTGATCACCCGCGCTGACGAAGCGGGTCGAATCTGGGAAAACCTGATGCTCGCCGGTCGCAAGCATGGCATCCAAGCCGCCGGGCTGGGATGCCGCGACACGCTGCGATTGGAAGCCGCGATGCCGCTGTACGGACACGAACTGAGCGAATCGATCGACCCGATTTCCGCCGGACTTGGATTCGCGTGCAATTTCAAGGACCGCACCTTTATCGGTTCCGAAGCGTTGGTCAAAATCAAAGCCGACCAACCGCAAAGCGTCCGCGTAGGGATTCGCGTCGAAGGAGTCCGGCCGGCCCGCGAAGGCTGCCAAATCCTCGACGCCAACGATCAAAACATCGGCGCGATCACCAGCGGCACCGTCTCGCCGACGCTGCAATATCCGATCGCGATGGGTTACGTCGCGGCAGAGCATTCGCAGATCGGATCGCCGCTAACGATCGACATCCGTGGCAAGCGAGCCGCGGCCAACGTCGTCCCCTTACCGTTCTACAAACGAAACCGTTGATCAACGTCGCTGCTTTGGCCTGAAACTGGGATATCAAAAGATGAATCAAGAAGAATTGCTGTACGCGGAAACTCACGAATGGGTGCACGTTGAATCGGGCGTCGCCACGATCGGGATCACCGCCTTTGCCGCCGAACAATTGACCGACCTGGTCTACATGGAACTGCCCGAAGTGGGCCGCCAGTTGAACGTGGGCGAAGAATTTGGCGAAGTCGAATCGGTCAAAGCGGTCAGCCCGCTGTACAGCCCTGTCGCCGGCGAAGTGATCGAGGCCAACACCGAACTGCCGGGCAAGCTGGATCTGCTGGGAAGCGATGCTTTTGGTTCCGGTTGGATGATCAAAGTCCGCATCAGCGGCGAACCCGACGCGTCGAAGCTGTTGAGCCACGAGGCCTACCAGAAGCAGTGCGCCGAAGGCAACTGATCCACAGCCGAAGTAAAGGACGCTCATGGACGCTCGCTTGATCCGACACATCGACGATCCGTTTGACGGCGCGATGAACATGGCGATCGATCAAGCGCTCGCCGAATCGGTCGACCAGGGAGCCGCAGCCTGCCTGCGGCTTTACCGCTGGAAATCGCCGACGCTCAGCCTGGGATATTTCCAGCAGTACGACGATCGCCAACAGCACACCTGGAGCGCCGACCTGCCCGTCGTCCGCCGCAGTTCCGGTGGCGGAGCGATCGTACACGACGCCGAACTCACCTACAGCCTTAGCATCGCAACGCCCAAATCGCGGCACGGTGCGGATCTGACGATCTACGCAACTGTCCACAACGCGATCATGGAGACGATCTCGGCGGTCGC
Organism: Rosistilla carotiformis; assembly: GCF_007753095.1. Classification (NCBI taxonomy): domain Bacteria; kingdom Pseudomonadati; phylum Planctomycetota; class Planctomycetia; order Pirellulales; family Pirellulaceae; genus Rosistilla; species Rosistilla carotiformis. Next base: position 7,183,023 of record NZ_CP036348.1, read on the forward strand.
GATGCAAACCGCCCGCCGGTTTGCCGACAGCGGCTGGAAGCCTTTGGCCGACGACGACGCCTTTTTATGCTTCGAGCGTCGGACCGACGAAGACCTCGTCGTCTCGGGCTACAAGATCGCCGGCAGCGCCCAACGACGCGTCGGCCGAGCGATCCTGCAACATGGCAGCATCCTGCTTCAGACCAGTCCCGCGGCTCCAATGCTACCCGGACTGCAATGCGTTTCGGGAAAGCCGTGCGATCCGGCACAGTTTGCCGCTCACTTGACAACAACGCTCACACACGCGTTGGACACGCAACTCTCCCCCACCCAACTATCCGACGCCGAAACCGCGCGTGCCCACGACATAGTCAATGCGCGATTCGGCTCCCCTGCGTGGACAAACCGCCGCTAACCCAGGCTGTGATGGAAGAAAAGCGATTCCCCCATCCACTCGATACGAAAATTCCCTTTCCGACGATGTGGCCCGATCATCACATTTTGGTACAATTCCTGCGTACAGATATTTTAGCAAGCATCCACTTTAGGTACGTTATCCGCCATTACGGACTCCCAACGACGCGGTTCAAGCCTTTTCTTTTGCGCCGCACCATTTTTTCGTGGTAGCACCGAGCGGAATTCATGCGTCCTGACTATGCTTCACCATGGGCCTTCCTTTTTATTTCGCCCGAACGGCCCAAATATTGACTCCCTTTTATAATTTATTTTCGATCCGCCGATAATTCTTTTTATGCCCATCGATTCCCACCAGCTGCTGAGTAGTCCACGTAGAAAAATCAAAAGCCAAACTGTCGTTTAAGAAACTAGGTGCAAGATGCAGGTAAAACTGAAAGTTCTCTCGGGAAGCCACGCTGGTCGTGAGATATCGGTGAGCCAAGAGAAGTTTTTGATCGGTCGAAACGACCAATGCCAGCTTCGCCCAAAGAGCGAATCGGTTAGCCGTAAACACTGCATTCTTGTGCAACGTGACGGAAAACTTCTGATTCAAGACTTGAAAAGCCGCAACGGAACGTTTGTTAACGGGAACCGCTTGCCACCGGATCGCGCCAAGGCGCTGAAGCCTGGCGACGCGCTGACCGTCGGCAAACTGGAATTTGAAGTGCTTGTTGAGTATGGCTTGGGAGGCCCAAAGAAGCCCCAGGTTGTCGACGTCAAAGATGCGGCTCAGCGAACCGTGAACGCAACGGACGACAGCAAGTTCGAAGAAGTTGATATCAATTCTTGGCTCGACGAGGCGGACAACATCGAACGGGTCCGTAAACTGGGCGAACCCGAAACCCGGCAGATGAGCATCGACGCTTCGAAAACCATCCAAAGCGATGAAGATCTCAGTGGCGAGCTATCCGTCGGCGACGGGGACTCCAAAGAGGATTCGGGCAAACGCAAGCCACCTGAGAAGAAGCCACCACAGAAGCTCCCCTCTAACTTGAAAAAGCAGATGTCCGAAAACTCCCGCGATGCGGCGGGAGAGGCGCTGAAAAAGTTCTTCAGCGGACGGTAGACGCAATTGATTCGGTTGAGACCTGGTGATCAACGGAAAAACGCTTCGTTGAGCCGCCAGGGAGCAGGACAAGCCAGCTTCGCTCGGGCAGGCCACTGAGTGGTTTCAGCTGCTGCGTTGCGTTAGTGCGATCACGAGAACAACCAACATCGCTATCCGAATCGCACCGAAACAAGAAGCAAAAGCCGAATCCCCCGACCACGCCGACAGCAGCTCAATCGCTGTTACCATAAACAACAGGGGGCCAGTCACAGCGATCGTGCCGGTCAGTCGTGACATCTGCATTGCAGTTGGTTCCTAGTTCGCGGATTGATTTGACTGGGTCCGAAGCCCCCCGAACAATACAGCGTATGCTGGTAGGGCTACCCTTCTTAAGATCGGTTGCACCCAAGACAGAGATGCGACCGACAGTAAGCAGAGCCTCAACCATTGCTTTTCTCGTGACGCTCGGCAGCATGGGGCTTCAGTGTACTGAAAATCCGGCAAATCTGCCCAACCGTATCGAACGATTTATTTGGAGAACCTCCCGCTCGATGTTGGCAACATGCACCCGTACGCTACTGTGGCTCGCCTTGCTTCCGCTGGGTGCGATCGATGCGGCAGAGCGGATCATTCAGCTCCGCAACGGCTTGCAACTGCAAGGCTCCGTCGTTGAACTCGCCTCCATTGACCAAAACGCATTCCAAGCTGCCGCCGAGGGAGCGGTCGAGGCAAAACCGATCTGGATGATCGACGACGGCCTACGTCGGATCTATCTTAACCAACGCGCGATGGTGGTCCCCCCCACGATTATCGCCCCCGCCGACACCGGACAACCGATCCTACTGGACCAACGCACCCCGGTCGCGGGCGGCCGCGTCGTCAGCGCGGTCGGATCGATTTTTGGGATCTCCCCTTTCGACCCTTACGGCCGCCGCACCTTCAGCATGCAAGGCCCCAAAGGACCGCTGACAATCCATCAAGGGATCACCGAACTCAACTCGCGTTATGTCAAAGTCGAAGGGCTTTTATCGACGCGGTCTTACGTCTGGGACATGCGGATCGCCACCTCGGCCTTCCCCTCGAATCAACTCAATTCGATCCTCTCCAACTGGATCGACCAGTCCGAACTCGATGGCCGCCTGCAACTGTTCCGCTTTTACATCGAAGCGGGTCGCTACGCCGCAGCCCGAGAAACGTTGAAACGAGCGATCAAAGACTTTCCCGAAGCCGAGGGCTTAAAGCGTCAACTGCGGACGCTGATCCAACAAGAAGCCAGCCAGATTTTCGACGAAGCGATCCTCCGTCGCGACGCAGGGCAGCCCCAGTTTGCGATGCAAATGCTGCAAAGCTTTCCGATCGACGACGTAGCCATCGAAACTCGAATTAAAGTCCAGGATGCGCTCCGCAAGTTTCGCGAGGACGATCAATTAGCGATCGATCTATCCGACCGTCTAACGAAACAGGTCGAACAACTCGCTCCCGAAACGGCCCAACCGCTCTTGCCTTTACTCGAGGAAATCCGACGCGACCTGAAGCCTCATACGATGGCGCGGTTGAGCGATTACCAACGGCTCGGCGAAGTCGATAACATCACCCTCGAAAACCGAATCGCTTTGGCGATCGGGGGCTGGCTGCTAGGGTCGGGAACGGGCGAACAAAACCTCGCGGTTGCCCGATCGCTAATCCGAGTCCGGGAACTGGTCGACGAGTACCTGGCCAGCAGCGATCCGGCGCGGCGCGAACAAATCCTCGCCGAACTGGCAAACCAGGAAGGGGCAACCCCCGAAAACGTCTCACGAATCATTCGCACCACGCGACCGCCGCTGTCGCTGCCCGAAGCGTCGGCCGATCCCGAAACACCCGGACTGTATCGCATCGCGATGCCCGCTCGTGGCGAGGTCGCTGCCCACGAATATCTGATTCAACTGCCTCCCGAATACGACCCGCTCCGCAGCTATCCCTGTATCGTCACCCTGCACCAACCCGGCCGCAGCCTCGATGAACAAATCGCTTGGTGGACAGGGTCCTACAACGCGGAACTACAGCAGCGACTGGGCCCCGCGTCGCGACATGGTTTTGTTGTGATCGCTCCCCAGTGGCAAAACGAGGACCTCTCGGGCTATCGCTTCACGCCCCGTGAACACTACCGCGTGCTCAGCTCGCTGCGCGACGCGTTGCGACGGACTTCGATCGACCCTAACCGTGTCTTCCTTTCGGGACATAGCGCCGGCGGCGCAGCGGCCTGGGATATCGCTCTGTCGCATCCCGATTTATGGGCGGGACTATTAGCGATCTCCGCCGACGCTGACAAACATATCCGACACTACTCGGAAAACGGAAAATACTTTCCACAGTACTTCGTGCTCGGCGAACTGGCCGGATACCCTGCACCGTTGATCCGCAATGGAGCGGTCCTGCAGCGTTACCTGAGGCCGCAATACGACACGATGCTGGTCAGCTACCGTGGCCGTGGCGAAGAAGATTTTCACGAAGAGATCGACGACATGCTCAAGTGGATGCAGCTCCGCAGCCACCGCCGACAACCGATCCCCCAACGGATTGAAGCATCGACGATGCGGGCCGGCGATCAATTTTTCTGGTGGCTGGAACTGAATGACCTGAAACCATCGGTCAACATCAGCCCTTTCCTGTGGGACCACGCCGATCGTCTGCGCCCCGGCGACATCAATGCCCAGATCACAGCCAACGGCGATGTACAAATCACCAGCATTCCGGCTGATTCTTGCAGCATCTTGCTCTCCCCGGAAATGGGCGTCAAGCTGGACCAACCGGTCCGAGTCTCGTGGCGTGCGAAATCGACACGACTCGCCTACGATGGCGATTTGCGAGTGATGCTGGAAGATGTCCGCACCCGCGCCGATCGCCAGCGGTTCTTCTGGGCGCGGGTCCAACTCCCCTAATCGCCTCTCCGCCGCTCGTTTTGCGCCAGCCAAGGCACTCACAATCGATCGGCCATCGCGTGAAACCGCCCTTTATCCTCCCTTGCAGCTTGACACGACGCATTGCAAACCTAGGCTTCGGTATCAAGTGTTTCATCGGCAACAAACAGGTTCACCAACGTGAACTTGTCAAACCTACGCAGGGGCGAATCGTATGTGGAAAAATCGAATCTTCGCGTCACACGACGCGAATGACGTTAGCGTCGCAGTGCTCGACCAGGCACCGGAGGCCTTCAACAGCGAATCAGCAAACCACTCACAAATCTACAATGCGCTGAACTGCTCGCAAGCGATTATCGAGTTCGACCTGCAAGGGAAGATCCTTACGGCAAACCAAAATTTTTTGAGCTGTCTTGGCTATTCGCTCGACGAAATCCGTGGCCGACACCATCGCATTTTTGTCGACCCCCACTACGCTCAATCGCCCGAATACACAAGCTTCTGGAACTCGCTTGCCAATGGTGAATTCCAATCATCGGAATACCAACGCTTCGGAAAAAACCACAAAGAAGTTTGGATTCAAGCCACGTATAATCCGGTCCGCGACGAAGAGGGCAAAATCTATAAAGTGGTCAAATTCGCGGTCGATATCAGTGCCAAGAAGTTGGCCGCGATCGATGCGGTGAACAAGACACAAGCCTGTATCGAATTTCGTCCCGACGGATCGATCCTGACCGCGAACCAGAAATTCTGCGATGCGATGGGTTACTCGTTAGACGAGATTCGCGGGCACCACCACCGCATGTTCTGCGATCCCGAATGGACGAACAGCAGCGACTACATCGCCTTCTGGAATGCGCTAGCTCGTGGCCAGTTCCAACAAAACGAATACAAACGTATCGCCAAAGGGCACCGAGAAATCTGGTTGCAAGCCACCTACAATCCGGTCTTTGACGCAAAGGGCAATGTCGAAAAGGTTGTGAAATACGCGACCGACATCTCGCACCAGATAGAAACGAAACGGCAAGCCAGCGAAGTCGGCTCGTCCATCGCAGCCAGCGTCACCGAGATGGCTCAAGCGATCGACGAGATCTCTCAAAACATCGCTCAAACCGCCAGCTTGGCCCAAACGGCAACGACCGATGCCAACGCAGCAACCCAGCGTGTCGAGGAACTGAACTCTAACAGCAAATCGATCGGCAAAGTCGTCGGCGTGATCCAAGACTTGGCGGAGCAAACCAATCTGTTGGCACTGAACGCCACGATCGAAGCGGCACGTGCCGGGGAAGCAGGCCGTGGATTTGCAGTCGTCGCGACCGAAGTCAAGCAACTGGCCACACAAACGGCCAAAGCGACCAACAGCATCGAATCGAATGTTGCCGATATTCAATCGAATATCGAACAGGTCGTTCGTTCGATCAAAGGGATTGCCGATGGCGTCTCCGAAGTCAGCACGAACACGACCACCGCCGCGGCGGCTGTCGAAGAACAATCGGTGTTGATGTCGGGACTCAGCTCCACGGCCCAAAAACTGCTGTCGATGAGCCAATGAGCAGGCAAGCCGGAACCGCTGGCTCCTTCTTCGGAGCCGCAGGTTCCTGCCGCAACGCACTTCGCTCGGCCGGGACGTCTCTCCCCGACTGCGCGAAGTTTCGTCGTGGGCAATCCGATGCCAAGGCCCTTCCATCACGCGTCGACGAGCAACGCCTTACCGCGACAGCACCGTCGGAGCTTGCAGTGTCGCCTGGTGCTGCCAGCGACGTTTGACACCCGGCTGAATGACGGACCGATCGATGTCCGTCCGCAACTCCCCCTTGCCTCGCAACTGGGTCTTCAGCGCTTGCGGGATCGTGGGGACCGGCACAAATGCGTCCCCAGGAACTTCGCTGCTGTGGATCAACATCCCCTTCGCCCGCTGCAGATCGGCGAGTGCCCGCTGCTGATTGCCGACCGCCTGTAAATAGCTCTGCTGCGACGTGACCAGCCGAGCCAGTGCCTGGAAAAACTGCTCCAACAATAGACTCACCGACGCGTCCGCCTGTGGAATCACATCGCGACGCAACCTCAAATAATCCAATTCGGTTCGCCGAGCCTGAAGTGTTCGGCTGCGCAGATCCAACACGTCGGCCGAGGCGTTTAAGGTGCGGATCGATTCGGAAACATCCAGCCGAACTTGTTCGATCGTGTCTTCATATTCCAATTGCAATCGTCGCAGCGCCAGCTGTGTCTGCCGATTGGTCGCCCGCGCGGCGCGATTGCTCAGGAAGAATTCGAGATTAAAATTCGCTTCGATCGTTGGCGACGTCTCAAGCCCGTTCGCCTTGGCACCAAACAAATTCCGCTGCCCTTCGATTCCGTTCAGCGACGATTCCAACGACACCGTCAACCGTGGCAGCAACTGGTTCAAAGAAACATGATGTTGCACCGCCGCCTCGCTAATCGCCGCGATCCGTTCGTAGACCTCGCCGCGGTTCTGCAGTGCCGCCGACAATTCGGTCCGCGGCTCAAACAAGACGCTACCGATCAGTGGTGGATGGGTCGTGATGATCTCGACATGCTCCGGATCCAGTGCCGGATCATTGACCAATCGGAATAATTGATCTTGAGCGATCCGCACCTGAACCTCCGCATCCACCAGATCCGCCTTCGCCTCCAATAGCAGCGCCCGCGCCTGTTCGATCGTGTTCTCCTGAGCGTCGATCCGACGTCGCGACTCCAACTGCATCAGCGTTTCGTGAGCCCATCGGGTTAGGGCCAATTGGACATAATAGTTGCCGCGGTTTTCGAACAGCGTCCAGTACTGGTTCAGCACTTCCTGCAATCGGCTACTGATCAAAGCTACCGACTCGGCTTGCGATTGGTCGGCTTGATAACTGGCCACCAACGCCTGGCTCAACACCACATCGCGGCCACCGTCACGCAACAACTCTTGCGAATAGACAAGACTTAGCGCCGAAATCGCTTGGTCCGATGGTTGCAACCGCCCCGAATTGTCATCCAAAAAACGGATTGATTCACGGACTTCAATCTCCCCACCGGTCGTCGTCTGCTTTCGCATCCCGGCCTGAAATTGAAGATCATCTCCCCGAATAAGCGTCTGGCCGATGCCCGCTTGATTTAGTTGGTTCACCGGCGTGTTGTTGTGCAACAACCGGTTCTCGAAAAACGTGGCCCAATCGAACTGACCAAATTCCTGATCCACCACCTGCCGGTCTTCCACCGGTTGAATCCGCAGAATCTTGACAGTCTTTGAATTGAACAACGTCCGAGCCAAGAGATCATTGACCGACAACATCACCGCCGGCCGGTCGGTCAAGATCGAAGTCGTCTTTGCACTTTCGATGATCTGAGTGATCGAGAACCGCTGAGCATCAAAATTGGGGTCGGCCAGCATCGGGTCCCTTGCCAACGGAATCGGTGCCGCAGGCTGAAGCGCCGGAGCACTTAACTGAAGGGTCGTATCCATCGACAGCGAAAGCGGTACCGAACCTGCCGCTGGCGATTCGCCAACCAAATCTCGACTCATAACGGGCAACGCCACCGGTGCGACCAATCGCTGTGTCACGGGGAAATGCAGGGTCGAGATTTGCGGCGTCGCGCCGGTCCGCCCAGCCGATGGAGTTGTCGCTTCAGACCGGGCGTGATTCGGCTTTCGGTCAACAGTCGCCGACGACGGGCGCCCACTCGCCAACGGGGATCCCTGCGGCTCACGGACCACCGGCGGAGCCGATTCAACGCGCGACGAAGTGGCAGGAAGATTCGGCTGCGACAACGAAACAGACGCTCCCGACGCCAAAGGCTCCGCAGCATCCGACTCGCTTACCGCCGCAGCCTCCCCCCGGGGCACCTTCACCAATCCCGACTCGACGGTAAATCGATGATCCCTCTGCCGTGGTGCCCCCTTGTCGACGGTACGGGCTGGATTGTTGCGATACAGGCTACGAGGAGTAATCAGCGACTCGTCGATGCCTAAATCATCGCCCCAGGCAGCGGCGCAGCAGGCAACCAAGACGCAACACAGCGCAATGCTAGCGATTCGAACTGGTGGGCGGGGTGATTCCATCGCCTCGTCAAATGTGCGGAAAGCCTATCTATCGGGCAGCCTGCGCCGAATATAACGATTAGATCGGCCGTATCGATCTCTAGCAGCCAATCGAAATTGCTCGATTCTCAGCTCTGCCTCGCGGTGAGCAATCGAAAGGTAAATGCTGGCAAACACATGTCAAACTACCTATCTTTAAACATACCGACACGCGAACCTGTACGAACGCCAGGGGTAAACTAGACTTTTCGTAGTGTTCCATGCCGCAAGGCTGGGGATCTACCGCGATTTCGAACCCGACGCGACAGATTCGCTAACGAATGCTTGCAGCCCAAGCCAAACGATGTTGATCGAGCGAGCTGCGCGACGCGGTCGCATCGCGAGCCCAAGACGCACGAATCCCATCCTGACCTGCGAAACCGATGTCCGCTGAAACCCCAACGCAATCCGATCTTCGAGCTGACTTGCCGCGGCTGCTGAGGGCGATCGCCGCAGCACCGGCACAGCCCGCCGATCCGTTGGCATCGCTCGCCCAGAGGCTGCCCGAACTTTGCAACGCGAGCGGTGCATCGGCCGGAATCCTCTGGAGTCCCGATGGCGGCGGGTTCCGCTGGCAAGCCAGCCATGGCATCGAACTGGCCGATGCCGCCCCCGACTCCGATTTCACCGCTGACATCGTCGCCAACGCCGAACAAGTCTGCGAAACGGGCCGCGCCGATATCTTTGTCACTCCCGAATCGTCCCAAGCATTCGACCATCCCGACGCTGTCGACGACGACGCAATCCGCGAACTCGTCCTGTTCCATCGCCAACTCGTCTTTCCAATCCGCCGCGACAAGCAAACGCTAGCAGTCGCCGAACTGTTTCAACCCAACGCGCTTCCCGAATCAAGCCACTGGACCTTGGCGGACCTGCAACAAGTGCAGGCCGAACTCGAACGCTCGATCGCGCCGACGCATCGGGACACGGAACCCTCCCCAAGGATTCCTGACGCCACCGCACCGCTAGCTGTGATCGCGGCGAAGGCAATTCAAGGAAACCATTCGACCGACGAACCAAGCTCACCCGACGACGAGACGGACCAAGAGATCGTTTCGGAGCACCGCGCTGCGACGGCGGATATCGCCGCGGTCTCCAAAAACGTCGCTGTCCCCGTCACGGACATCCAAGTTGATCCCATTGCAACTCCGCTTCCCCCGGTGCAGCCCGCAGGTCTCAAATCGCATGCGGCGTCTCCAGAACCTAATCAAACCGAACACGCTATCGTAGAAGTCGCCACGCCAGCCCCCATCACCAGCGTTGTGCAGTCGCCTGAATTGCAGGCTCGAGCGATGCGAGTTGCGGAGGTTGTCGGCCGCAATCTACACGAGACCGAAGTCGCCTTTGACGTCGTCAACGAATTGCACGCCTTCTTTGGCGAGGGTCGAATCAGCCTGGCGATCTTCCGCGGGCAGAGTTGTGTTGTGCGGGCGATCAGCAATCAACAGGTCTTCGACCGGCGCAGCGAATCGGTCATTGCGATCCAACGGCTCGCCACGCGATCGGCCACGGCACGCCTGGCGATCTGGTCTCCCGAGCAAGCCTCCGACATGGCTCCCGAACTGACCCGATTGCTGGACATTTACTACGAAGCGACCGATGCGCAATCGGTCGCCTTCGTCCCGCTGATTCAAAAACGCGAACCCTCCAACGATCCCAACGACCTCGCCGCGATCGTTCGCGATCGCGATGCGAATCTCGGCGACGTCGTGGGTGTCCTTGCGATCGAGGGGCTGCAGCGACCGCTGTGCCGCGACGAGATCCTGCCGATGTGGCAAGCGATCGAACTGCCCGTCGTCAACGCGGTCGCGAACGCCCGCCGCCACAACAGCCTGTTCCTGATGCCGGTCTGGAAAGAACTGGGGCACTTCACCAACCTGTTCCGCGGACACCACCGCAACAAAGCGATCGGAATCACGCTGCTGCTGGCCGCGATCATCGCCGCCCTCAGCCTCGTCCCGGCCGACTTCAAATTGCGATGCGAAGGGATCGTGCAACCGACACAGCGAAGCAAGGTCTACGCACAGACCGAAGGCGTGGTCGATCAACTACTGGTCAGCGACGGCCAATGGGTCCAACAGGGCCAAGTTCTTTTGACTCTCTCCAACCCCGCCTTATCGGCCGAGATCGCCGACGTCGAAGGCAAGCTCCGCGAGACACGGCAGAAGCTGAAAACATGCCGCTTGCAGCGACTGCTGGGCGACTTCAAAGACGACGAACAACGGCAGACCAACGTCCGCCAATGCGCCGGTTTTGAAGCGAGTCTCGGCAAGATCCAAGACCAATACGACCTTCTGCTCGAAAAGCAGGCTCAATTGCAAATCACAAGCCCCGCCGACGGCCAGATCGTCACCTGGGACATGCCGCAACGCCTGACCGCGCGTCCGGTTCAACCGGGGCAAAAATTGTTAACGATCGCCGATCCGAAAGGCCCCTGGGAATTGGAACTGAAGCTGGCCGATAAGCGCAGCGGATACCTTCGCGATGTGATCGACAAACAACCGCCGCCCCACGGGGACACCAACGACCAGGCCCCAGACGACGCTAGCGGATTAAAGACATCGTATGTGCTCGCCTCGCATCCAACCCTGGTCCGCGAAGGGACGATTCGTGAGATCGCCCGCAGCGCCGACGTTGACGAAGACCAAGGGAACATCATCCGAGTCTATGTCGACATTGGTAAACAGCCCACCGATTCCGAAATCCGCACCCGTCCAGGCACCGAAGTCATCGCTCACATTCACGCTGGCCGTGGCTCGATCGGCTACTGCAAACTTTACGAATTCTTCGACTGGGCCAAGAGAACCTGGTTCAAATATGTCTGATCTCATAAAACCCATCTTCCCGCTTCACGTCCTGTTCACGATCGCACTTTTCGGCGGTTCGATCTGTCGCGGCCAGGATCGCTCGCAACCAACGAGCATCGAAACCGATTGTCTCTTGATGATCCTCGACCAAGTCGATTTGGCGGCCGAACGCGACGGGCTGCTGACCACGCTGCATGCGCGGACCGGCGAAGACGTCGCCGCAGGACAGTTGCTATTTCAACTGCGGGATGTGGAATCGAAGGCGCGTTTGGAAGTTGCAAAAGCGGAGCTAGATCAAGCGACCGTCAAAGCGGAGAACCACTGGAATATCCGGGCTGCCGAAATCGAACTGGCGAAGAACACAAAAGAGACCGAACTGCTCGATGAAGTCGGTCGCACGCCCTATCTGGAACGCTACCGTGCGGCCAGCAACAAGGACCGTAGCGCGGCAGAGCTGAAAATCGCGGAGGCTGCACAGCGCGAGGAGTCCTACGCTCGACAGGTTGCCGAAGCTGAACTGTCGGTGGCGGAGATCGATCTGAAAGAACGTGAAAGCGTCTCCCCGTTCGCGGGTACGATTGTCAAACAGTTCCGATTCCAATCGGAATGGTGTCGCCAAGGCGATCCCGTGGTGCGGATCCTGCGAATGGATCGCTTGACGGTCCAAGCGATTGTGAACCTGCGAGACATCGCACCTCATCAGATCATCGGCATGAAAGCGGCCGCGACATTTCAGATCGCCGGCGAAAAACCGATCGTGATGGACAATCTCACGATCACGCGATGCAGTCCGGAAGTCGATCTGGACGGCAACTACCTTGTCTGGACCGTAACCGACAACCGCAAGCTCCCCGCCGCCAACGGCCAGCCCCAATGGCTCCTCCGTCCCGGCATCAGCGGCTCGCTAAAGATCGCCCGCGCCGCAAACATACTAGCACGAAACGCAAGCGAGTGACCTCGAACTCAGCGTGCTGGTGCGGTGAAATTCACTCGCTTGCACTTCGTGCTGGTATGAAATCAAGGGTCAGTCGCTGTAGCAGCAGGGGAAACGAGGTGCGTCTGCGTCGCTTCAGCAGGTTTCAGATGCGTGTCCATCCATCCGTAGATCAATTGCCGCGATTCGTGCGCCACCGAATGCTTGCGGCCGTGAACGTAGAAGCCGAGGTTCTCCGGCACCCCATTGAGTTCGTAGACATCCATGATTTTCATCAGCATCAACAGCCGCTGTTTCTGCGTTGGAGTATGGCCGTCGTTTAAACCGGAGACGTCCAGAAACGCCCGCGGAGCGATCAAGGCGATGATCTCGTGGAAGTCGATAGGCGGCAGCTCCCCTTTCAGCAGCCCCTCCCGAATCGGCTTGAAATAGATGTACCAACGGTTGCGTCCCCAGCCTTCCACGTTGGGATTGTGCCGAAAGAAAGACGCTCCACAATTGCACGCGGAGGCTTGAATGCGATCGTCGTAAGCAGCCAGGAAAAAGGTGCCGTGGCCTCCCAACGAATGCCCCAGCGCTCCGATCCGCTGGGCATCGACCTGCGGTAGACTCTGCAAGACGTCGATGGCAATCGAATGCTCGTACGTGAATTTCCCGACCGCCGTCCACTGGGGATGCTTCTCGTAAAAAGCGGCGGTGTCATAAGGGCCCGCGGCCGGCGTCCGCTCTCCCGAGACGAAGTGCTCCGGCGCGATCACGACATAACCGCGACGGCACAGATGATCGAGATAGGCCTTGTCGGGGTTGTCGATCAGTCCCGCCGCCCGCTTGCTGCCGTGCTGGTACGTCCCGTGCAGCGCCACGATCGCGGGAGCCTTGCCGTCGAGCTCCAGCGGCGTTCCCAGATAGGCGTGGGCCCGCTCGTCCGCTTCGACGGCATAACTGATCCACTGCCGGCGATACAAACCGTCGACGACCACATCTTCGTGAACGATCAAATCCAGCGGCGGCTTTTCCGGTTTGTGCTGGTCCCCCAACAAATCCAGATACCGCTGCTTCAGAACCGCGCGACGCGCGATCCAGTCTTCTTTCGTCGCGATCCCCTCGGTCAGATCGTCCCAAGACGAACGGATCTCGGGGACCTCCATCAACTCGGGCTGCACCCGATTCTGAGCGTCTGCAAACGCTGGCACCAACAGGATCGCAAGGATCATCGGAACAGATTTCATCATCCAATTGCCTATTTCTTTTGCGTGCGCTGCGACGACGATCGGGCCTGATGATCCAACAGGGTCGCGACCAACGAAGTCCATCCGGTTTGATGACTCGCCCCCAGGCCGCGGCCGTTGTCGCCATGAAAGTACTCGTAGAACAGGACCAGATCGTTCCATGCGGGATCCTCGGCATAACGCGTTTCGCCGCCGTGGATCGGGCGATGCCCCTCGTCGTCGGCTTTGAACAACGTCGTCAACCGCCGCTCCAGTTCTTCGGCGATCTCAAGCAACGTCATCAGTTGCCCCGATCCGGTCGGACATTCCATCTGAACCGTATCACCGCAGAATTGGTAATAGGTTCGCAGCGATTCGATAATCAAGAAGTTCAACGGCATCCAAACCGGACCGCGCCAGTTGCTGTTGCCACCAAACATCCATGAATCGCTTTCGCCTGGCACGTACGCAACTTCGTTGCGGACACCGTGTAACTCAAACACAAACGGATCTTCGCGGTGGGCCGCCGAGAGCGAACGGATTCCGTACGGCGACAGGAACTCCGATTCATCCAACATCACCGACAGCAACCGTCGCAAACGATCCTCCGACGGAATCGCCAGCAATCGATGGCAAGGCTGTTGGCTGTTGGGATCCTTCCGTTCCGCATACGTCATCCGATCGCGGAGATCCGGCTTGGAATCCAAGAACCACTTCATCCGCTTGTTAAATCCGGGAAGGCGGTTGATCACAGCTTCATCCAAAATCACCGGGGTCAACAGCGGAATCAGCCCCACGATCGAACGGATCCGCATCGGCGTGCCGTGATCTTTGATGTAAAGATGGTCGTAATAGAAGCCGTCCTGATCGTCCCACAGACCGTCGCCATCCATCGAGTTCATCGCCTCGGCGATCGCGACGTAGTGCTCCAGGAACTTGCTGGCCATGTCGCCGTAAGCGGGATTGTTGTCGGCCAGTTCCAACGCCATACGCAGCATCGTGCCGCAATAAAACGCCATCCATCCGGTCCCGTCCGCCTGCTCCATGTAGCCGCCATCGGGCAATGGTTTGCTGCGGTCGAAGACTCCGATGTTATCCAAACCCAAGAAGCCGCCGGAGAAGACGTTCCGCCCGCGAGGGTCTTTGCGATTGACCCACCAAGTGAAATTCAACAGCAGCTTTTGAAAGGTCCGCGCCAAAAACAGCCGATCGCGATTGCCGGGTTCTCCCGTCGCTTCATAGACACTCCAACATGCCCAAGCGTGGACCGGCGGGTTGACGTCGGAGAAGGTCCATTCGTACGCGGGGATCTGGCCGTTGGGGTGCATGTACCATTCCCGCAAGAACAGGATCAGCTGCTCTTTGGCGAAATGCGGATCCAACCGCGCCATCGGGATCATGTGGAATGCGCTGTCCCAAGCCGCAAACCACGGATACTCCCATTTGTCGGGCATGCTCAAAACGTCGCGGTTAAACAGATGCCGCCAGTCTTTGTTGCGAATGTTCAGTCGCGACGCGGGCGCAGGCGGTCCGTTGGGATCGCCGTTGAGCCAAGTGTCGACGACGAAGTGATAGAACTGCTTCGTCCACAGCAGCCCGGCGTAGGCCTGCCGCGAGATGTTCCGCTCTTCGGGGCTCAGCGATTTTGCGATCACGTTGTCGTAATAGCTGTCCGCCTCCGACGCCCGTTCTTCAAAGCTGGCGTCGAATGTTTCGCCAAACCAATCGCCGCTTGGAATGTCCTGGTTGCCCGCCAGTCGAAACTGCAACTGAACCTGTTCGCCCGGCTTCATCCGCAGCAGATAATAGGGAGCCGCTTTGGTGCCATGCCGCTTGGGGTTCACCGCTTTGGTATCCCCTTCGATCACGTACTGATGAAACGCATCCTTATAGTATTCGCTCTCGCAGGGCAGGTCGGGATGCCGGTCGGCGTTGGTTTCGTTGTCGGTAAACAGCCACGTGGGGTCTTCGCCTTGAGGCCCTGTGTCGGCGGCAAACTGAAACGCACCAAGCGTCTCGTGTCGCGAGACGATTCGCCCGTCATCGTTCAACGATAGATGAGGCCGCGCGGTGCAGCCTTCGTGGGTGCAGTGCCAGGTCCAAGTGTTGCGGAACCACAACTGAGGCACGACGTGCAAGACGGCGGCGTCCGGCCCTCGATTGGTGATTAGCACGCGGATCAGGATGTCGTCCGGAGCCTGCTTGGCGTAGCGGACATCGACATCGAAGTAGCGATCTTCGTCGAAGACTCCCGTATCCGACAGTTCGTATTCCAGTTCGTTGCGACTGCGTCCCTGATTGACCGCGGCAAGATCTTCGTACGGGTACCGCGCCTGCGGATATTTGTACAAGCCACGCATGTACGAATGGGTCGGCGTGCTGTCCAGGTAATAATAACATTCCTTGACATCTTCGCCGTGATTCCCCTCGGGACCGGTCAGCCCAAACAGCCGCTCTTTGAGAATCGGATCGCGGCCGTTCCACAAGCCCAGGGCAAAGCAGAGTCGCCCCTGGCGATCGGTGATCCCCATCAAGCCGTCTTCGCCCCAGCGATAGGCGCGGCTGCGGGCGTGGTCGTGCGGAAAGTATTGCCAGCTATCGCCGCTTTCGGAATAGTCCTCGCGAACCGTCCCCCACTGACGCTCCGAAAGATAAGGCCCCCAACGCTGCCAGTTTCCCGTCCGCTCGTTGCTGGCTAACAAACGCTGTTGTTCGGCCGTGATCGACTTGTTCATGCATTCCCATCCTGTGAATCCGACGCATTTTCGACGGTGATTAAATCTTCCAACGATCCATCGCTTGGATCGAACCGGCCGCAATAGAAATCGGCAGCCAAATGTTTTCCGCAGAAGGTATAAGCCTTGTGCTCGCTGAGCGACCGGAACACGATCCATTGCTCCGATCCAAATTGAACGCGCGACGCGACCGCTTCGTTCGCCTTGGCGATCACCAACCGCGACGCCACCGTCAGATTCCGCCACGTCCGCGGGCGATCGAAACGACGGCGTTCTAGATCGATCCAGACCGGAACGTACAGCCGCTTTTCGCCGCGGCCGCTGACCGTCAAACGCCCCTCGGCGACCTCCATCTTCCCCGGGCTGCGACCGACTCGCCATTCCGACAATCCGATCGGTAGGACCATCGCCCGCGGCTTGTTATCGTGCAGCACCACCTCGCGCGTCTCCGCGTCGGCAGCCGCCTGCATCGTCGCCGCCAGCGGGACGCTGGAACGGTAGAAGATCTCGCTGTCATCGGGAGACAACACGGTATCGGCCAACAGCACCGCCCCATCCTCGCGGACGACCATCAATTGTCGCTGCAGCGTCACGCCATGCGTCCAACACTGTTCCATCTCGATGTAGTGGACGTCGTCATCGCTATGCCAACAGACCTCTTCCCAGTCGCCGCGCGGTTGGCAATCCTGGCCATCGATTTGAATCGTCGCTTCCCAAGCCCCTTCCAAAATCATCCGCTTGCCGGCGGACAGTTCGATCCGCGGCGCGGGCTGCGAATAAAAATCGGCGACGATCCATCCGTGATGTCGGAACCACGAAGGACGCATCGAAACCAAGCCGGCCGAATCGCAATACATTCCACTCTCGGGCAGTTCGATTTCGGTCGTCAGTTTATTCTTCAACGCCTTGTCGGCTGTGCGGCAAGCGAAATCGTAAGCCATCCGCAGCCCCGGATCCTTTAACAATCGCGTCGCCGTATCCAACAGATCGCTCGACAGCTTGGTCTCCATCGGCTGCAAACACAACGAACCGTCCCAGCGGACCAAATGCGACTGCCAAGCCGCCATCTCGTTCAATTCGCCCAGCTGCTCGTTGGCCGGTTTGTGCTTAAATCCGACGCGGGCGATCTGCATCGATCGCAGCGCCGACGCCAACGCTTTCGGCAACCGCTGAGCTCCGCCCGACAACAGCTCCTGCAAGCGATCGTCTTCGCATTCCAAGTACTCGCAATAAACGCTCCAGCTCGACTCGGCTAAACGAACCGAGGTCTGAAAGTTCTTCAGCCCCCAAGCCAACACCAACCCCAGCTCAGCCGCCAAGATCACTCGACGCGAACTTTCGACTGGCAGGTCGGTGAGTGCCGCTTGCCGAGCCGACTTCAAAACGCCCAAAACCTCCCACCACTGCGCCTCGCCCAACGTGTCGGCTAACAATGGCAGAACGTAGGCCCAGGTCAACAGATCCGATTCGGTTGGCGCGCTGCCGGAGAGCGCCGCCGCTGCGGCGGACCAATCAAAATCGGCAGGCTTCGCGGCGTCCTCGTTCCCTTTGGCCGCAGCGACCAGGACAGCCGCGGCATCAGCCAATGCAGTGTCGCCGTCGGCGTTGCCAGCGGAGGGCGGCAGCTCGAAAAACATCTCCCAAACCGGATCGGCCTTCAATTTGCGACGGCTGGTCTGCCGCCGGGTCAACTGGACGATCAATTCACCCCAAGCGTTTTCGCTGTCCATCAGATAGTCCTCGCTCGCATCGATTGGGGATGATTCGGTTCGTTGTGTCAATGTTGTAGTCGTCATGGTGGATACGATGCTAAGATACTTGCTGCCGACCTGTGGAGCCAATTTGCCCTACGGCCGGGGACTGTCGATGCCTATTCTTTCTGATCCAACCAGCGATGCAATGCCTGTTGGGCCGAAGATCGCTGTTCGCTGCGATTCTTCATCGCCATCGACATTTGCATTTTTGCTCACCCACGCGAGAAGGATATCCGATGCTTGCCAACCTAATTCAACTGCGACACGGCAACCGAAAGAGCGCTGCGCAGGTGCCTCGCTCGTTGGTCTGTTTGTTGTTGACGCTCGCGAGCCTCGGATCGGCGATCGCTCAGCCCGCCGACACCAGCAAACCGATTGCCGACCTGCCAGCCAGCGAAGATCCCGACCGACCGCAACGGCCGTCGACACCCGAGGAGAGCGAGAGTCCAACGATCAAAGGAGTGATCGCCGCTTTTGACGCCCCTAAAGGTGCAACGCGGTTGGCGCCCGACGCCCGACTGTGGATCGACAAACCAAACCGCCGGGTGATCGTCGACGGATACGTCGCCGTTCGAGAGGGGTTGTTGGAGATGTTCGCCTGCCCGGCGGGGACTAAAGAACACGAATCGGCGATCGCTGTGCTGGCTCGCAGCCAATATGTCCACGCGGCCTTGCTGGCCGTGGGAGCGACCCCCGGCCGGCCGGTTCAGTTCCAACCCAAGTTCTCGCCCCCCACCGGTGATCGGATCGCGATCTGGGTGCTGTGGCGCGACAAGGAGGGCAAACGCCATCGAGCCAAGGCGCAAGAATGGATCTGCAAAACCGGAACGAAAGAGAAACTGAACACCGATTTCGTCTTCGCTGGCAGCCAGTGGTGGACCGACCCACGCAGCGGACGCGACTTTTATTCAGCCGACGACGGCGATCTCGTTTGCGTTTCGAACTTCGCTTCGGCAACGCTGGACGTTCCGATCGAGAGCAGCAAAGACGCGGAGTACCTGGAATTCAGCGCGTGCACCGAAAACATGCCACCGCGTGGGACGCCGATCCGGATGGTGATGATCCCCGTCTCTCCGGCACTAAACGCGAAACCAGCGGACAAAGATAACGCGGCCGAAGCGAAGCCGGCAGACAAACCGGCGGCCGATGCGAAACTCGATGCCGACTTGGACAGCCTGGGCCCCAAAGATTCGCCCGCCACCCAACCCACAACTCCCGACGCCGGGAGCGATTCTTAATGGATGACCTCTCCTCCGAATCGGTGAATCTGCAACCCTGGCTGTTGCTCTCCGACGCCGGTCCGGCCTGCTGGCAGATGCAGGACGATCGGATCGCACTGGCGATGTTCACCGACCAAGCCAAAGCTGAACAGTACGCAAACGATGCTCAACTGCAGAACTCACAATGCCTGCAACCGAGCCCAATCGACCTGGTTCGCACGATGGCGATGTGTGTCGAAGGAGCGATCGAAGTCGCGGTCTTGGATCCCGATCAGAAGTCCGCTCGCCGCGTCTTCGATCTCCCCGTGATCCTCAAGAAGGTCCGCGACGATCTCCGCGCCGGCAAACCGCTGACGTGGTAAACAAACGATTTGACGTCCATGAACTGCCGCTGAAGCGGCAGACGACGAACACAACAAAACAAACAACCGAGGCAGGACGATGTTCGAGCGATTAAGTAACGGGTATGCACTGGCCAAACAAAGCCTGGGCGTACTGCAACGCGACAAGCAACTGATCATCTTCCCGCTGCTCAGCGGAATCAGCTGCATGCTGGTGATGATCTCTTTCGCCATCCCCTTGGTGATGACCGGCGCGGTGGAAAACGCCATCGAACAGGGGCAGGAAGCGGGCGACCCGATGCAGAACCCGCTCTACCTGGCGGTTCTGTTTGCCTTCTACTTCGTCAACTACTTCGTGATCGTCTTCTTCAACTCCGCCTTGATCGCATGCGCGGTGAAAAGCTTCTACGGCGAGCGACCGACGCTATCGGACGGCATCTCCGCCGCGATGTCTCGACTGCCCCAGATCGCCGGTTGGGCATTGCTTAGCGCCACCGTCGGCGTGATCCTGCGAGTGATCGAGAGTCGCAGCGAGAAGGTCGGGGCGATCGTTTCGGGATTGTTAGGGATGGCCTGGGCGGCGGCCAGCTTCTTTGTCGTCCCGGTACTGGTGATCGAGAAAGCCGGCCCGTTCGAAGCCCTCAAGCGATCGGCAACGATCCTGAAAAGCACCTGGGGCGAATCGCTGGGAGCCAAGGGAGGAATCGGATTCTTCGGATTCCTCGCCTCGCTCCCTTGCATCGCCTTGATCGTTGGCGGCGGCTTCCTGACCGCTTCGATCGGAGCAGCGGGAATCGCCGTGATCGTCTTGGGAGTGATCGGATTGCTGCTGGTTTCGCTGATCTCCAGCGCGATGTCGGCGATCGTGCAAGCCGCTATCTATATGTATGGCTCCAGCGGCGACGCCCCCGGCGGCTTCGAAGCCAACAACCTCCGCGGCGTCTTCGCAAAAGCCTAAGTCCTTCGCACCCAACGCGTTACGCCCCAATCGTTTAACCGCGTGCCCAACGGGCCGCGCGTCCAATCTCAGCAAACGCACTCGGCCTCGTAGTGGACGAGGCTACGAGTCCTTCGCCGAATTTACTAGCGTTCGACGAGAGAGAGAAGGGACTCGTGACCTCGTCCACTACGGCAGACGTGCTGCACGAAATTGCTAGCGTCAAAGCGGCTGGCGGAAAACCACCGAAATCGCTCGAAAGACTTGATATCTGCCGCTGGTTGGCGGATAATCATCCCTCCGACTGCCAGTAAATGCCCTCCTTCAGCGGTTTCCTGCCCCTCGCCCCACCTTGAATGCAGTAGACCGCGTCACCTCGATTTGGATTTCGAGTCATGCGTGCGACGTGCTGCCTGCTTGCGTTGTTGTCACTTCCCCTAGTTGGGTCTCTTTACGCGGCGAGTCCAGCCACGTCGGAGTCGACCTCCGCTGCGGTGGAACCGCCGGGCATGGGAGCTCCAGGAAAATTGCAATCGATCGAGATCGTCACCGGACGCGAGGTCGATGGCATCATCACCCTCCGCGGCCGCGACATCGCACAACAATGCGTGGTGCTGGGGCATTACGAATCGGGGCAGATCCGCGACGTGACGCGCGATGTTCAGTGGCAGCCGCAGCCGGCGGGAATCGTCGACGTTTCGGAGACCGGATACATCAGCACGCTGGCCGAAGGAGACTGCACCGTCACCGCGGCCATTTTGGGAGCCGACGACGCGACGCAGCAAACCGCCAAGATCGCCATCCGCGTAGAAAACTTGATCAACGACGTCCCGATCAACTTCCCCGATCAAATCACGCCGATCTTCACCAAGTTCGGCTGCAACGGCGGCGGATGCCACGGCAAAAGCGGCGGTCAAAACGGCTTCCGCATGTCGCTGTTGGGATTTGAACCGCAGGAAGATTACGAATGGCTAGTCGCCGAAGGACGCAACCGCCGCGTCTTCCCGACCTCTCCCGATCACAGCCTATTGCTGCAGAAAGCATCGGGCGGCGTCCCTCACGGTGGCGGATCGCTGGTCGCAACCGACAGTCCTTCCTACCGCGTGATGCGTCGCTGGATCGCTCAAGGCATGCCCTACGGAAGCCCCGACGATCCCGTGGTTGTCGGAATCGATGTGCTGCCGTTGGAGATGACGATGCAGCGTGGCAGCGCTCAACAATTGACAGTCGTCGCCCGCTACAGCGATGGCTCGACGCAGGATGTCACGCGAACCACCGCGTTCGAATCGAACGACACGTCGATGGCAGAAGTCGACGACGCGGGACTCGTATCGGTCGACAAACTGAGTGGTTCGGTTGCGGTGATGGCGCGCTACCAAGGTCACGTTGGCGTGTTCCGCGCGTCGATCCCCCTGGGGTTGGAAGTGCCAGCGCCCGAATCGCTCAGCAATCCGATCGATGGCTGGGTTTTCGAAAACTTGCAGGAACTGGGGCTTCCCCCATCGCCAACCTGTGACGACGTAACGTTCCTCCGACGCGCGACGATCGATATCGTCGGTCGCCTGCCGTCGATCGAAGAGACCCGCGAGTTCATCGACGACACCGATCCAGAGCGTCGCGAAAAACTGATCGATCGCCTGCTGGCATCCCCCGATTACGCATCGCACTTCGCGACCAAGTGGTCGGCGATTCTGCGGAACAAGCGAAACGCAGCAACCGATCGCGAGTCGACGTTTGCCTTCTACCGCTGGTTGCACGAAGCCTTCGACAACAACGTCCCCTACGACCAATGGGTCCGCGGCCTGCTGACCGCATCGGGTTCTCCCGATCGCAACGCGGCGGTCGGCTGGTACCGCGAAGTCAAAGACCCCGAATCGTTGACCGAAGATACAGCTCAACTATTCATGGGGCTGCGACTGCAGTGCGCCCGCTGCCACCACCATCCGTTTGAAGTCTGGAGTCAGCAAGATTATTACGGGCTGACCGCCTTCTTCTCGCGCGTCGGTCGCAAGACGGGCGACACGCCGGGTGAGCTGTTGGTCGTGCATCGTCCCGGCAACGCGACGGCGACCAACCCGAAAAACAAGCAAGCCGTTCCGCCGACCAGCCTTGGCAACGAACCGCTAACCGTCGACGCCTGGGACGATCCTCGGACCGAACTGGCCGATTGGTTGACCAATCCCGACAACCCCTTCTTCGCCCGCGCGATCGTCAATCGCTACTGGAAGCATTACTTCGGCCGCGGCTTGGTCGATCCCGAAGACGACATGCGAGTCACCAACCCGGCCAGCAATCCAAAACTGCTGGACGGCCTGGCCCAGTGGTTCGTCGATTCGGGATACGATCTGAAGGCCCTCACGCATCTGATCTGCACCTCCCAAACCTATCAACGCTCCAGCGAACCAAACGACTGGAACGCCGACGACAAGTTGAACTTCTCGCGTTTCTATCCACGCCGCTTGGCCGCCGAAACTTTGCTTTCGGCGATCGACACGGTGACCGAGGTCCCGACGCAGTTCGCCGGTATGCCCGCCGGAACCAGCCCTTACGAGCTGCCCGACAACGGATTTAACTCCTACTTCCTGTCGGTCTTTGGCCGCCCCGCTGGAAGCAGTGCCTGCGAATGCGAACGGAGCGGCGAGTCGAACCTGGCCCAGTGCTTGCACTTGATCAACAGTAAAGAAGTGCAGTCCAAGCTGACGGGGGCCGGTGGTCGCATCGCGCGTCTGGCGGCTGAGAAATCGGCCGACGACGCCCTTGTCGAAGAACTCTACCTGGCGGCGTTGTCGCGTAAGCCAATTGAAACCGAAGCGAAAGCGGCGACCGATTACCTGGCCAGCAAACCCGACCGCCGACTTGCGATCGAAGATCTGGTCTGGGCGATCATCAACACCAAAGAGTTTTTGTTCAACCACTGATCGCTCTCCGCGACGCGGGCGACTGCAAAACGTTGCGGTCGCCCGCCCGAAGGGTTCCCGCCCAACCATTGATCGCGACGGTGCTATCGACACCTGAAGTTCCCTCTCTCCCAAGATCGCAAACGCTTCGGCAAGGCCATCCCACCATGCGAACTCTCCTAACCCTTGCGCTGTTGCTGACCACGGCGAGCTTGTCGACGCAGGTCTCCGCCCAATACCCGATCGGGCATCTGCGAGCGATTCAGCCGCCAGTCATTCAAGTCGACCAACCGACCAAAGTCCGCTTGGTCGGCAGCGATCTTATCGATATCGATCGTCTGTGGTTCTCCGATCCGGCGATCACCGCGGCACTGCAAACCCGCCCGGGCAAGGCCTTTGCGGCGGAAGCGACCGAGCCCGATTACGGTCACTTTGAAGTCACCGCCAAAGCGAAGCCGGGCGTTTACGAAGTCCGCGCCGACGGTTTTCACGGCAGCAGCAATCCGCTTCGGTTGATCGTCACCGACCTACCCGTCGTGACGATGCCAGCCGACACCAGCACTCTGGAAAAAGCGGCCGTCGCGACGCTGCCATGCTGGGTTACCGGAACGGTTCGCGCCAGCGGATTCGCTTACATCGCGATCCAACTCGATTCCAAAGACCCGATCGTGATCGAAGCCGCTGCTGGCAGCATCGACTCCGCGTCGGAACTGGAGATCGAAGTCCTCGACGAATCGGGACGGCGACTGGTGCGAGCGGCAACCGACCCGACTCGCGAAGATCCAGTGGTGCTGTTCACCCCGCCGGCTCCGGGCAAATACTACCTGGCCATCGCCGACCATCTGTTTGCCGGCGGCGACAACGCCTTCTTTGCGATCAAACTGCATCGCGGCCCGGTTGTCCGTTGGGTGCAACCGATCGCGGCCAAAGCGAACACCGAAACAACGATCACGCTGACAGGACTGGGGCTCGAAGAACCCACGGGCAAAGTTGGCCCATGGCAGACGTCGCAGCGGACGATCACCGCTCCTGAATCGGCAGCCGCCACTCCGCCCGTCGCTCGACCAACCACCGCAACCATGGATCGATTCCTCGACGACACGCTGCGAGTCGACGGGCACAGCATCGCGCTGACCGACGTCGATGTGAACGTCGAACAGGAACCGAACGATTCGCATCCACAAGCGATGCCGATCGCGATCGACAGCGAAGTCTCAGGGATCTTTGGGGCGGGACGCGATGCCGATTGGTATCGCTTCGACGCGAAGAAGGACCAAACGGTGAAGGTCGATCTGTTCGCCAGTCGGCTTGGGCAGACCTGCGATCCGGTGCTGGGCATCTTCCGCGTCGACACCGCTGCAGACGGAAAGCAGAACGCGGTGCAGGTCCAGTTTTTCGATGACCATCCGGCCCGCGACAAAGAGCGAACCAATCCATATCATCGCTCCAGCGTCGATCCTTCGGGAGCGTTTAAAGCCGATCGCGATGGTCCGTTTTACATTCGCGTGGGCGATCAATTCAGTGCCGCCAACGACGGCCCACCGATCCAATATCGCTTGACGCTGCGGACGCCGCGGCCCCAGTTCCGCGCCTACGCGCTGGTCAAACAACTGCGGATCGACAACGCCAACCATTACCCTTCGAATGCTTTGGCGGTTCGCAAGGGAGAAACGATTCCGTTGGTTGTGGAAGTCGATCGCGAAGATTTCGCGGGCGAGATCCAGGTCGCAGCCGCTGGACTTCCCGACGGCATCATCGCCCGGCCATCGATCATCTCCGCTGGCGAAAACGCGACGACGCTGCTGTTGTCGGCTGCCGAGCACGCTGCGTTTGAAGCGACGCCGATCACCGTCACGGCGACCGCCACGATGGGAGATACGGAATTTCAAACGACAGCGATCCCGGTCGTCTGCGTTGGTCCAAGCGCCAACGTCACGACAACCGCAGCCGCGGCGCGGACGACATCGACGCTGATGCTTTCCCTGGCCGGCGATTCGTCGCACGCATCGATCGACCTGACGCATCCCGAAGCGACGCCGCAGGTGAAGCCGGAAGAGACGCACACGGTGAAGTGCAACGTCACGCGGCGGATGGACTTTAAGACGCCGCTGAAGTTCAAAGCGATCGGGCTGGCCGCCAACTGGAAGGTTCCCGAGATCACGATCGATGAAAAAACAGCGACTGCCGATTATGCGATCCCCGTTCCCAAAGATGCCAAGCCGGGCGTTTACGATTTCTATTTGCAATCCGACGCGGCGGTCAGCGTGATCCCCAACCAACCGGCTCATGCCCGAGCTGTCGCGTACCGCAAGCACCTCGACTCTGTCGAACAGGCGACCAAAACGGAGCGCACTGCGGAGCAGGATCCCGAAAAACAGAAGGCTCTCGATGCGACGCTGACGCAGATCACCGCTGCCAAAGCGGCTGCGGACAAAGAGATCGCCGCCTTGGCAAAACCTGCGGCGCGCAAGACACTGGTACAATCGCAACCGTATCGAATCGAAGTCGTTGCGAAGTAGGAGGGCAACCAGGGGCGACTGCGGCACATCGCGCTGCCACCACCGGAGATTCCACGTGACCAGAACTCGCCCGTTTGCAAGCCTCCCATTTTCGATCGCCTTGCTTTTACTGGCCGCTTTCGCATCGCCAGCCATTGCCCAGCCGAACGCGGCGTGGCGATTCACGCCCGCCGATTTCAGCTACTCCCCGGGCCCTGCCGACAATCCGCTCAAAGGCTTGGTTCCCTACCAGGATCCGCCGGCGGATCGGTTTCCGTACAGCATGGAGTTCAATTATCTGCCGCTTGCCAAGCTGGTGACCGGGCCGGGGCAATACGATTGGCAACCGATGGATGCGATGCTCGAAGACATCGCGTCGCGCGGCCGGCAGACCGTGGTCCGTGTCTTCTTGGAATACCCGGGCAGGAAAAACCTGATCCCACAATTTCTGATCGACGGCGGATTGAAGGTTCATTATTACATGAACACCAACACCGCGCCGCATCCACCGGCCGCGATCGAGACTCCCGACTACGAAGATCCCAACCTGCGGAAAACGATGACCGATTTCATCGCCGCCTGGGGCGCACGCTACGACGGCGATCCTCGCCTGGCCTACATCACCGCAGGGCTGTTGGGGACGTGGGGCGAATGGCACACCTATCCGAAGACCGAACTGTGGGCCAGCAAGCAGGTGCAGCGTGAGATCTTGGATGCCTATGTCGCCGCGTTCCCAAAGACGCCGGTTCTGCTGCGTTATCCCGCCGGCCCCGATGACGAACTCTACTACGACAGCACCACCTATCCCTTCGGATACCACGACGATTCGTTCGCTCATTCGACACTCCCCACCGGGCGGAAGCAAGACGATTGGTACTTCTGGCCCAAGATGTTGCACGCTGGTTTGTCGCAGCGTTGGCAGACCGCGCCGATCGGAGGCGAGATTCGGCCGGAGGTCTGGGGCTGCTGTTTCGACAAAGAACCTTGCACCGCCGCGTCGCAGAGTTTCGATGAGTGCCGCGACGTAACGCACGCGACTTGGATGATGGACACGGGGTTGAGTCGCAAGAAAGCCGATGCGGATCGTTATCGGCGGGCGATCGAGGCGGTTCAGAAAATGGGCTACGACCTGCAAGTTGTCGATGCGGCGGCGAAGCGTCAGCCCGACGGATCGGTCAAGGTTCAAGTGACGGTCGAAAACCGCGGGATCGCTCCGTTTTATCACCATGGCTGGACCGCCCGTTTGCAGATCGCCAGCGATCAAAAGTTGATTGGGGAACTGGCGACCGATTGGTCGCCACGCATGATCCAACCGGGAGCGCGGAAGACGTTCGAACAAACGCTCGATCCGACAAAGCTGCCCGCCGGCCAGCACCAACTGCGATTGCAGATCCCCAACCCGATGCCCTCAGGCAAACCACTCCGCTTCGCCAACCAAGCTGTCGATTCCCACAGCGGCGCGCTGACGCTCGGCACCTTCGCGGTTGCGGGCTGAGTCGCAGGACGCTCGACCTTATTTTGTTAACTTAGAGGGGAAGGTTGGCAGATTGATGGGGGCAGAATGATATGCATTCGACACCGCACATTCTGCCTCAATCATTCTGCCTCAATCATTCTGCCTCCATCATTCTGCCTCCATCATTCTGCCTCCATCATTCTGCCTCCATCATTCTGCCTCCATCATTCTGCCTCCATCATTCTGCCTCCATCATTCTGCCTCAATCATTCTGCCTCAATCATTCTGCCTCAATCATTCTGCCTCAATCATTCTGCCTCAATCATTCTGCCTCAATCATTCTGCCTCAATCATTCTGCCTCAATCATTCTGCCTCAATCATTCTGCCTCAATCATTCTGCCTCAATCATTCTGCCTCAATCATTCTGCCTCAATCATTCTGCCCCCGTTACTTCTACCAACATCATTCCGCCAACCTTTGGCAATGAGGTCACTTTGGAACTCGATCAGCTACGCAATTTCTTGAGAGTCGCCGAGTTTGGCAACTTCACCCGCGCTGCCGATGCGATTGGACTCTCTCAACCGGCGCTCAGTCGTTCGATCGCGCGGCTCGAAGAGGAACTGGGGCAGCCGGTTTTTGAACGCCAACCGCGGCTGATCGCGCTGACCGACGCGGGGCACATCCTGCACGATAGGGCTCGCCAGATCTTAGCGTTGGTCGACGACGTCCATCGCGAGATCACCGACGATGGCGAGACCGGGACGATCCGGCTGGCAGGCATCCCGACGATCGTCCCCTATTTCCTGCCGCCGCTGCTGCGTGAATTCGGCCAAGCCTGTCCCGAGGCGACGGTTCGCGTGCAGGAGGATACGACCGAGGTCCTACTGAAACAACTGGCCGATGGCGAGACCGACCTCGCGATCCTCGCTCGCCCGCTGGAAGCGAAGCATCTGGAATTCGAAGACCTGTTCGAAGAGGAACTGCTGTTGGTGATGTCGCCACAACATCCGCTGCGCGATCAGTCCGAGATCCACTTGGATGACCTCGACGCGATGCCCTTTGTACTGTTGGGCGAAGCGCACTGCTTGACGCGAAACATCGTGCAATTCTGCCAACAGAAGTCGATGCAACCGGTCTCGGTCGAACGGACCAGCCAACTGGCATCGGTCCAGGAACTGGTCACCCTAGGACACGGGATCAGCTTGATCCCCGCGATGGCTCGGGCATTGGACGCTTCGGATCGGCGGATCTACCGATCGCTCGCCGGCAACCAACCGACGCGTCAGATCGTGATGGCCTGGAATCCCTACCGGTTCCAGAGCAAGCTAGTGCTCCGATTCCAAGAGTGCCTGCGGTCGTTCGTGCAGAACCATCCGCCGGCGGCTGAGCAACGCGAGGACTAGATTGAGTGGGCCCCTCGGCCAACAAAAAAAGTGCATTCGCCAATCGACGAATGCACTCAGTATGAGGTTTAGAGATGTAATAAGTGGACCTGCTGCCAAAGCCATCTCCGAGCTTTCGATTTCCCAAGGTTTGAGAAAACCACTCAGCTGCTGTCCGGAAGGAATATTAACGCCCATCCGAACCTTTGTCTACTTCAACACGTACACATCGAGCAATTTTCCAGAAACGCAGATTTTGTGCGGGTTTCAAACGTTATTTGCCCGCCGGATTGATCGCCATAGAAGCGTAATATCCCAGTCCAACGGGATCGCAGACCACTTAAGGTTTTCCTCAAGCGTGTTTCGTTCAACGAAAAATAGTTGCAACTTTTTCCGCCCGACACTTCCAATAGTCCTGCCAAACGCCGCGCCGAGCCGGTTTTCAGCCGCGACTCGGCCCGCTAGCAAAACCGGTCTGATTCCTCGCGTTTAAGACGCCAGAGCGCGGCTGACGTCGGTTCGATAGGCGACCAGTGCGGGGACAAAGCCGGCGATTGCGGCGAGTCCCAGGACCAGCGGCAGGACGTACAGTTCAGCTGATGTGGTGCTGAAGAAGTTGACGGGGACGCCGGTTCGATCTTCGATCGTGCCGCTAGCCAGAGCGATCGCGCCGTGCGCGGCGATCCAGCCCAACAGCCCGCCCAAGACGGCGATCATGCCACTCTCCAACAGGATGATCCACATCACGGTTCCTCGCCGAGCTCCCAACGCCCGCATCACCGCGATGTCGCGGCGGCGGTCGTTCATCGAGTTGTAGATGCTGACAAGGATTCCGACGCCGGCGACGATGCAGGTGATCGCGGTGATCAGCAGCAGGACGTAACGGATCGGATCGACGAACTGTTCCATCAGTTTGGAAATCTCGCCGATCGGCGTCGCAGCTTGAGCTTGCAGGCCTTCGTTGATCACGTTTTGCAACATCATCGCAAACATCGTCTGCGACGGACGCAGCAGGATCGCGGTGACTTCACGTTGGTCCAACGGCAGCGGAGTGTTGGGAACCGCAGCCTCTTCGCCGGCGACGACAACTTCCTCTTCGACTTCCGCTTCTTCCTCTTCGTCGCCATGTTCGCTCGGCTTGGCGTGGCCTTCCATCAAATAGAAGCCTTCCATGTTCACAAACGTCGCCCGGTCGTTGGGCGTGCCGGTCGGTTTCAGGACGCCCACGATCTTGAATCCGAGGTCGTGCCCCTTGCCATCGGGATCGCCGTGGGTTGGGTTGAACGTGTCGCCGACTTTGATGTTCATCGTCGAAGCGACGCGCGATCCAACAACCGCTTCGAAGAAGCCGTTCTCTTCGCTGTGCGTTTGGAAGTTTCGCCCCTCGCGAAATTCATAAGGCTGGTCGACGTCGGGGCCGTGCTTCAGATTATCGAGGAACGCAGGCGTTGTTCCGACGACGCGGTATTCGCCAAAGTAGTCACCAAGGCAGACGGGGATCACGAGTCCGCCGGAGTCGCTGCCGGTGTAGAGCGAGAACTTGCCGGGGCGATCGGGTTCGTCCAAGTGACCGCCATAAGCCGCCAGTTGCCGCTCCCGCTCCTCCTGCCCAAAGAACTCCAAATAATAGTCGTAAGGCAGGTTTTCGACGGGTTGGCTGAGGTAGTAGACCGTGTTCAGAGTCAGCTGCAGCGGGCTCCCTTTCGCCCCGACCACCAGGTTGTAGCCAACGGTTGCGTTGCGTTGAAAGGCGTCCGAAACGATGCCGTGAATCGACAGCACCAGCACGACCAAGCCGACTCCAAGAGCCAACGAGATCGTGGTCAGCAGAGTCGACAGTCCGCGTTGTTGGGCGTTTCGCCAGGCGATCTTAAAGAGGTTCATAGTGTTTGCAATTCCGTCGGTTCGATTGCGGGGTGACGCGGGATCGTCTTAGATGCTGGCGGTCGCCATGGCGCGATTGAGGTCTTCGAACTTTTCGATCCGATCGAACTGTTCCGCTACCTGCATGCTGTGCGTAACCAACAGCAACGCCACCTGTTCCTCGCGGCAGGTGTCGCGGATTAGATCGATGATCGTTTGTTGATTCGCGGGATCGATGTTCGCTGTCGGTTCGTCGGCCAGCAACAACTTGGGACGTCCGGCTAGCGATCGCGCGATCGCAACGCGTTGCTGTTGACCCACCGACAACTGGCTGGGCTTGTAGTGCATTCGATCGGCCAGCCCGACGCGTTCCAACAGATGTCGAGCCCGCGCGATGTCGTGGCGTCCGCTGCCAAAAGTCATCCCCAGACGCACGTTCTCTAGCGCCGTAAACCCGCCCAGCAGGTTGAAGGTCTGGAAGACGTAACCGATCGCCCCGGCGCGGAACCTATCGCGACCGGCTTCGCTGAGCCGCGCGATGTCGTAGCCATTGACGATCACCTGGCCGCCGTCCGCTTTGGTGATCCCCGCGATCGTGTGCAGCAGCGTCGACTTGCCGCCGCCGCTGCGGCCGATCAACACGACCTGTTCCCCCGCATCGATCGAAAGCTTGGGGATGTCCAGAACCGTCAGCGTTCCCCCGCCAGGCTGAGGGAACTGTTTCTTCACGTCAACAAGTTCAAGCATCGTCGGCTTTTCTTTGGGGAAAGGGGGAGAGATGTGGCGGCGTTTGCAGCGTGGGCTCGAACCTGACAGTACGCATCGAAACGCGAAGTTGTTTGGTGGAGCTACGGATTCGCTGGTTTTTAGGCGTCCAACGCGATAGCAAACCGGCGGCAAGCGTTCTGCGTCGTCTGATCGGCAAATTGCTGCACCGAAACGCCGCGGGCCTCGGCCAAACACTCCGCCGTGTGCTGAACATACCACGGTTCGTTGGGACGTTTGCTGCGGAAGGGGTGCGGCGTGAGGTAGGGAGAATCGGTTTCGATAAGGATCCGGTCGGCGGGAATCTTGGCGGCGACTTCGCGCAGATCCTGCGACTTTTTGAAAGTAACCATCCCGGCGAAACTTATATCCATTCCCAGGTCCAAGCACTTCTGCGCCAGTTCCCAGTCGCCGGTGAACGAGTGCATGATGCCGTTGACCGGCCCCTGCTTGCCCGCGTCTTGCAGCACCTGCAAAACCTCGGCTTCGCTGTTTCGCATGTGGACGATAAACGGCAGTCCGGTCTGCCGGGAGAGTTCGATGTGCTGCTGGAACAGCGTCTGCTGCAGCGGCAGCGGCGCGTTGTCGTCCCAGTAGCAATCGAGTCCCGTCTCGCCGATCGCTTTGACGCGCGGATGCTTGGCCAGTTCGACGATCTCGTCCCAATCGCCCGCATCGGGTTTGCCGACGTAGGTCGGTTGGATTCCGACGGCGGCGTAGACGTCGGGGTAGCGATCGGCGATCTCGATGCATTTGCGACTCGACGCCGCAGTGGTTCCCATCGCCAAGGTGCAGACGACACCGGCGTCGCGAGATCGCTGCATCAACGCGTCGCGATCGTCGTCGTAGCGTGGGTTATCGAGATGGGCGTGGGTGTCGAACAGTTTCACGATTGGATCAGACGGAAAAGAAGTAGCGGGTCAGGTGATAAAAGACGGGAGCGGCGAAGCAGACGTTGTCGATGCGGTCCAACAGCCCGGCGTGCCCTTGAACCAAGGTGCCGGTATCGGTCACGCCGCGATCGCGTTTGATCGCACTTAAGGTCATCGTGCCGGCGGATGACATCATCGCCACGATCATCGACATCACCGCCGCTTCGTACCATTCGAACGGCGTCGCCCACCAGAGTGCCGCGCCGATCGCTCCGGTCAAAACGATGCTCCCCAGCAGTCCCTCCCAGGTGCGACTGGCGTTGATCTCTTTGGCGATCACGTGGACGCCGGCGAATCGATTCCAAGCCTGCTGCAGCACGTCGGCGATCTGGGCGATCAGGATGAAGAAGAACAGCAAGCTAACGGGGCTGCCATCCCACTGGACCTTGCGGCTGCTGCTGAGGTTCAGGTCCAACATCGCCGGGGCGTAGCTGAGCGAATAGACGCAGATCAGCAGACCGACTTGGATCTTG
Source organism: Rosistilla carotiformis (assembly GCF_007753095.1). Taxonomy (NCBI): domain Bacteria; kingdom Pseudomonadati; phylum Planctomycetota; class Planctomycetia; order Pirellulales; family Pirellulaceae; genus Rosistilla; species Rosistilla carotiformis. The sequence goes on from NZ_CP036348.1 coordinate 7,215,690, forward strand.
GCGGTCCGTTCCAGGAACCGCTTCGAATCGCCAGCCAATGCGTTTCGCGCCGGGATGAACAGCGATCCGTAGACCGGGATCATGATGCTGTAGAGTCCGTAATAGGCCGGGCCCAAGGCGATCAGCACATATTGCAGTGGCGTGAAGATAAAGAAGACCCAGAAGAGCGTTCGGTGATCGCCGCGCCGCGTCGGGGTCATCGTGACAAATTCGCGGAGCGCCCAGAACGAAACAAATCCGAACAGCAACACCGTCACGCCACGGATGAATTGGTCCATCAAGAAGGCGAAGACCAGGATCGCCGACATCATCAACCAGACGCGAACGCGATGGTTGAACCGCTGCAGCAGCGCCGGGTTCATCATCGAACTCTGCCGTCGTTCCAACAAGCGGCCGGTCAACAGCAGGATCGCCAAGACGGCGACAACCACGCCCAGCAACCAGAAGGTCGATGTCGTCATCTGCGCCACGGCCAGCGGCAGCGACGAATTCAGCAGCGGCAACAATGCAGCATCACAGATCATGCAAATCGACTCTCACCACTGCCGGCTTCGACATGGCCGATCTCGGTGCACTCGCATCCGCCAGCCCGCACCAGTTCCATGATCTTGGCAGCGTAGAAATCGCTGACGACCAAGACCAGCCCCAATCCCATATTAAAGACTCGCTGCATCTCTTCATCGGCGACGTCTCCCAATCCCTGCAACCAAGGGAAGACGGGCGGCATCGGCCAGCTGTCGGGTTGGATCACCGTATCGACGGTCTTCGGCAAGATCCGCGAGAGGTTCTCGTGCAGCCCGCCGCCGGTGATGTGAGCGATTCCGTGGACGACATGTTTGACGCGGTAGTGCCCCAGCACGCGACGTAGCATCGACGAATAGATCCGCGTCGGTCGCAGCAATTCATCGGCGACCGATGCGCCGCCCAGTTCGGCTGGACAGGCATCCAGGGCGATCCCGGCGTGCGAGATGATCTTGCGGACCAAGCTGTAGCCGTTGGAATGGATGCCGTCGCTGGAGATGCCGATGATCTTGTCTCCCGGGACGATCGATTTGCCATCGACCAAATGTTTACGATCGACGACGCCGACGGCAAACCCGGCCAGGTCGTAATCTTCGGCGGCGTACATGTCGGGCATGATCGCGGTCTCGCCACCCAACAGCGCACTGTCGGCTTGCAGGCAACCGTCGCTGATCCCTTTGACGACCTGTTCCAACCGATCGGCATCGTCGCGTCCCATCGCGATGTAATCGAGAAAGAAGAGCGGTTCGGCGCCGGTGCAGATCAGATCGTTGACGCACATCGCCACCAGATCGATTCCCACCGTATCGTGGCGGCCTGTTATCTGAGCGACTTTTAGTTTCGTGCCAACGCCATCGGTTCCGGCAACCAGAATCGGATCTTCGTAGTTGCGGGAGAAGAGCGGGCTGGAGAAGTCGAGCTTGAACAGCCCTGCGAATCCACCGTCGTTGGAAACCACGCGGGGGCTGAACGTTCGCCGGGCAAGGGAGGGCAACCGCTGCATCGCTTGAGCGTACAGATCGAGATCGACTCCGGAATCTTTGTAGGTTACTGGCATATCATTCGTCGATTGGTAGCATCGGGCACGTCTGCCCAAACGCGGCGTTTTGCAGCGGAAAGGCGAAACCGCCCATCCTACTTGGAATTTGTGAGTGCCCCCAGAGAAAGCGGGATGCTGGGGGTCGCACCATTATGCCAAGATTTGCCCGCCGATAGCAGGCCCGGTCCCAATGCCGCACCGCAAATAGCTGGAGTCGACGTTTTCGCTGGAGTCGAGGCTTTAGCCGACGAAATGTTGGAGTGGAGGCTTTAGCCGACGAATTACTGAAGCCGAGGCTTCAGCCGAACGGGGGTTGGAGTTGCGCGTATTTCGGCTGAAGCCTCCACTCCAGCGAATACGCGACCTAAAACAGGCGGTTGTAGCCGTTGAGGGCGGCGACGCGGTAGGCTTCGGCCATCGTGGGGTAATTGAAGGTCGTGTCGACAAAATAGTCGATCGTGTTGTGTCCTTCGGGCTGATTCATGATCGCCTGGCCGATATGGATGATCTCGCTCGCCTCGGCTCCAAAACAGTGCACGCCCAGCACCTCGCGGGTCTCGCGATGGAACAGGATCTTCAGCATTCCCGCGGTCCGGCCGGTGATCTGTGCCCGGGCGAGACTCTTGAACTGCGACGAACCGACTTCGTATGGCACACACTCCTCGGTCAATTCGCGTTCGGTCTTGCCGACCGAACTGATCTCGGGACTGGTGTAGATCCCGGTCGGGATGTCGCGAATTCGCAGATTCGATTCGACTTCGACGCTGTCGGAAAAGTGTCGCGCCGCGGCGCGGCCCTGCGTATACGCCGCACTGGCCAGCGAGGGGAATCCGATCACGTCGCCGACGGCATAGATATGATCGCGCGCGGTTTGGAATTGCTCATCGACCTCCAACTGGCCCCGTTTGTCGGGCGTTAAGCCGACGTTTTCCAAGCCCAATCCGTCGGTGTTGCCTTGCCGGCCGTTGGCCCACAGCAGCGCATCGCTCTTCAATTGCTTGCCGCTTTTGAGATGCAAGATGACTCCGTCGTCGACCCCTTCGATTTTGTCGAGCGTTTCGTTGTGGCGAATCACAACGCCTTGATCGCGCATGTGGTACGCGAGAGCGTCGATGATCTCATCGTCCAAGAACTCCAGCAGCTTGGCCCGCGTATTGATCAAATTGACTTTGATACCCAGATTGCGAAACATCGATGCGTATTCGCAACCGATCACTCCGGCGCCGTAGATCGTGATCGAAAACGGCTTTTCGTCGATCCCCAGAATCGTGTCGCTGTCGAAGATTCGGGGGTGCTCAAAATCGACGTCCGGCGGATGGTAGGGACGCGAACCGACGGCGATCACGATCTTGTTGGCCGTCACCTTCTGATCGCTCTGGCCATCGATGCGGATCGTGTGATCGTCGACAAAGCTCGCTTGGCCGACCAGAACCGGCACGTTGTTGCGATCGTAAAACGTCTGCCGCATCGAGACCTGTTTGCCGATGATCTGTTGAGCGCTGCTGCGCAGTTGCTTCATCGTCGGGTTGGCGTGCACGCCGCAGGCTCGCAGCACCGGGCTGCCCAGCGCGTTCATGACGCTCGAGATCGAATAACGCAGGGCCTTGGAGGGGATTGTCCCCCAGTGGGTGCAGCCGCCGCCAATCGACGTGTGCCGCTCGACCACCGCGACTCGCAGCCCCGCTTTGGCGGCTTGCATCGCCGCACCTTCGCCTCCAGGCCCCGTTCCAATCACCAAAACATCGTAATCGTAGGTTGAATTGCTCATCCGAGCGATTATCGCACTAGACCGCCGAATCGCACAAGTCGCGGTGTCGCGCGTCGAATTGGCTGACTCAGGGGATCGCGACAGCGGGGCCGCTAACTTGGTACATTACACGCCCTCGTGCCGAAGATTTCCCACCAAATTAATCGATCGCCCGCTGCAAAGGTCCTGCGTTGAAGTATTTGATCTGGTTTCTGATTGTCGTGCTGGTGGTCTTGCACCAAGACTACTGGCAATGGAACAACGCGACGCTCGATTTTGGGTTTCTACCCCGAGCGATCTCCTATCACGTCGGGATCTCGATCGCCGCGGCGACGCTGTGGTTGCTGGCGACCAAATTTTGTTGGCCCGATGCGGCGATCGAAGGTGAGTTGAAGGAGGGGGACCGATGATCCAGTTGGCTGTCATCCTGATCTACCTGGCGCTGCTAATCACGCTGGGACTAGCCGCCAATCGGCTGTTTCGCGGCACCGCAAAAGACTACATGTTCGCCAGCCATTCGATCGGCCCATTCCTGCTGTTGATGTCGCTGTTCGGAACGACGATGACCGCCTTTGCGCTTGTCGGTTCGACGGGCCAGGCGTTTCGCGCCGGAGCGGGCGTGTATGGGCTGTTGGGTTCGGCCAGCGGAATCGTCCACTCGCTGTGCTTCTTTGTGATCGGAGTTCCACTGTGGCGACTGGGCCAACGCCACGGCTACCGCACCCAGATTCAATTTTTTCGCGATCGCTTGGACAGCCACGCAATCGGTTTCCTGTTGTTCCCGATCCTGGTCTTTTTGGTGATCGGTTACCTGATGGTTGGCGTGCTCGGCGGCGGCGCGGTGGTCGAAGCGGTTACGCAGGGCGCGTTCGAAAAATCGGGGATGTTTGCCGCGTCGGGATATGGCGTTCCGTCAGCGATCGCGTCGGCGGTGATCTGTCTGGTCGTGTTGATCTACGTCTTTTTTGGCGGCATGCGAGGCACCGCTTGGGCAAACGCTTTCCAGACCGCTGTCTTTATGGTTCTGGGAGTTGTCAGTTTTGTCGTGATCGCCGGTGCCATCGGCGGCACCGACAGCTTCATCGAGAATCTGCGGATCGCATCGTCGCAAGTCGAAGAGAGCCAGCTGACGCGGGCCAAGATTCCCAAGCCGCTCTTCTTTTCGTTCCTGTTGATTCCGCTGTCGGTCGGTATGTTCCCGCACGTCTTCCAGCATTGGTTGACGGCCCGGAATGCCAATGCGTTTAAGCTGCCGATCGTGATGCACCCGATCTTTATTATGATCGTCTGGGTTCCCTGCGTGCTGTTGGGGATCTGGGCCAGCGGTCCCGAATCGGGAATCGCCGACGCGTTGGCGTCGATGGACCCGCACGATCGCGGCAACGCGGTGCTGGGGTTGTTGGTCAGTACGCATGCCGGTCCGCTGTTGGGCGGGTTGTTGTGCGCCGGCATTCTGGCGGCGGTGATGTCGTCGCTGGACAGCCAATTCCTTTGCCTGGGGACGATGTTCACCGAAGACGTTCTGCAAACGGGGGACTCCGAGGGGCGCGACGATCAAAAAACGGTGAGGATCGCGCGAACATTTGTCGTCGCCGTGGTACTGGCTACTTATTGTTTGAGCCTCGTGTTGCCTCGCAGCGTATTCGACCTGGGGCTATGGTCGTTTGCCGGCTTCACCGGGCTGTTCCCCTTAGTTTTTGCGGCGATCTATTGGCGACGGCTGACCGCCGCCGGAGCGATCGCCAGCGTGATCGCAGCGATTTCGGCCTGGTTCGTACTGTTTTACCGCTCTGATTTCGGCGGCAACCCCCGCTACAGTTTCCCGGAACAGCCGCTTTCGCTGGGCTTTTTACAAGTCCCGCCATTGCACCCGGTGGTAGCGGTATTTGTCGTTTCAGCAATTACACTGGTGCTCGTTTCGTTGGTCACCAAGCGGCCCGAGGCAGCGACGCTGGAAAAATTCTTCGGCCGCTGCCCGCAGAATTGATCGCAGCGGTGCAGCCACCGATCCGACGCGTCCTGGCCGCCATCGATCGTTCGAATGGTCCCTGATTACAAAACCCCGCGGGCAATCACCGCTGGGGGTGTTTCGCAACCCTGTTGGCAATCGATACAAGGAGCTTCCAGCACTTGGTTTGGGAAAGTTGGTTTACGATCGCCATCGTATGCGTCTTGCTGTACGCGTTGGCTCGCCGCTGGGCATCGACCGATCTATTGGTCCTGGCCAGCCTGGCCGCCTTGGTCACGGTCGGCGAACTGTCGACAGCGTTTGCCTTGGACAGCCGGTCGTTGAACCCGGAGGCAACCTTTTATCTGCCGACCGTCGCTCAAGCGATCGACGGATTTGGCAGCCGCAGCGTCGTTACGATCGCGCTGTTGTTCGCTGCGGTCGTTGGGCTGGAATTGACCGGCGGCACCGAACTGGCAACCAGTTGGCTGTTGCGGCGACCGAAGTCTACCGTCGATGCACAGCTGCGATTAGTTGCTCCCGTGGCGGCGTTAAGCGCGTTCCTGAACAACACTCCGATCGTCGCTGCGATGTTGCCGGTCGTGACCGATCTGGCGAAGAAGATGCAGGTCAGCCCTAGCAAGTTCTTTCTGCCGCTCAGCTACGCCGCGATCCTTGGCGGAATGTGCACCCTGATGGGAACCAGCACCAACATCATGGTCTACGACATGATCCAACAGAGTCCCGGTGGGCGGCCGCTGCACTTTTTTGAACCCGCTTGGGTTGGATTGCCTGCGACCTTGATCGGGATCCTATACATGACCGTTGGCAGCCGCTGGTTGATGCGCGATCGCAAGCCCGCGGTCAGCACCAGCGACGATCCGCGGCAGTACACCGTGGAGATGGAGGTGGTTCCGGGCGGTCCCTTGGCCGGTCAATCGATCGAAGATGCGGGGCTGCGACATCTGCCAGGCCTCTACCTCGCCGAGATCGAACGGGGGGGCGAAGTCTTTCAAGCGGTTCGGCCGACACAGAAGCTGCAGTCGGGCGATATCTTGATCTTCGTCGGGATGCTCGAATCGGTCGTCGATCTGCAAAAGATTCGTGGGCTCGAGATCGCGTCGGAACAGGCGAGGAAAGTCGCCGCGCCGGCCTGGAACCGATCGCTGGTCGAAGCGGTTGTTTCGCCGCGGTGCCCGTTGGTCAGCAAATCGATTCGCGAGGGAGGCTTCCGTACGCATTACGGAGCCGCCGTGATCGCCGTCGCTCGAGGCGACCGCCGCGTGCCGGGCAAGCTGGGCGATGTCGTGCTGCAACCGGGCGACGTGCTGCTGTTGGATGCGCCCGCTTCGTTCACTCAATCTCGCCGCGATACTCGCGACTTCTTCTTAGTCAGTGCCGTTGAAAACGCTTCGGTTCGGCGTCCCGAACGGGCCTGGATCGCCTTGGGTGTGATCACGCTGATGGTCCTGGCTGCGGCAAGCGGTTTCCTGGATCTGACCACTGCAGCGCTCTGTGCGGTGATCGCCATGATCTGCTCGCGTTGCTGCACGTCGACCGAAGCGCGGCGTGGGATCGACTGGTCGGTGCTTGTCGTGATCGGCGCCGCCTTGGGAATTGGCAAAGCGATGGAGACGACCGGCGCAGCAGCGGGAATCGCCGACACGATCTTATTGCTCGCCGGCAACAACCCGATGTTTGTCCTGGCAGCGGTCTATCTATCGACGATGCTCTGCACTGAATTGATCACCAACAACGCGGCGGCGGCGCTGATGTTCCCGATGGCTTGGAGCGCGGCGTCGAGCATGCCTGGCGTCGATCCGCTGCCCTTTGCGATCGCGGTGATGATCGCCGCATCGGCCGGCTTTGCCACGCCTTTTGGATATCAAACCAATCTGATGGTCTACGGCCCCGGCGGCTATCGCTTCACCGATTACCTGCGGTTTGGCGGGCCGTTGGATTTGATCGTGTTCGCCGTGGCGATGGTCATGATCCCCTGGGTCTGGCCGCTGCAGTGAGGTCATTCATTTTGCGGCGAAGGTCACCAGGGCACGACGCGCGAACTGCGGTTAAACTTCAGTTGAGTTCGCCACGTTTCATTGCGTCAACTGTCAGCGACGTGCCGGCAGCTGGCGAAGATTTAATTGTTCGCTGAGTTCGCCACGTTTCAACCAATCCAACGGAGTCGATAGCGGGTGTTTTCGAAAGGGATGAGCCAAGCGTTAGCGGCGAGGTTCTGTCGCCGAATGGCGACGGGGTTTCACGCCGGCGTCGACCTGCTGAAGCTGTGTCAGCGGGAAGCGCAGCACGGATCGCCAAAGCACAAAGCGGCGATGGAAGCGGTCGCCGCCCAGCTCCGCGACGGCACGCCGATGGCTCGCGCGATGATCGACGTTGCCGAGGGGAAATATTTCCCGCCGCTGATGATCCAAATGGTTCACATCGGCGAGACGACGGGGCGGCTGGAACGAACGCTCAAGGAATTGGCCGATCACTACGACCATCGGATCGCGATGCAGCGGATGTTTCTGATGGGGATCGCTTGGCCGATGTTGCAATTGATCGCCGGGATCGGGGTGATCGGGTTGGCGATTCTGATCACGCAGATGCTTGGATCGGAATTCAACGCCGTCGGTTTGAACATGACACAGTATCTCACGCTGGTCACGTTGTTCTTCGGCTCGATCGCTGCGGTGGTGCTGGCGATCAAGTTCAACGCGTTTGGATGCCACCGATTGTTCGCCCTCGTCTATCGGATTCCCAAGGCGGGGGAAGCGCTGCAGACGATCGCGCTGTCGCGGATCTGCTGGACGCTTTCGCTAGCATTGGACTCGGGGATGGATGCGATGCGGAGCGTGAAGATGGCGTTGCAGAGCACGCAGAACGATCACTTCGCCTCGCGGGCCGACACTGCGATCGCAACGATCAAATCGGGCGGAACTCTCACCGAATCATTTGCCTCCACCGGCATCTTCCCCGAAGAATTCCTGCACTTTGTCGAGGTCGCCGAACTCTCGGGAACCGACGCCGAATCGCTTGGAAACCTCGCTGACATCTACGATCAACGCGCCAAAACGGCCACGCGAGTCCTGGTCGGTGTGATGACCGGCGTGATCTGGGCTGCCGTAACCATCCTGTTGGTCGCTATTATTTTGAAGATGGCCATGAGTGTGTTTGGGGTCTACGACGAAGCGTTAAAGATGTAGCCAAGGAGTTGGGAAAGATGTCGCACAACAAAATTATCGGTTCGGCGCAGTGGATGCTCGTGACGTTGGTCGCCATCGGTATGTTCTCGTCGCTTGTCATTTTGAGAGCTTATGGACAGGAATCGCCAGCCCCCGACGCGGATCAAAAGATCCAGGATTCGATCCGCAGCGCGCTGCAAGGCGAATCGTCGACCGCGCCGGCGGAAGAGCCGCTGTTGGGCGACGTGCTGGATTTAATTCGTCGCCAGGGAAGCATCCTCGACGGATCGACTCTGGACACCGAAGACGATTCCAAACCGGAGCAGGCGGAATCGACCGCGGTCTCCGACGCGCATTATCGCGTCGCCGAGATGCTGTTAAAGACGTCGCGGATGCTCGCCGCACTGCCGGGCCAAGGCGACCTTGAGCGTCAGCAGCTGGTTCGCCAGATGCGACGGCAAGCAGCCAAGTGCCTGCAGGGCGGAGAACCAACACCGCCGGACAACGTTTTCTTCCAGCCGGCGGGCGATCCTGTCGCACCGATGCAATTTGGCGACGATACAAACGAAGAGTGAATGGAATCGCGAAACGGCGAGCGGCGATTGCTTTCGATCAGTCTTCGCCAGTCTCTTTCCTCAGTAGCACGCGCAATCCGTCCAAGACGCGGGAGAAGCGATTGCGAGCCCGTTCGATCAATTGATTTTGCGCTGCGTCGCGAGCCCGTTTCGCCGCCAGGTCCTTAGGGGACATTTTCACGCGTCCCGATTGGATCGCGGCATCCTCTTGCCGCAGCTGTGCCGTTCGCGAAGCGGCTGCGGCCGTGAACTTGCCGTAGATCCCTTCCATCGTCTGCAGTGCGTCTTGAAAATTTCCGAGCCGGAAATCGCGATCGCGGACATGGGCGATCAAGTCGGCTCCCGGACAGATCCCCGACCGATTTGCGGCGTCGGCAAGCTGCGAGAACGCTCCCTTGTCCAGGATCTTCGCCGTCTCTGCCGATTCCTGCAGCGCATTGCCACCGATCACGACGTCGTCATCATCTTCGATGGGCGGTGCCGCGGGCGTTGATTCTTGAACGGGAGCTGGTGTCGAAATTTGAGAAGCCTCGTTGTCGCCGGCGCGCTGCGGAAGCGCCTTCAGCCGGACGACCCGGTCGCGCTGCCCTAACTTTAAAAAAGTTGGAAGATCGATCGTTCGCAACCGCTCTCCGGTGATCGCCGACTTCAGACGCACACGCTGCGGGTTGTCCGACTTGCGAACGATCGCCAGGTAGGTCTGTCCGCCACCATCGATGAAATAGAGTTCACCGGTTCGCACGTCTTTGACATTGCCGACGGGGCGAACCTTGAAGCAGCGGTCGATCAATTCACGTTGACTGATTGCTGCCGGCGCAGCGACAAATTCGCGAATGAACTCCTCCAGCGAAGGCATCTCCTCTTCGCCGCTGTGCGTCAATTCCTCGCTCGCCTGGACATCGAGCGTATCCTCGTGCGATTGATCGACCGCGTCGGCTTGTTGCGCCTGCAGTTCGCGCGCCTTCCGCGTTTCGGCGCGTTGGATCAACGCCGGCAGCGCCGCCTGCATCTCATCCAACTTTTCCATCACCTCGCGGTAACGGGTTTGCTTTTTCTGCAGCCGCCGCTCCTTCGCTTCCTGCTCGCTCGACTTCCGCCCCGAAGTCTCTTCGATCTTCGTCCGCATCACGCGAATTTTGCTGGACTCGTAGCGTTGTTGGATCCCTTGCAGCTTTTCGAGCGTTTGTCGGTAATCCTTTAGCGCGAACAGGCCCTGAGCATCCATCACGGAGGTCGCGTCGGAATTACCTCGCATTAAACCGTACAAGTCCATGAAGTCTTGCTCGTCCACCAATTCAATCCTATTAAAATGTGGGAAGGGAGCGGCCCTGGGACGCAAGTATAGTGCGTCGACGGCGCGATGTTTCCGCGTCGTCGATCATGTTCCGCTTAATTATTACGGAAGTTCAAGGGGAAGTCGAAGCTTGGAGCATCGTAATATGCTTGCTTCGACATCCGGTTTCAGCTTAACTTGCACGGGCTCCCGGCTTTACGCAATCCAACTAGCAGCACGACTAATCTAAGAAAATGCAACGATTTTGTTTACAGATCATCGCCTGCTGGCTGATTGGCATGGTGATCCCCGCCTCGGCGGCTGAGCCTGCCCGCGCCTTCCTCGATGGGCTTCGGGCACGCGGCTATCACGATATCGCGCTGGACTATTTGCAGTCGCTGCAAACCAATCCGGCGGCCCCAGAGGACCTGAAAGAGGCAATCGAATACGAACGCGGCGTGACGCTGATCGACGCCTCGCGGTCGCAGAACGATCCCAAACTGAGAACTAAATATCTCAGCGATGCCGAAACGGCGCTGAAGGCGTTTGCGAAAGCGAAACCAGACAGCCCGCAAGTTAATGCCGCCCGCAGCCAACTGGCAGGCTTGATCGCCGAACGGGCGCGGATGAGTGTCCAGCAAGCCAATGACGGCGGCGGGCCCAAGCTGCTTCAGCAGGCAACCAAACAATATAACGAAGCCGCCGCGGTGCTGGCGGAACTGAACAAGTCGGTCAATGCGGAGCTGGACAAAATCCCCAAGGTCCTCGATTCCAAGGATCGCAAGCAGGCGGCATTGATCCAGCAGCGAACCCAGTTGCGAGCCGATAACTTGCAAACCCAACTGCTGGCCGCGGCGATTCGCGAGGAATCTGCCGAAACCGTGCCGGCGGGTTCGCCCGAGCAGAAGAAGTATCTGATCGAAGCGGCCACGCTGTACGACGAGATCTATAAAGAATATCGCACGCGTTTGGCCGGCTTGTATGCGCGGATGTATCAAGGCCGCTGCAACCAGCGATTGGGACGACTTCGCGATGCACTGGGCTACTACGGCGAACTGCTAGACCAGCCCGACGAACCCGATGCATTTCGCGTTCTCAAGACCAAGACGCTCCGATTGGCAATGGAGTGCTGGCTCGATAACTCGCAACAAAAATACCTTGAAGCGATCAAGCAGGGAGATCGCTGGATCGGATTGGCACGACCCCACGAAGACCGCGAACCCGATTGGCTCGCGATCCGGTTGAGTCTCGCCAAGGCTTACAAAATGCAAGCCGACGACGCGGGGGAAAGCGACAAACGATTGGTCAGCCGGTCGATCGCCGAGGCCCGTACGCATGCGGAGGCGGTCGCCAAAGTACGCTCCGAATTCCAAGACGAAGCCCGCCGACTGGCCGCTCGCTTGGGCGGCCCCGAGGACGCGCAAGTCGAATTTGTCCCTGAGAACTTTGAAGACGCCAAGGTTGCTGGCCAGGAGGCGTTGCAAGCGATCGCCAGCAGCGATGCGGCGGTCCAACAAGTCGCCGGCGAATTAGCGGCAGCAAAAGACGAAGCTGCCAAGAAGTCGTTGCAAGAGAAGTTGAAGGCGAGCCAAGCGGCGGCGCAAGGGGCTCGCGACAAAGCGATGCGATTCTTCCGAACGGCCCTTTCGCTGGCCGATCGCGAGACGCCGCAATCGGAAGTCAATTTTGTCCGCTACTTCATGTGCTATTTGTATTACCTGGAACAAAAGCCATTCGAAGCGGCGTTGATGGGTGAATTTGTCGCCCGCCGGCACCCCACTTCCGCCGGCGCCGTCCCTTCGGCCAAGATCGCGCTGGCCAGTTATGTCACCCTGTACGATCAAGCCGATGCGGCCGATGCCGACTTCGAAGCCGAACGGATCACGACGCTGGCGATGTACATCGCCGACACCTGGCCCAAGCGTCCCGAAGCTGCCGAAGCGTTGACGACGGTGATCCCGTTTGTGATCAACGATGGCGATCTGCCCCTCGCGAAACAACTGACGCAGCGGATACCTGCCGGATCGGCGGGGCGTTTACTGGCTGAATTGCAAACCGGCCAGGCGATGTGGGGGCGATACATCACACATTCCCAACAAGTACGCACATGGGAACAAGAGGGAGCTCCCGAGGGAACCGATCTGGCCAAGGAGCGAGCGGAGTTGGAGACGCTGCAGAAGGGGACGATCGAACTGTTGTCCGCTGCGTTTGCCAGTCTGGCGGCCAAAGGCCCCGCCGACACGACAACGGTCACTGCAATGCTGTCGCTGGCGCAGGCCTACGTCGAAACGCTGCAAGGCCCCAAAGCTGTCGAAGTCCTTGAGAACGGGCAAGTCGGCCCGCTGACGCTGGTCGATAAAAAGGATCCATCGGTCAGCAATCCGGTGATGATCGAAGAGACCTACCGGACCGCGCTTCGTGCCTATATCGGTTCGTTGGGCGAAAACGGCGATGCAATGATGGAGAAAGCCAAAGGCGTGATGACGTCGATGCAGCAGGCGGTCGCCGACGACGAAGCGGGCACGCAGCGGATGTTGAGCGTCTACATCAGCTTGGCCCAAGACATCGAACGCCAGATGAAAGCCGCTCAGTCGGATGAAGACAAGCGAGCGTTGTCGGTCGTTTTCGAAGCGTTCTTGGAACAGCTGAGCAGCGGGTCGAGCGACCTGAACGTCTTGAACTGGGTTGCCGAAACCTTCTCCAGTTTGGGGGCGGGATTCACGACCGACGGCGCGATCGGTCCCGATGCGAAGAAGTATTACGATCAATCGATCGCCGCCTTCGACAACATGTTGCAGCGTCCCGACCTGCCCGAGGGGACTGCAACGCAGATCAAATTGCGGATGGCGCAGGTGCAAGCCACGACGGGCGCCTTCGATGCAGCGCTGGCGATCTTCGAAGAGGTATTGGCAAAAAATGCGATGATGTTGAACGTGCAGGTCGAAGCGGCCAAGCTGTTGCAAGACTGGGGCCAGCAGGATGCTGACAAATATCTGGAAGCGATGAATGGTCCCGGCAGCGCCGCACCTTCGGTCTGGGGTTGGGCGAAGATCGGTAAAACGACGATCACCTATCCACAATTCCGGAACACGTTTTACGAAGCGCGTTACGAATACGCCCGCAGCGCGCTGGCATTGGCTGCGTCGCGTCAGGGTGCCGACAAAGACAAACTGCTGAGCAATGCCGAACGCAGTCTTTCCCAAACGCAAAGGCTGTATCCCACGCTCGGTGGCGATCAGTGGCCCACCAAATACGACGAAACACTAAAGGAAATCCAAACGGCGCAGGGCAAACCCGCTGTTGGACTTCCGAACATCCCACAACCCACCAATGATGCGGACAGCGGAGAAGGTCAATGAGTTTTGAGAACGTTGGTTTCCACGGAACCGTTCGGAGCGCTCGCTGCGACAAGCCGATGGCTGGCCGGATACGAAGGGCTGCCTGCCTTGTCTTGTTGTTGCTCGGAGCTTCGACTGAGGTGAACGCCCAGTTCGACCAAGTTTATCCGCTGCGTGGCGCCCCGATGAATGGCGAATTCGTCGATTCCACACCGACAACCGTTACGATCAAGGTCCAAGGAAGCGACCGAGAGATCGCGGTCAACGAAATTCGCCGGCTTGGTTTTAAGGAAGATCCGCCGGAGCTGAAACAAGCGCGCTCCCGCGTGTCGGCGGGCGACTACCAAGCGGCGATGGACGAGCTGAAGAAAATCAATCCGGCCAGCGTCACACGGACGATCATTTTGCAAGACCTGCAATTTTATTTGGCGCTCTGCGAAGGCAAGCTAGCCCTTTCCAGCGGTGGCGACAAGGCAAAGGCTGCGGCGGCGATGTTGGCCTTCGTTCGGAAAGCTTCCAAAAGCCATCACTTCTTTGCGGCGGCGGAAACGCTGGGCGATCTGGCCGTGGCCTTGAACAAGGCTCCCGAAGCGATCAAATATTACGGCGCGATCTCGGCGCAGGCTCCTTGGCCCGAATACAAGATGCACGCGGTGATGCTGGAAGCCCGCGCCTTATTGGCACAGCAGGACTACGCCAATGCACAAAAGAAATTTGCCTCACTAGCGGGCGTTTCCGCTGCCACGCCGGAGATCAAACGGCAGCAGTTACTAGCGGAAGTAGGCGTGGCGCGATGCCAAGCGGAAACGGGAGCAGCCGATGCCGCGATCGCTGCGATCCAGAAGTTGATTGCCGACAACGACGAATCGGACGCGGAATTGTTTGGCCGCGCCTATAACGCATTGGGTGCCTGTTATCTAAAGGCCAACAAGCCCAAAGAAGCCCTGATGGCCTACCTGCATGTCGACGTACTGTTTTACAGCGAACCCGACATCCACGCCGAAGCCTTGTATCAGCTGAGCAAGCTTTGGGAACAGGTAAAGAATCCCGACCGCTCCGTCGCCGCGCGGAACCTGCTGAACGACCGCTACGCCGGCAGTCGCTGGGCCAGCATGTAAATCGGGACGCAGTTTCGCCGGCTACAAGGGATTGTAGGGTTCAAGCCGTTGCGTTCTTCGCACGCGGTGACGAATCGGCGACGCCCGGGTAGAATAAACACGCGGACCGTTCAACGGCGGTCAAGCCAGTCCCCTGCAGAGGCTTGGCAGCCTCTGATCCGCCGTGTTTTATTTGCCTCACGAGCCGACCGATGACTGAAACCATTTTCTCCAAGATCATCCGCAAGGAAATTCCCGCCAAGATCGTCTTTGAGGATGATCTCTGTCTGGCGTTTCACGATATCGCTCCCAAAGCTCCGGTTCACGTGTTGGTGATCCCGAAGAAGGCGATCCGCAGCGTTGCCGATCTGGAGCCGGAAGATCACGCGTTGATCGGTCACTTGTTTGGTGTGATCCGCCAAGTTGCTGAGCAATTGGGGCTGGAAAAAGGTTATCGCGTGATCACCAACAGCGGCCCCGAGGGAGGCCAGGAGGTGCTGCATCTACACTTCCACGTGCTCGGCGGCCGGCAACTCACCTGGTCCCCGGCGTAACCCAACCCTCACGGAACCCAATGCCTGACAGCCCGCTTCCCGAACCATCGCCTCACGCTTTGCCCGCTCGGCCAGCGGAACAGTTTCTGATCCAACAGTTCAGCGAGGGCAAACTGCTGCCTGCCGCAGGAGACGTGCTCACCACGTCGTTGGGGCGCGCTCAATTGGCGGCTGCCTTGGCCGCGTCGAACCAGTACAACCGCGTCGATTGTTGGTACATCGACCTATACCAAGCGAATCACGCGAGGGGGGATCACCCCAATCCTCCGGCGTCGCTGAACATCCTCTGCGACCCCGATCCTCCCGAACACCAGTACGATCTGGCGGTCCTGCCACTGGGCCGCCGCGGCGAGACCGAATTGGTACGCGATCAATTGCAAGCCTTCTTCAATGCCATGAAGATCGGTGGCCAGTTGTGGGTCGCTGTCGACAACCCGACCGACAAATGGGTGCACGAGCAGATACTTAAGCTGGGCGTGAAGCCGACGATCATCTCCGGCAGCGATTCGATCGCTTACGGTTGCGTGAAGACGGCGGAGCTTAAGAAACAGAAGAATTACGGCTGTGAGTTTGCGATCCGCGATCGCGGTCGGCTGTTGAAGGTCTACTCGCGTCCCAGCGTCTTTTCGCATCGACGGATCGATCCGGGAGCGCGGCATCTGATCGACGCGATGCCGATCGAAGCGGGAATGCGTGTCTTGGACCTTGGCTGTGGTGCCGGAACCGTTTCGCTGGCCGCCGCCACGGCGGCCGATCAGGTGACGGTCCATTGCATCGATAGCAATTCCCGCGCGGTGCAGTGCGTACTGGCCGGAGCCGAATTGAACCAGTTGACCAACGTAACGGCAAGCGTTTCGGACACCGGACAGATCGATGCGCCGGGGAGCTTCGATTTGGTTCTCGGCAATCCACCCTACTACGCCGATTTTCGGATCGCCGAATTGTTCATGGCGACCGCGCACAAAGCGCTTCGCTCGGGCGGACGCGTCGTCTTGGTCGGCAAGGATGAAGAATGGTATACCGACCAGATGCCGGTGTTGTTTCACAGCATCGAGATCCAGCCGGTCAAAGGATACCTCGTGGCCAGCGGAACCCGGTTGTAGAAGGTCGCCTTTCGCTCCGCGAAAACGTGTCCAACGAGCCATGGGTTGTCGAGGCAAGGCAGGCTGGGGTGCGTTGCGTGTCCGCCTTCCTTAAGCCCTGCTTGGGCAATGTCTTACGGTCACTGAGAGCGGCTGGTTCGCAGGAGGCGTGGTGTCGATGGTCTGACGTGGGCCAATCCCATTTGTGAAGCTCCGCTCGTGTCGACTGCCCTGAGAGTTGCGACATGTTCGTGTGATTCAAACAGGTGATTCGCCCAGTCGACTGCTGGCCTGCGTTGTTCTTCTAGCTATTTCTTGTTGCACCAAACCCCGTGACTGTCCTTATATGGGTTCGTAATCGGAATCGGACCTCGGTTCGAGGCCAACGCCCGTGCCTAGTCGTCTCTTTGCGATCTTCTTGCTCTCGATCGAACCCCATCTTTTGCCAGCATTTTTGAGCACCTTTCCCTTATTTTGGTTGATGTCACATGTCTGACGTGTTACCATCGTTCCTGACTAGGCGGAAGTTGATGGGTTTTATAACTAGACAACACGAGTGATTGGCTGAGGGTGTCTCATGCCAATATCACGTCCTCCTAGGGTATCTGCATGAAGTGTTTCAAGAAGGTTTCTAGCTCTTCCCGCACGGGTTTTACGCTCGTCGAACTGCTCGTCGTTATTGCAATCATTGGTATTTTGGTCGGATTGTTGCTTCCGGCGGTTCAAGCGGCACGTGAAGCGGCGCGGCGGATGCAATGCAGCAACAATTTCAAGCAGATTGGTCTGGCGCTGCACAACTATCACGATACCTATCGGTCGTTTCCGCCGGGTGAGCTCACCGTGAGCCGACTCGGCGTGCTGGCTCTCATCCTGCCACAGATCGAGCAAGGCCCACTGCACGATCAACTCTCCGCTGCAGGCGCCTACATTGGTCGAAACACCGCGACAGCACCGGCTTGGCATAGCAACCCGGCCATTGTGTCGACCGGCACTACCCCCCTGGCAAAAACGATAATCCCCGCCTACATCTGCCCATCGGACCCCAGTTCCGATCTGAACGAGCGGATGAAGTCAAACGACAGCGGCGCATTCGCCAAGGCGAACTATGTCGGCATTTATACGGCCGTCAGCTACGACGCCGCTGGTGCAAAGACTGCTGATCGCAAAGCGACCTTCTACGAAGACTCGAAAGTCCGGTTCCGCGACATCACCGATGGAACCAGCAACACGATTGTCATGGTCGAACGTGCCGGCCTGGCTCCTTACAACAGCTCGATGTGGATGGGCTGGCATAACCTGCCCGGGCCAATCGACAATAGCTACCAGTTTTCAATTCGAACGCGGATCAATCGATTCTCCAACGATACAGACTACCCTATCAGCGGCGGCAGTTCTTACGCCGCCAGTAGCGCCCATCCCGGCGGTGCCCAATTCTTGCGTGGCGACGGCTCGGTCACCTTGCTTCCCGAGACCATCGACCTGCCAACGTATGCCGCGTTGGGGACGATCGACTGGGGCGAGGTTATCGGCGAATACTGATTCGTTCGATGAACCGCAAGCTTGTGGCGTTTTTGGGCTCTAGCCAAAGTCACGCTGCAGTTTCTCACCAATGCACCAGATAGCGACGATCGCTTGTGTCGCTATTTGGTGATCCAATTCATGCAAAACAACGTCGTCTCTTTACGATGGGTCTAAATAACTTGTACACGCTAGATAAATGGAGCGGAGCTGGAATGCATCGAGAGCGCATTACATTGTCGCTGATGGTTTGCTTGGTCGTCAGTTTGGTCGGGTGCGGCCAAGATAGCGGGCCAGCCTTGGGGAAGGTCAGTGGAACCGTCACACTCGGCGGGCAGCCGTTACCCGACGCCATGGTCAGCTTCTACCCGACCTCGGGCGAGCGATCGGCCCACGGCATGACCGACGCGGCTGGCCACTACACCCTGATGTTCACCGGCCTCAAAGAAGGCGCCATCGTGGGGCCGCATTCTGTCAAAGTTGAGACCGGTGTGCAGGTCGGTGAGGAAGAGGTAACTCCTGCCGCAAAGGTCGTTCAACTGCCCGCCAAGTACAACAAAAACACGGAGCTGACCGCCGAAGTCGAAGGTGGCTCAAACACATTCGACTTTGACTTGCAATAGCTTACGCCTGGCGGCTATCGGAGAGAATGTAGCGGTACGGCGGAGCGTTTTGCTTGCCGGAGCAATTTCGAGGACGAGCTTCGCAGGTACGCCTGGGAAGCTCGCTCCTGCAGTTCAATTTTGCCTCGTGGATCGCGTTTCTTGGGTGCGCAGCTTACGTGGACCGATGCATCGCGCAAATCGAAGCGCCGTGATCCCTGCTTCGTAATCCTACGAATGCAACGTGAGTAGTCAGCACTTCGCTGGAGCTGCACTGCATGAGATCACGAGATGCCGATGCGCAACGGGGCCGATGATGCGACAGTCCATTGCATCGACAGCAACTCCCGCGAGGTGCAGCGCGTGTTGGCCGGAGCCGACTTGAACCCGTTGACCATCGTGACGGCAAGCGGTTCGGGTACCAGGCAGATCGATGCGCCGGGGAGCTTCGATTTGGTCCTCGGCAATCCTCCCTTCTACGCCGATTTTCGGATCGCCGAATTGTTCGTGGCGACCGCGCACAAAGCGCTTCGCTCGGGCGGACGCGTCGTCTTGGTCGGTAAAGATGAAGAATGGTATACCGACCAGATGCCGGTGCTGTTTCACAGCATCGAGATCCAGCTGTCCCAAGGACACCTCGTGGCCAGCGGAACCCAGTTGTAGGAGGGCGTTTTTCGCTCCGCGATAGAGCGTGCATGAACCATTTACCAGCACCACGCGCCAGCGAGCAATTGAGTGATTCGCGACCGATAAAGTGGTTCGTATTTACTCGCTTGCGTTTCGTGCTAGTATTGCTAGCGCTACATCCGGGGGCTGGGCGCAGAACCGCGATCAATGACCTCATCAATTTCAAGCTCAACGTCAGGTAGTTCCGCAGCATGGACGCACGTTTCGACTGGATCGCTAAACAACTGAAGCAGCTCGACGGCGAAGGGGCTACGCGACAGCTGATGCCTCGGCAGTCGCAGCCCGGCCGGATGGTGATCCAATCCGACGGCATCGACCTGGTCAATTTTGGCTCCAACGATTACTTGGGGATGGCGGCGGAGCAATCGACGCAGCGGCCTGAGCATGGATCGATGGGGAGTGGTGCGAGCGCGCTGGTGACCGGGTTTTCTCCCGTTGCGTTGCAGTTGCAGCAACGTCTCGCCGAGTGGGAAGCGACCGATAGCTGCGTTTTATTTCCGACCGGGTTTGCCGCTAATCTGGGGACGATCTCCGCTTTGGCCGAAGCGGGGGATCTGATCCTGAGCGACGCCGCCAACCACGCCAGCATCATCGACGGATGCCGATTGTCGAAGGCGCAGCGATTCGTCTACCCGCACAACGACACGTCGGCCGTCGCCGCGCTATTGGAAACCCATCGGCGGCGATTTGCGCGGGTCTTCATCGTCACCGACAGCGTCTTCAGCATGGATGGCGACTTCGCCCCGCTGGAAACGTTGTGCGATCTGGCCGACCGGTACGATTCAATCTTGATCGCCGACGAAGCGCATGGAACGGGAGTCTTTGGAGATTCGGGAAGCGGATTGTGCGAGCACTTGGGAGTGAAGCATCGGGTGCCGATTCGGATCGGCACGCTCAGCAAAGCGATCGGTGCGATGGGAGGCTTTGTCGTTGGGCCACAGGTCGTCACCGATTATCTGGTGAACCGATCCCGATCGATGATCTTCAGCACGGCCCTCCCTCCGGCGCTCGTTTCGGCGGCGCTTGCCAACGTGATCCAGATTCAAGAGGAACCGCAGCGGCGGGCGCAGCTGTTTGAACTCTCCCAGCGGCTGCGCGATCGCGTCGCCAGCAAGTGGCGGCTGCCCCCGATGTCGACGCCCGGACAGATCGTACCGTTTGTTGTTGGCAGCAACGAGGAAGCGGTGCGGGCCTCGCAGCGGCTGGCCGATGCCGGCCTGTTTGTTCCCGCGATTCGACCCCCGACGGTTCCCAAGGGGACGGCGCGATTGAGGGTGAGTCTGTCGTCGAGCCACAGCGACGAGGAGATCGATCGCTTGGCCGAGGCGTTGTGCGGGCTGCGATGATCGGCAGCGCAGCATCACATCGATCGGCGCCCTGGGCGGGCGCGATTTACTCGCGCGGACGCAACTGATAAAAGAGCGCCTTCTTTTGATCGGGCAACGCGTAATCGAAGCCGCACGATTGCAGGAACCGTTCCGACGAACTGATCGCCATCACCTCCATCACCCCCAATTCCCGAGCTCGCATCGCACAGCGACCGACCAATTCGTGGCCGATCCCTTGGTTGCGAAACCTTTCGGCAACGGCCAGGCACTGAATTTCGGCCAGCTTGCGGCTGTAGATTTCGACCGCGGCAAAACCGACACAGACGTCGGCTTCGAAGGCGACGAAGCCGTGTTTGCTGAGCACTTGGACCTCTTCCTCGCTGCGCCGCAACAGCAGCCGATCGGCGAAAAAGGGCTCCAGGAATTCCCAGATCACCGCAGCATCGTCTACTGCCGCTTCACGAATGGTTACACTCATCAAGATACCCCGAAGATTACGCTCGACGTGGGTGCGGTTCGCAACACCAACGCTGAATCACTTGTTGATAGACTTCCACGCCACGATCAAGCTGCTGCAGATCGATCCATTCGTCCACGGTATGGGCTTGAGCAATATCGCCAGGCCCGCAGACGACCATCTGTTCGAACTCGCTGAAGATGCCCGCATCGGTTCCGTAACATACGGTTTTCGGTTTTTCCGTCCCGGTTAATTCAACCATCTCGCGAACGAAAGGGGCATCGGCGTCGATCCACATCGGGCCGCAACCGTTGATCCGTTGGAATGTGATCCCCAGTTCCGCGGCTTTGGCCTGCACTTGTTCGATCAATTCGCTGCCGTCGATCCCGGGCATGGTTCGCATGCTGCCCCAAGCCTGGCACTTCGCCGGAGTCACGTTGATCGCGGTCCCACCGCCGGTGATGCCGATGTTCCAGGAGAGGTCGGGCGGATCGAAGCGGGCGTCTTGCAGAGTGGGATCGCTTTGAGTGCGTTCGTGGATCGACTTCAACAGTTGCAGCATCGAGATCATCGGCAGCGTGGCGTTGACGCCATCGCGCGAACTGCTGTGCCCCGCCTTGCCACGGCTGGTCAGTCGAAAGCCGTCGATCCCTTTGTGGGCGTGGACGATGTCCAGCGAAGTCGGTTCGCCGATCACGGCGACCGGTTGTTGTTCGACCATTTCGCGATACAGCTGCGACTGGTCAACGACGTTCCGCGCGCCGCCAAAACCCGTCTCCTCGTCGGCGGTGACGACGATCCACAGCGGCGCTTGCTGTTGTGTTGCCGTGACGCTTTCGGCGGCGATCAACATCGCGGCCAGCGAGCCTTTCATGTCGCAACTGCCGCGGCCGTACAGCCGCCCGCCCTCGATGATTGGATCAAAGGGATCGTTGCTGCCGGGGCCCTGCCAGTCGTCGGCCGGGACGACGTCGTTGTGCGCGAAGTAGGCCATTCCGCCGACTCCCTCGCCGCGGCGCGCGACCAGACTGACCTTCGTGACACCCGCGGGGTCGACGTACGAGACGCGTTCGGTGGTGAATTGCAACCGATCCAATTGCTGCTGAACAAACGCAGCGACATCTTCGTTGCAGCGGTGGCTGACCGATGGAAAGCGAATCAGATCGGACGTTAGGTCGACGACGGGCGACATCAAACAAACCTTTGGAGGGGGCGACGGAATGGAACAAGAGAACCTTGGGAGGTCAAAAGGTTCGCCCGCGCGTGAGGATATCGGTCGCCGAGGCCATTGTCGACGGGCAGGTTGTCGTTAAGGAAAGATCGCTTTGACTTCCGCTTCCAATCCGGAGACGTCCGCGTCGGCCGATTGTCCGGCAACACGTTGCCAATCCTTGAATGCCAGCTCGCGATCGGCGGGTGTCGCTTCCTTTTGAAGACACTGCCAAGCGGATCGAAACGTGGTCACCAAGGCGTCGTCTTTAGGCAGCGACAGCGGAGCCAAGGCGTTGGCAACCACGGCGGGAAGCGTCGCTCGCGGGTAGGTCTTATTGCGTCCGGGAAGCCGCAGCGTCAGTTCTGTCGGAGTGACTTCGACAACCGCGACGGTCAAACCTTCGCGGATCTCCAACGTATCGAGCGGTTGGTCCAAGCTGCGGTCGATCGCAGCCTGATACTCCCCAGCGTAGTGAACCAACCGGCGGCGAGCCGATGCCGATTGTTGTTGCTCCGGTGTCTGAGCTAGATCGTTTGCTTTTTCAGCCAGCGGTATCATTTGATCCCAGTCGCCGGCGGCGATCGCGTCGCGGGCCTGCTTCGCTGCCGCCGTCGCGGCTTGAATCATCGCCGGTGAAGGGGCTTCCGGCTTGGGAGGTTTGGTTGGCTTGGGAGCCTCCGCCATCGGGATCTCTTCGACGGTCGTCATCTCCATCGAGGGCGACATGCCCATCGGCTGATTCATCTCCATCGAGGGCGACATATCGTTTGGGCTGAAGCCTCGGTCTCCCAATCCGTCCTGGTCCAAAGCGGCTCCGTCGTCGGTCAGCAGCACGCCCATTCGGATGCCCGAATCCTCTTCGGTCGATTGCGTCGGTGATCCTGCGGGCAAAAGATCGCCCATCACGTTGTCGCGTGGTCGCTGGGGAGCCGCAACGGGAGGAGCTGTCGCTGCGGGGCGTGCCTGAGCAATCTGCGCTGCATGGTCCTGTTCACGGTCCATCAGCAGCTTGACACAGTAGCCCATCGCGCCAAACAACCCCAAAACAAACAGCGTCATCAGGACGCCCGCAACGGGGAACCCGCGTTTGCGACGAACGCGTGACTTGGGCGTGTTGACGATCGGTTCCGCAACGACCGCAGCCACCGGTGCAGCGGCGTTGCCGAACGGATTTTCGGGGTTCGGAGCGATTGCGGCGGTCGCCAAATTTTCATCGGCCGCCGCCAAAGAGTCTTCGATTTCTTGATCGATCCGCTCGGGATCCGACGACAGCGCCTCAAACGCGGCGGCCATGTCAAACACGGCAAAAGGGTCGGCGTCGGGCAGCCAAGCGGCCAACGGATCGATCGGTCCCGCCGGCGGCGCGGCGGCGGTAGCGGCGGTAGCGAGTTCGCGTTGTGGTGCGCCGACCGCAACCGATTCGAACGTGCTCCGCAAACGGTTGTCGTAATTGGTCTTCTGCGCCGGATCGCCAAGGATCTGCTGGGCCTTGTTGACGCTCTTGGCGGCCTGGGCCCAGGCGGCAGGATCGGCGTCGGCTTTGGAGGCCTTCAAACGGGCGATCAGCGATCGAACGGCCGCGCGGATCTTCGCGTCATCCGACTCCAGGACCTCCAGACCAAAAATCTGGTAAGCATTGGGACGCTCGATTCGCGGGTCCAGTCCCAACAATTGGTGCATTTCCGACATGGGAGGCCTTTTCTTCAGTTTCGATTTCGAAGTCTCACGGCCCGATGCACGCTTACTTCGAAAGGGGTTCCGGCGAGTCGACGATCAAGCAGTGGCTGAACCCAACATCATAACCTGCCAAGGTGAATTTCGCGAAGAGTCGTTCGGAAAAGCTAACCATTGGGGGGATCATCCAGCCTTTGAGGCCCTTGGCAATTCGATTTCCGGGTTGACATCGCGTCGCGGTTTCGGCGAATAGATTCCCTGGGTATGCCCTGCTGCCGATCGCTCGTGCAATTCAGCGATCGCGAGGGCCAACGGTTCCATGAATTTTCGCCGGACGTCAGTTATGAAAGAAATCAATCGCCGCCAGTGCATCCATAAGCTGCTGATGACAGGCACGGTGGCCGGAGTCGCTGCGTGCGGCTGTCGCACCGCGCCGATCACCGGTCGCAAACAATTGCTGATCTATCCCGAAGGGAAAGAAATGTCGTTGGGCTCCGAGGCGTATGGCGAAGTCACCAAAGAAACGCCACTGAGCGAAAACCCGCAATACACCGCGTTGGTCCAACGCGTCGGCCAGCGGATCGCGGCGGTCGCTGGCCGCAGCGATTTCGAGTGGGAATTCAAGACGCTGCAGAGCGAAGAGCAGAACGCGTTCTGTCTGCCCGGTGGCAAAGTCGCCGTTTACGAAGGGATTCTGCCGATCTGCCAGAATGAAGCGGGCTTGGCTGTGGTGATGGGGCACGAGATCGCCCACGCGTTGGCACGGCACGGCGGCGAACGGATGAGCCAAAATGCCGCGGTACAGGGCGTTCAGACAGCGGCCAGCTACATCCTTCAGAATCAGGAAGAGACGAAAAAGGAGATGATCTTCAAAGCCTACGGGATGGCGACCGAATATGGCGTGCTGCTTCCTTTCAGCCGCAAACACGAATCCGAAGCCGACGAGATCGGGATCACTCTGATGGCCAATGCCGGTTACGATCCTGCGGAGGCTCCCAAATTCTGGACCCGCTTTGGCGCCGCCGGTACGGGGGAGAAGCAACCCGAGTTCCTATCGACCCACCCATCGGATGAACGCCGGTCCCAAGATCTCGAAGCCCTACTGCCCGCTGCGCGGACTTTATATGAACAAGCGGCAGAGCGTATCGGTCTGGGCGAAGCGATCTCCTGAGCCGCCGAGGACCATTCGAGCACTCTCTTTAAACGCAGTTTCCAGACCCTCTCGAGGCTTCGCCGGAGGGGCTAAGTCGGGCGTCACTTCACCCTGCCAAAACGCAGTTTAGCGGGAGGAGGGCCAGACCAGGGTACCGCGATTCCAGGATGGGAGCCTGCCGGTTCTCATCTCGGGGCGTTCGATCCGGTGAACGTGCCCTCCCCAAAAAACTCACTTCGCACTCGTCTCCCGCCCCTTCCGGCTGCGCTGGACGGGTAAAGCTGATCGTGATCTGTCACTGATAGTGAACGATACGGCCGATGCCTCGGGTGGGTGAAGCAAGCTGTTCTATTGGAGGAACGCCGCCTGTGTTGTGGAGAAATCGGGGATACCAATAGACGTGCATCGACGGGGGCGATGCACTAGAATGCAAGCTTTCCTCCTCTTGCTATTCACATCTCAGGTGCCTCGCATGGGTCTGTACCGTCATAGCGGCCGTGTTCCCGTCGCCGGGCTACTTTGGTGCATCTTGCTGCTGACACCTCTAGCTCTCATCGGAGGTGCCGCCTATAGCGCCGCGATGGTTTTCCTGCCGTTCATCAAACTGAAGTGGCTAATCAGCCTGCTGTTCGCTTCGGCGGTTGGGTTTGTCGTCGGCAAGGTTTGCGAAACAGCCAAGATCCGCAATCGCGGCTTTGTGATCTTGGCCACCGTCGCCACGATGGGACTTGCCTACTACGTATCATGGGGAGTGCAGCGGTTTTGGTTAGTGGTAGGCGAGTTGGGATTGGAAGGGGCGATCGACAATGTCGGCTTGGCCGATCTGCTGCCGCTTTCGCTGGCAGCCTGGGTTACCTGGCTGTTCGAAAACGGATTGTGGAGCATGCGAGGGGGGGCCGACACGATCAAGGGTTGGCCCTTGGTGGTGTTGTGGGGAATCGAAGCGGCGACGCTGTTCATCACCAGCTGGATGTTGGCTCTTGGCACTTATGGGTTCCGGCCGTTTTGTGAAGCCTGTGAACGTTGGACGACGTTGGATGTGGGGATCGCCGAACTGCCGGTCGATGCTGACGATCCCGCTTGGGCCGAAGTTCGCGATGGCCGACTGGAAGCCTTGCGGCACTTGAAAATCAATCCCGCCGAAGACCGACATGTCCGCATCGATCTGGCGACCTGTCCCGAATGTGAAACGGGCGATCACGTGCTGATATCGGGGATCGTTTATGCGGTCGATAAAGAGGGGAATTTGACAGCAAACGAGACGCCGATCATCGAGTACCTGCATATGACCCGTGACAAGACGAACGAACTGCGCGAGTTTGCAGCGGAGATGAACGAAGCGGTCGCGTTGATGCGAGCCGATGATGAGGAATTGCATGAAGATGCAACCGATGAATAAGGCTGCGCGATGCTAGCGAGACAACGTATCTAAAAAAATACGAGGTTGATGTTGGAGTAAATTTTTGGCTGACGAACGAGATCCTAGCGTCGAGGCGTCCGAAGCGACTCCGATTCGCCAAAACCATACGACCGAACACGGGTACGTCACCGCGCACGATCCATGTGTCGATCGCACGTTGTTGTTGCCCGGCATGCAGGTCGATCGCTTTGTGATTCAGCGGGAGGTTGGTCGCGGCGGATTTGGCATCGTCTACAAAGCGTTGGATCCCAATCTGGGAAGGCACGTCGCCGTCAAAGTTCCCCGAGCGGACTTTATGACGGGCCAAACCGATCGGCTGTATCGGGAAGCGAAGATCGTCGCGGCATTGGATCACGAAGGGATCGTGAAAGTCTACGAAGCGGGGACCGATGGTGAACTCTCCTATATCGTCTCCCAGTTGTGTGATGGCCCTGATCTCCGCACTTGGCTGCTCGATCCAACCAATCGCTTGTCGTGCGTTGGGGCTGCCGAACTGATCGCCCAACTGGCCGATGCATTGAGCTACGCGCATCGGCATGGTGTCCTGCATCGCGACATCAAACCGGGCAACGTGCTTCTTTTTCCCGTCGCTTCGCCCCAAGCGGAATCCCCCTCTCGAAACCTACCGTTCCAGCCTCGGTTGACCGACTTTGGATTAGCGTCGATGCAATCGAGCGATTGGTCGGTCACCCGCACCAGCGTCGTCTTGGGAACTCCACTCTACATGGCTCCCGAATGCCTTACCGCCAGCGAGGAATTGCCCTCGGTATCAGCCGACATCTACAGCTTGGGCGCGGTGCTGTACGAACTTCTGATTGGAAAGCCGCCAATCGAAGGAGCCCATTTTGGGCAATTGTTGCACCGGTTGACGACCGAGGATCCTGAGTTGCCACATCAGTTGGATGAACGTGTCCCTGTCGATCTTTCGATCATTTGCAGCAAGTGCCTGCAAAAGGATATCGACGACCGCTACGACACTGTCGGCCAATTGCGAGACGATCTAAGACGTTTTCTCGAAGGGCAACCGATTTTAGCTCGTGTCCCCACGCTTCGGGATAAGTTTTTCAAATGGTGCCATCAATCCCAGCGGATCCGTTTTGCTGGCGTCTACACATGTTGGCTGCATACGGCGTTGATCGTTTGGTTGATCCAGCAAAACACGGTGCTCGCGACCATGGACGTGGTATCCCATGACCTGCTGGTCAAAAATGCCACCGAAGCGGTCTCGGTCTCCATCCTGCTTCATGCCCCCAAGGCTTGGCTTGGCTTCCGATTGGCCCGAGGCAGTCGTTGGCCGTTTTGGCCTTCTGCACTTTCCTGCTTCATCGTGTTGGCCGCTTTTATGTACGCAGCGTTTTCACAGCAGGGACTTTTTGATTTCAACTTCCCCTCGCCACCAACGAAAGTCGCCGTTTACGGGCTGTTGATCACCGCAGCGGGGGTGGAGTTGCTCAGCTACCTCGTGGCAATCCCCGCATTTTTGCGACGCCGAGAGCCCGTCAGGTGACTGACTGCTTGCATTCGCCGCCAGTCGTGTCATGCTGATGGTCAGCCCTCTCCCAACATCGATTCGTGCGACGGCGGTAGCAACATTTAATTGCTGACGCGAACGACCGAATCCCCCCCTTATCACGCAGGTTGCGCCTTGGCGCGGCCCTCGCCCGCCTTAACTTCGAGAGTACGCCAATGTTTCTTCGACGCTGCATGCTTGCGATTGGGATTGTTTGTCTTGCGATCGGTACCCGAGTCGCTGCCGACAATCGTCCCAACGTGATCTTTATCTTGACCGACAACCATGGCGCATGGACGCTTGGTTGTTATGGCAACCAAGAGATCAAAACGCCACATCTGGACAAGATGGCTGCTGAAGGTGTTCGCTTCGACAACGCCTTCGCCGTCAATCCGGTCTGTTCGCCCAACCGGGCAACGCTGCTGACCGGCTTGATTCCCAGCCAACATGGCGTGCACAGCTACCTGCACGGCGGACGCTGGCAAACCGGACCTGAAGCTCGCAATACGATCGCCCCGTTCCTGTCGGTCCCTGCGGTCTTGAAGGAATCCGGCTACGCGTGCGGCTTGGTCGGCAAGTGGCATCTGGGCGGCAACATGAGTCCGCAGAGTGGGCTGGACGATTATTGGATCACCAAACCTGTTGGCGGCAGCGGCACGTTTTATGGCGACCAAGTGATCGAAAATGGCAAACAGCGCAGCGAACCGCAATACACCACCGACCTGTGGACCGACCACGCGGTGAAGTTCATCCGCCAGCAGGCAGCGGTCGAGAAGCCGTTTTTCTTGTACCTCGCCTACAACGGTCCCTATGCTTTGAGCAATCTGTTGCTGCGCGAAGGGAAGAACCGACACGTCGAAGCGTATCGCGGGAAGAACTTCGATTCGTTCCCCGATGGCAAGCCGCATCCATGGCAATACAACAACAAGGACTTCCAAAACAATCCGGTCTCGATCTCCCGCGTGGCGACCGAAGTCAGTGGCGTCGACGATGGCGTTGGCGAGATCATGCAGACGCTTGCCGAACTGGGAATCGATGAAAACACCATCGTCATCTTTACCGGAGACCAAGGCTGGGCCGGCGGCCACGGTGGGCTGTTTGGCATGGGCGATCACACGCGTCCCACGATGGTGACCGATCCGATGATGCAGGTGCCGTTGATCTGGCGTCACCCCGGTGCGATCGATGCGGGGAAGACCAGCGATCTGCTGACCTGCAACTACGACTTTGCCCCCACGCTGCTGAACTATCTGGGACTCGGCGATTCGATCCCGGAATCGACCAATTTGCCCGGCCGCGATACCAGCGGCGAACTGCGCGGCCAGCCGTTGCAGCGTTCGGTCGACGATGCGGTCTTCTTCGAATTCGAGACACTTCGTTCGGTCCGCACCAACGACTGGAAATTGATCCGACGCTTTCCCAACGGCCCCGATGAACTGTTCGATCTGAAAAACGATCCCGAAGAGCAATACAACCGGATCGCAGAACAACCGCAAGTCGCTAGCGTTCTGTCGGCGCGGCTGGAGCGATTCTTCAACGAGCACGCCGATCCGAAGTACGACCTCTGGAATGGAGGGGATGCGCAGACGGTGCTGTTCGAGCCGGTACCGGAAAAGAAGCAGCCGTTGCCCGCCGTCGAACCGCCAGCCCTGTCCGAGGGCTACGCTCCGGCAGAGCTCACGGTTCCCGAGGGCTACAGCGTCGAACTGGTCGCCGGTCCGCCGATGATCCAGCATCCGATGATGGCTTCGTTCGATGATCGCGGGCGATTGTTCGTCGCCGAAAGCGCGGGGCTGAACCTGCGCAGCGACGACTTGGAAGAACAGCTCCCCAATTCGATCGTGATGTTGGAGGATACCGATCGCGACGGCCGGTTCGATCGACGCAGTCTGTTTGCCGACGAGATGACGCTGCCGATGGGAGCCGCCTGGCACGCCGGATCGCTGTACGTCGCCGCCCCACCAAATATCTGGCGGTTGCAGGATACCGACGACGATGGCGTCGCCGACGTCCGCGAGAAATTGGTCAGCGGGTTTGGTTACAACGGGAACGCGGCGAGTATTCACGGCTGCTTCGTCTCGCCCGACGGACGGATCTATTGGTGCGATGGCCGGCACGGGCACGAAGTCAAAGACGACGCCGGGAACGTCACCAGCAAGGGTTCGGGATCTTATATCTTCTCCTGCCGTCCCGACGGTTCGGATGTTCGAGCCCATAGCGGCGGCGGGATGGACAATCCTGTCGAAGTCGACTTCACCGAAACGGGCGACGTTTTTGGAACCGTCAATATTCTCAAGACCTCGCCTCGCGAAGACTGCTTGGTTCACTGGCTGCACGGCGGCACCTATCCTCACTCGCAGCGGGTGCTGGGTGAATTCAAGCGGACCGGCGACCTGCTGGAACCAGTTTTTAGTTTTGGCCATGTCGCGGTCTCGGGGATGGCTCGGTATCGCAGTGGCGTGATCGATCGTTCGTTCCGCGACGACATCTTTGTGACGATCTTCAACACCGGCGAGGTGGTCCGCTGCACGTGGAACGAAGAGGGATCGAGTTTCCGTTCGGAGATGGCTCCGTTCCTGAAGTCCTCCTCCCCCGATTTCCATCCGACCGATGTCCTGGAAGATGCCGATGGCAGCTTGTTGGTCGTCGACACTGGCGGCTGGTTTCGCATCGGTTGCCCGACATCACAAATCGCGAAACCGGAGCAGTTTGGCGGCATCTATCGGATCACTCGCGATGGCGTCACAAACCTTCCCGATCCTTGGGGGCATGAACTCGATTGGCAGGATCCACCGATCTCCGACTTGGTGCGACGGTTGCGAGACACGCGGTTTAAGGTTCGCGAGCGAGCGATCGCCGAATGTGCGGCTCGCGGCGACCAAGCCGTTGCGTCGCTGAAGTCGACGATCGATCGGCAGCCTTATCCCGACGGACGCCTTGGTGCGTTGTGGGCGCTAGCGCGGATCGGCACTCCCGCCGCTCAAGCGGTTGTCCGCCAGGCGTTGACCAATCCATTTGCACCGATGCGAAAAGCGGCTTGCCAGATCTTGGCGAGTAACCCCGATTCCGAGGCAACGGCCGGCCTGATCGAATTGTTGCAAGACGATTCGCCCCAGATCCGCCGCGTGGCGGCGAAGGCGTTGGGGCGAACCGCCGATCCGGCCGCTGTCGGTCCGCTGTTGGCATCGCTATCGCACAGCGTCGATCGTTCCGAGCAGCACGCGATCATCTACGCATTGATCGAAATTGATGCGATCGATCCGACGCGCAAGGGCTTGGTTTCCGAATCGGCTGCGACGCGGTTGGGGGCTCTGATCGCGATCGACCAGCTCGACTCCGGCTCCCTGACGGCCGAAGAGATGACGCGTCTGTTGGATGATCCCGACGATGCCGTTCGCGCCGCGGCGCTGCAGATTATTCGCCAGCATGCAGAGTTCCGCGACGCGGCGCTGGCGACGTTGCAGCAGTGGTTCGGCGACGGCCGCGATGTCACCGAACTGTTAGCAGCCTTTCTCTCGGATCCCTCGATCGCCGCCTGGGCTGCGGAGCAATTCAGCTCGCCGTCGTTAAACGACTCGCAGCGCCGCGAATTGCTCACCGCGATCGCCCGCGCCGAATCGCCTCATTCCGCATCGTTGGCATCGGTGGTCGTCAAGCAATTGGCCGACGCGGAGGATTCGCAGCGGATGCTGGTGATCGCTGCAGCGGGTAATTTGCGCAGCCCGCAGATCGTCGAATCGCTCGCCGCGATTGCTCACGATTCGAAAACATCGACCTCGGTTCGGTTGGCCGCCGTCGCCGCCGCTTCGGCAAACAACAAGTCGTTGGACGCCGAATCGTTTGAATTGTTGATCGAGACGTTGGCCGATGAAGCTGCCGGAACCGACGCCAGCAGTGCCGTTGCGATCCTCAGCCGCGCCTACCTGACCTCGCCACAACTGATCGCACTAAGCCGCCAGTTGCGAGGACTCAGTCCCACATCGCTGGCCGATCTGTTGGTCGCCTACAGCCGCGACCGAAACCCCGAGGTGGCGTTGGCCCTGATCGAAGCATTGCAATCGTCGACTCACGGCGGGCTGTTGTCCGAGGCACAGGTCACCGTGGCGATCGGCGGGCATGCTCCCGAGGTGCGAGCTGCTGCCGATCCGTTGTTGGAACGCATCCGCCAGCACGCCCAGACGACTTCGGAAAAACTGGCTCGCTGGAAATCAAAGCTCTCCAGCGGCGATCCGGATCGCGGACGCGAGGTCTTCTTTGGTAAGAAGGCTCAGTGCGCCAGCTGTCACCGCGTTGGCGATACTTCGCTTGCCGGCGGCGCGGTCGAGGGGAATCCGATCGGGCCCGATCTGTCGCGGATCGGCCGGATCCGCGGCGCGCACGATCTGTTGGAAGCGATCCTGTTTCCGTCGGCCAGCTTTGCTCGCGAGTTCGAACCGTACAGCGTGTTGACCAGCTCGGGCCAGCTGCTCAACGGACTTCTGAAGCAAACCGGATCGATCGACACGGTGACGCTTCAAGGAGCGACGGGCGATCCAATCGAGATCGATCGCGACGAGATCGAACAGATGAAACCGGGCAGCGTCTCGATCATGCCGCAAGGACTGCACGAATCATTGACCGACCAAGAGATGGCCGATCTGATCGGGTATCTGCAGTCGCTGCGTTAGGCGGGCGATTGGAAAGCGGTTTTATTGCGCGCGATCGGCTGAAGCCTTGACTCCAACGCGATCGGCTAAAGCCTTTACTCCAGCGCTTTAGGGCGTGATGGCTTGGAAGGCGGTTTCCAGTCGCTCGCGGGCGGCTTGCGATTGCGGATCTTGGTTGTCCGCATTGGGTTCGGCGGGAAGCGATCGGGCGTCTTTTAAGGCATCCGATTGGCGGAACAGCCGCCAAGAGCCGTCGAATAGATTCTCTTCTTTGCCGATCCCTTGATGCGTCCATGGACGCGTTGGTCCAGGTTGGCCGTGGATTTGAGCGGCGATGCTGCGCCCGTCGATCGACAGTCCCTCGGGGATCGATGTTTCGGTCAGTTCGCAGAAGGTCGGAAACAGATCGACGACGTCGACCAGGTCGTCGCAGACCTGCCCCACCGGAACGCCAGGTGGTCCCCAGACGATCAGAGGGACGTGTGTCCCTGCGTCGCCAAGTGTGCGCTTGCCACCGTTGACATTCCCCGCGCGGGTGTGCCGCGTGTGCCGCCGCTGCCCAGGTTCGTTGGCTTGCGGATTGCGAAAGTCCTCCTCGTGCGTGCCGTTGTCTCCCATGAACAGCACGTAGGTATTTTCCCGCAGCCCCATCGAATCGACAGCATCCAACAGGCGACCGACCAGGTGGTCCATGTAGTGGATCATGTGATCAAGTTTCGCGGGGCGACCCAGTCGACGATCCTCTGGCGTGGCGATGATCGGATCGTGTGGCAGCATTTCGTTGTGGACGATCAGAAACGGTTGCTCTTTGGCTTGAGCGTCTCGCATCTGGTCGATCACGTAATCGACCAGCACGTCGGGGCCAAAGCGGTCGGCGATGTCGTCGCGGACCTGGCCATCTTGATTCAGCGTCGGGTTCCAGTGCCGCAGCGTCTTCTTGCCCTGCAGCCAGATCTGCCAGATGCACCACGAATCGAAACCGGCGTCGCGGATATGGTTGGGCCAATGTTCGAGCGTCGCCAGTTGCCATTTGCCCGTCACGCTGGTGGCGTATCCCGTCGACCGGATCGATTGGGCGAAGGTTGGCATCGCTTGGAAATCGACAGTCTTTTTTGTCCCGTGATGGACCGGCAAAACGATCGTGTGCTGGTGCCGCGTGGTGTAGAGGCTGGTGTGCAAACTGACTCGCGTCGGCGTGCAGACGGGGCTCGCGTAGGCGCGGGAGAATCGAAGCCCCTCGGCCGCCATCGCGTCCAGTCGTGGCGTCTGGAAATCGAGGCCACCGTAACAGCCCAACGCTTCGTAACCGATGTCGTCGGCCAGGATCAGCAGGACGTTGGGGCGGTCGTCGGCGAAAAGGGGAGTCGACAACAATAGCAGCAACAGCGGAAGCGTGCGGAACGGATTTGGCATCGGCTTGGGCTTCTATAAAAGAACAGAGGGCGAACGACAGTTCGTGGTACCACGGATGGTGCAGCGACCGCGAGAAAAGATTGGATTGCCAGTATAGAAGCTGTTCGCCCCGTGTCGAGCTTCACTCACAATTCGCCTCGCTCCCACTCCGATCTCGTTTCGGCGACAGACGGCCTATCCTGCAACAGGGTTGTCGAAACGCTCCAGCGATCGCGGGCCAACGGTCTTCAGCGAGTTGCCCGCCTCACGAACGCGCACTTCCGAGCCAGTCACGACGACCAACAAAGCTCCGTCGTGCACCCTGGCTGCGTAGCCCGACGCGTCTTTTGCTTGCACGCCATGGTTCTCCATCGCACTCCAAACACTGCCGCCCACTGCGCCGGCGGCCATGCCAACGATTGGCCCCGCCAGCAACATGGGTCCGACCATCGTGGCGGTGCCCAACAGCCCTCCCAATGCGCCACCGACGAGCGTCCCAACACCTGTCGTTTTGCCCGACGGAGCTTGGAGTCCCGCTCCTTGTTCGGTTTCTTTCAGCTCGGCGAACCGAGGATCCGTGACACTGGTGATTGTCGACACCTCGTGCTCCGTGTAGCCGGCTTTCTCCAGAACCTGCAGCGCTGTGGCGAAGTCATCCAATGTGTCAAATTCGGCAATCACACAGTGATCGGTTTCTTTTTCATCGTTCATCTCAGGTTGCTCCTTAGCATTAAGTGGATCTTCAAGCGACGCGTGGGTGTCCGTCCCCGGAAAGTCAAGCGGCGGATGGCGTGTTGGAGTGATTCCGCCGGGGACCTCCACGTAGATTCGTTCGCCGCAGTGGGGACAAGCGACAGCTCGATCGTCCACTTCACGATGGCACCTCGGACACGCGATGTGATTCAGTGGCGGTTCTCGATGCTGAGGCTGCATGGCAATCTTTCCTTCCCTTCGAGTCGAATCCGGCGACCGTTCGGTGCGTAACATTGGTCCAGCACACCGTCCATTTTGATCGCCGTCGTGCTACGTGCTGGCAAACTGAAAGATCGTTGCACGTCGCGTGCCGCCGTACGTGAAAGTCGGCGCAAACAAGACCAGCCACTGGGAGGAAGATGACGTCAAGGCTCTAATCGTGGCATCAACGACCAATGTGGTCGATTTGCCAGCAGATTCCCAGCGCTCGCGATCTTGATCGCGCAGCGACCAATCGTGGAATGCCCACCGCGTCGAGGGCAGGGCTAGGATGCAAAATTCACTCGGGTCTCATGAATCGAAAAAGCGTTCCCTGACTTGAGAACGCTTGATCGTACCAAAGCAACGCGGATGTCAGGCCTCAGGCCTGCAAGTCGCTAGTCGAATCAGTCCCGAAGGTCTTGTTACCAACCTTTGACGGGCTTTTGATGCTCCTTGATCGCTTCTACAGGTTCTGCCGCTTCTACAGGTTCAAGGTCCAGCACTTTCCCACCTTGAACTTTGACATTCTCGATATTGTCGAAGTGGATCTCGAAGCTCATCTTCTGGTTGGTCAACGCGCCGTGGCCATCGCGAGCTGACATGATCGTGTTGATGCGGATCTTGCCATCGGCGATCGTAATATCCTTCTCGGGAATGTTTGAAAGATCGATCGTGTTGTGACCGGCTCCCCCATCGACAGTAAACTTGTCGCCGTTTTCTGCGCCACTGAAGGAGAAGTTGTCATCTCCCGTCGTGCCGATCACCTTCTCGATGTTCTGGAATGTGACCTTCTCACCACCCACGTTCGCTACGCCGCTGGCGACATTAATCTCCGCTGGTTTATGCGCGTCGGGCGGCAGTTCGGAAAGGTCCAGCGTATCGTGGCCCGCACCGCCGTTGACCTTCACATTTCCCGCTTTGGCGACGATCACGTCGTCACCCGCTCCGCCATTGGCGACGTCGTTTTTACCAGCGATGATTTTGTCATCACCATTGTCGCCGTTGAGCGTATCACGCGTTGCATCGTCGCTGCCATCGATGACATCGTCGCCTTTGCCGCCTCGCAGCGTGTCGGATCCTTCACCACCGGTCAGAGTGTCGTTGCCTTCATTGCCATCGATGATGTCGTTGCCGGCACCACCTTCGATGACGTCGTCACCTGCACCGCCGGCGATGCGATCGTTGCCGTCACCTCCGTCGATCTTATCGTTGCCGTCACCGCCGTTGATCGTATCGGCTCCATCTCCACCATCGATGTGGTCATTGCCTTCACCACCTTCGATCTTGTCGTTGCCATCGCCGCCGCTAAGGTGGTCGTTCCCCTTGCCACCATCGATCACATCGTTCCCTTTCCCGCCGTCGATGACATCGTTGCCGTCGCCGCCGTTGAGTTTGTCATTGCCGGCGCCACCTTCGATTTTGTCATCACCCGCTCCAGCATCAAACACGTCCGCGTTGTCGCTGCCGACTTGATGATCGTTGCCATCGGTCGCTTGGTTCTGTTCATGACGAGCGACTTCGCCTTCGATGTCCAAGACCTTGCCACCTTGAACCTTGACGTTTTCGATGTTGTCGAAGTGGATCTCGAAGCTCATCTTCTGGTTGGTCAACGCGCCGTGACCATCGCGAGCCGACATAATCGTGTTGATGGTGATCTTTCCATCGGCGATCGTGAGGTCCTTCTCTGGGATGTTTGAAAGATCGATCGTGTTGTGACCCTCGCCACCGTCGACAGTGAACTTGTCGCCGTTTTCGGCGCCACTGAAGGAGAAGTTGTCATCGCCCGTGGTGCCGATCACCTTCTCGATGTTCTGGAATGTGACCTTCTCGCCACCCACGTTCGCTACGCCGCTGGCGACATTAATCTCCGCTGGTTTATGCGCGTCGGGCGGCAGTTCGGAAAGGTCCAGCGTATCGTGGCCCGCACCGCCGTTGACCTTCACATTTCCCGCTTTGGCGATGATCACGTCGTCACCCGTTCCGCCATTGGCGACGTCGTTTTTACCAGCGATGATTTTGTCATCACCATTGTCGCCGTTGAGCGTATCACGCGTTGCATCGTCGCTGCCATCGATGACATCGTCGCCTTTGCCCCCTCGCAGAGTGTCAGATCCTTCACCGCCGGTCAGTGTGTCGTTGCCTTCGTTTCCATCGATAACATCGTTGCCGGCACCACCTTCGATGACGTCGTCACCTGCACCGCCGGAGATGCGATCATTCCCATCGCCGCCATCGATCTTGTCGTTACCGTCACCGCCATTGATCGTATCGGCTCCAGCTCCGCCGTCGATGTGGTCGTTGCCGTCACCACCTTCGATCTTGTCGTTGCCATCGCCGCCGCTAAGGTTGTCGTTCCCCTTGCCACCATCGATCACATCGTTCCCTTTCCCGCCGTCGATGACATCGTTGCCGTCGCCGCCGTTGAGTTTATCGTTGCCGGCGCCACCTTCGATCTTGTCATCACCCGCTCCAGCATCAAACACGTCCGCGTTGTCGCTGCCGACTTGATGATCGTTGCCATCGGTCGCTTGGTTCTGTTCATGTCGAGCGACTTCGCCTTCGATATCCAAGACCTTGCCGCCCTGAACCTTGACGTTCTCGATGTTGTCGAAGTGGATCTCGAAGCTCATCTTCTGGTTGGTCAACGCACCGTGGCCGTCGCGAGCTGACATGATCGTGTTGATGCTGATCTTGCCGTCGGCGATTGTGATGTCCTTTTCCGGAATGTTTGAAAGGTCGATCGTGTTGTGACCCTCACCACCGTCGATGTTGAACTTATTGCCGTTCGCGGCTCCGCTGAACGAGAAGTTGTCATCTCCCGCGGTGCCGATCACCTTCTCGATGTTCTGGAATGTGACCTTCTCGCCACCCACGTTCGCTACGCCGCCCGGAACGTTGATCTCCGCTGGCTTATGCGCGTCGGGTGGCAGTTCCGATAGGTCCAGCGTGTCGTTGCCCGCACCGCCGTTGACCTTCACGTTTCCAGCTTTGGCGACGATCACATCGTCACCCGCTCCGCCATTGGCGACGTCATTTTTGCCAGCGATGATCTTGTCATTGCCGGCGCCACCGTTGAGCGTATCACGCGTTGCATCGTCGCTACCGTCGAGGACATCGTTCCCGTTCCCGCCGTTGAGCGTATCGGTCCCAGCACCACCGGTCAGATGATCGTTGCCGTCACCGCCATTGATCTTGTCATTGCCGTCGCCACCGTTGAGGAGATCATCCCCTTTGCCTCCGTCGATGGTGTCATTCCCCGCACCGCCGTCGATCTTGTCGTTGCCATTGCCACCGTTCAAGATGTCGTTGCCAGCTCCGCCATCGATGTGGTCGTTGCCGTCACCACCATTGATCTTGTCATTGCCGTCGCCGCCATTGAGGAGATCATCCCCCTTGCCGCCGTCGATCGTATCGTGACCTTTCCCGCCATCGATTTTGTCGTTGCCATTGGTGCCGACGAGTTTGTCATTTCCATCGGTGCCCGTCTGGACCAAAAGGTCAGCTGCAACATCCTTGGCAGGTGCGACAGGTTCCGCAGGCGTGACGGCGACAGGATCGCTCGTGTGACCAACCGGAGCGACTACTTTCTCAACAACTACTTCCTTGACAGATGCGACAGGTTCCGCAGGCGTGACGACGACAGGATCGCTTGTGTGACCGACCGGAGTGACTACTTTCTCAACGACTACGTCCTTGGCAGGTGCGACAGGTTCCGCGGGCGTGACGACGACAGGGTCGCTCGTGTGACCGACCGGCGCGACTACTTTCTCAACAATCACTTCCTTGACAGGAGCGACAGGTTCCGCAGGCGTGACGACGACAGGGTCGCTTTTGTGACCGACCGGAGCGACTACTTTCTCAACGACTACTTCCTTCACTGGAGCGACAGGTTCCGCAGGCGTGACGACGGCAGGATCGCTCGTGTGACCAACCGGAGCGACTACTTTCTCAACAACCACTTCTTTGACGTCGTCGACGCTAGGAACGGCATCTTTGCTGGGCTGTGGTGCATTGCTGGGGGCGTCGCCCGCGTTAGATTCCAGGACATTGACCTTGAAGTCGGTTTTGACGCTCACCGCATCCAAGTCGTTGTCGACCGCCACAACTTTCGCTGTCAGGTCGATTGTGCCTTTCAGTCCGGGGGCTGGATTGAGTGCGAGGCCATTTAACTGCTCGGCGCGAACCAATGCCTCGCCATTGTTGGGTGTGATCAAGACGCCGCCGCTGACCAGGGTCGAACCATCGGGAATGCCTTTGATGACAACTGTCGTTTGAGCCGCCCCTTGAGTCTCCAGTTTCAGATTTAGATCGATCGGACCGCCTTCGGTTCCGACGACATTGTCCGCAGAGACTTTCACCTCGGGATCGATATCGATATTGACGACCTGGGTGACATCGCGAGAGACGCCGTTGTCGGTCGTCGTCACACGAACGGTGACATCAAAATCGTCGGCCGACCCAGCGGGAGGCACAATTTTCACGCTATTAAAGTCGCTGGCGTTCAAGCCGACCTTGCCGTTGATCGGTGTGAGGACGATCCCGCCCGCTTCCACCTTGGCTCCCGTCGGCAGGTTTTCAATAGCCACCGCCGTGATCGCATCGTCACCAACTGCTGCCGCATTGATCGTCAAGTCGACCTTCTGGCCTACAACCGCAGTGTCAGCGACGGCATTCAACTGAGCCGCCTCCACACCATCATCAGGGATGGCGATGGCTTTGGCAGCCACGTCGACAGTGAACTTGGCCAGGTCCACAGCCGCATCGGAATCCCCATCGGTTGCCAATCCGGTGACTTTCAAATCGACCGTGCCCGAGAAACCGTCGGCGGGAACAAATTGCAAGTCATTCAATTGGTCACGTTGCACAAGCGTTTGCCCGCCAATGTCTTCCAACGCCGTCTCGCCGACTACGAGCTTCGAATCGTCAGGCAATCCGCTGATGACAGCAAACAAATGGTCTGCCGCTTCGCTGTCGATTTTCAAATCGACAGCGATCGCGTCCCCTTGGTTCCCAGAAACGTTTGCAGCCGTAACATCCACGGTAGGATCGATCTCCACGGTGAATGTTTCTTCAGTAACGTTGCGGTCGTTGCCATCGGTTGTCGTTACCGAAATCGTGACATCAAAGTCATCGGCCGACCCCGAGGGGGGCACGATCTTCAGTTCATCCAACTTATCAAATGCGACCTCGACCTTACCATCGACCGGCTGCACCAGGCTACCGCCGATTTGCACCTGCGCTCCCTCGGGTAAGCCCGACAACTCAACCTTCTCGACCTGATCTCCTGGTTCGGGCTCAGCGCTGATCACCACATCGATTGGTTGCCCGGGAGTCCCCGTTTCGGCACTCACGGCTATCTTCGCCTCTTGTGCGCTACCAGCATCGGCTGAAACGCTGGTTGTGACGCCCCACGCATTGGTGTTTTCGCTCAGCAAGTCATTTTGATCGGCAGCGTCTTGATCGGTCACGTCGAAGATATCTGAGACGGGCGTTTCAGCAAGGGCGATCGGACTGTCATCTGTTGGAATGGTGGATTCGAAATC
Source organism: Rosistilla carotiformis (assembly GCF_007753095.1). NCBI lineage: Bacteria > Pseudomonadati > Planctomycetota > Planctomycetia > Pirellulales > Pirellulaceae > Rosistilla > Rosistilla carotiformis. The sequence goes on from NZ_CP036348.1 coordinate 7,256,147, forward strand.
ACCACCGTCCGCCACGTCGGTCGGTTCGATTCCTTCGAGAGGACTCGCCGACATCAACACCATCGGTTCCACCGTCTCCAGGTCAGAAATCCAAGGCTTGCGAGGAGCCGATTCGATCTCGTCAGTGTCCGCGGTGTCGATTGAGAACGCTTTCAGTAGTTTTTTGATTGTGTTTTTCATCGTATCGAATTCACAGATGTCAGTGGGGGTGAAGAGTTCGTGGAACGGGGGTCACAGTGCGTCACCGAGAGATGCAGCGATGGTGTTTGGAACGTCGAACCGGTCCGCTAAGGAAAATGCCAAGTGCCAACAGGAATGAAATGTCGAAACAGGCCGATCGTTTTCACAAACGATTTTCCGGCGGGCTGAATTGGCTGGCGACGCCAAGCATCGCGACGGAATCGAGGATCATTCATGGCACGCCTCGCATACGGCCCACTCCGTGATCACTTGTTCGAAATCCTGCACGATGATCAACGGATTGCAGGGGCCGTCCCAACGTTGAAACAGCGTTCCGCCCCGGTACAACAAGACGCTTGGAACCGTATCGATCATGAAGGCCTCGCTCGCACCGGGAGATTGTGTTACGTCGATATGCTCCACAACCAAAGGTGTTTGGTGGGCCGCCGCGACCGCCGTCAATTCGCAAGGAGTGAGCGATCGGCAAGGAGACCAATCGGCATAGAATTCCAGTAAAACAAACTGATCTTTGCTGTCGGTGAGCGTTTGCAGATCTCTTAGCTTCATTGCCCATTGCTTCCCGATATTTCACGTCGGGAGCCCCTGTGTTACGCTATTTTGGCCCGCTTGCAGCCAGCACCGGTTTGCACAGCTTGCGCGTCGGCCGAATTCAATCGCCGGAACTAATACCTAGCTTAGCTCACTATTTGGTGCGGGCATGAAAAAGCGAGAAAAGCACGCCCCGAACTTGTCTTCGCACTGCGGAAAGTCGAACCGACACACCCGATGCCGATGCGGGATGTTGACGCCACGCATCGCTCGACGTGGCGTTGCGGCAACGTCGCCGGCAATGCGTCCCAACGCTTGAGCGGTCCTCGACCGGGAAGGCTGCTAACCACGTTGCCTCTCACCCAACCACGTTCGGCATCTGAGAGAAAATCGGTGGGAAGCTCACTCCAATCCTTTCCCTGCAGGGCAAAACGTTAATAATGAAAGCCTCGGCAACGAGCCCCGTTCAACGGAACCGAATTGGACGATGCAACCTACGTGCTTTTTGGAGTTCAAACGATGAAACGCTCTTTATTTGGCCAGTGGGCCGGAAAACCACAACAGCAAGCAAAACACGCAGTCCGGCAATCCATCCAACGTTCCTGGATTCCGCTACGCCTGCCCTGCGTGCTAATACTGTTGGTGATATCGCCCCTTGCGACAGCTCAGGAAAAAGACGATCTGCCGACGATCCCCACCCCTCAGCTCAAACCACCGCGGCTTCCGGTCGATACAACGCTGCTGAACGATCTGCGGCCGGAAAAGAAGCCCCGGCTGGGATTGGTTGTCGAGGACTTGACGCCGCAATTGGCCAAACACCTGCGCACCGACCGAGGTGTCTACGTGGCGAGTGTCGAACAGGATGGCCCGGCGGAAACGGCGGGCGTCCAATCGGGAGATGTGATCGTTCGCGTCGGCGAAACCGAGGTGGCCACGATTGCGGATCTGATGGCTGCGGTGGCCAAGATCGATGGCGAAACAATCTCGTTGACGCTCGAAGGCGAAAAGGGGCGTCGGACCGTGGAAGTCAAACCGGTGATGGTCGCCGAAGAGCCGATCGCGCCGATGGACATGGACGAATTCGAGGACTCCACACCGGGCGATCGCGATCCGCTGATCACCGGCGATTTGATCCGTCAATTGATGAATGAATTTGGCCAAAGTCTCGACGGGCGGACGCTCCGCGATCTCGGCGGGTTGGCCGATCAACTGCTGAACGATAATCTCGGCCAGAATGAACCGTTGATGGACCGCCAGTTGAAGATCACGATCGATCGGCGTGGCGACGATCCCGCGGAGATCTTTGTCGAACTCGATGGTGAACAATATAAGACCGATGCCAAGCACCTCGACCAACTGCCGCAAGAGTTGCGGGCAACGATCGCGGAGTTGGTCGGCGAACCGCGAACCGGCAAGAGCTTCCGTTTCGGCGGCATCCACATCGACCTCGATGGCCAACGACCGCGGAGCATCGATCCTCCGTCGTTGAAACAGCCGAAAGCTCCGCGAGGCTTCGAACCACTAGACGAAGAAAACGCCGTGCCGTCGCAGATCGACGAATTGCGCCGCGAACTTAACGAATTGCGACGCAAGCTCGATCGCATCCAACCCAACCCAGGTGATTTCGATTGAACGATTCCGCTTTACTAACGGAAACTCCCCACCTTCCGCCACTCTCCCTCGGTCCCGTCGAGATCGGTTTTCCGGTCGTCCAAGCGGCTCTCTCGGGATACAGCGACTGGCCGATGCGCGTGATCGCGCGTCGCGCCGGGGCATCGTACACGTTGTGCGAAGTCATGCTCGACCAGTTCCTATTGGCCGTCAAGCAACGCAATAAGACGCGGCACTTCCTGCACATCAGCGACGAAGAGCATCCGGTCGGCGGCCAGTTGATGGGAGCCGAGCCGGAGCAGTTTGCCGCCGGAGCGCTGCGGTTGGTCGAAGCTGGCTTCGACGTGATCGATATCAACTTCGGGTGTCCCGTCAAGAAGGTGCTAGGTCGCTGCCGCGGCGGCTTTCATCTGTCGCAGCCCGAGGTGGCGTTGGAGATCGTTCGTCGGACACGCGATATCGTCCCCGACCCGATCCCCGTCACCGTCAAGATGCGACGCGGCATCGACGACAGCGAACAGAGTCGCGATAACTTCTTCACGATCATCGATGGTGCGTTTGACGCCGGTGTCGCCGCGGTCACCGTCCACGGCCGGACGGTGGAACAACGTTATAAGGGTCCCAGTCGCTGGAGCTTCTTGAAAGAGGTCAAGCAGCATGTGGGCGATCGCACGATTCTCGGCAGCGGCGATCTGTTTACCGCGGACGATTGTCTGCGGATGATCCGCGAAACGGGGATCGACGGCGTCACGGTCGCGCGCGGTGCGATCGGCAATCCGTGGATCTTTGCTCAGGCAAGAGCCTTGGCGCAAGGGCTCGAACTGCCCGCCCCGCCAACCGTTCTGGAGCAGCGTGCGGTGATGGAATCGCATTACGACCTGATGCAGCAGATGTATGGCGATCGGGCTCCGATGCTGATGCGGAAGTTTGCCATCAAATATTCCGCCAGCCACCCCGAATTCGACGCACTGAAAGTCGCGTTCTCGCGGCTCAAGTCGGCTGAGGAATTTGTCGCCGTGCTCGATCAATATTATCGACAGGATCGACCCGGCCAATATCCTCCCTCGACCGTCCACGCGACACAGCAGGAATGTTAAGCAGGTCGCTTGTGTTTTTTCGTTTAACCGCGAGCCCGTCGGGCCGCGCGGCCCCGAATAACGCGGAGCGATACCCGCGCGGTTAAACTCAATACCGTTCAACGAAGGAGCCTCGGACCGTCGCAAGAATTAGCGGCGGGATGTATTGGACGAGGTTACGAGTCCCAGCGATCTGGGTTGATGCATGCAGAAGGACTCGTAACCTCGTCCACTACCGTTCAACGAAGGAGCCTCGGACCGTCGAAAGAATTAGCGGCGGGATGTATTGGATGAGGTTACGAGTCCCAGCGATCTGGGCTGATGCATGCAAAAGGACTCGTAGCCTCGTCCACTACCGTTCGTTGAATGGTATTGCGGTTAAACTAGAAAACTCCGGGCTTGCTGCTTCGTCTCGGTCCGGCGGCCAATCACTTCGAAACACCTCGCGACAGAAGGTTTCAGACCATGGATGTCTCCAGCTTAATCCTCGGCGCGTTGGTGCTGTTGGCCGCGATCTTGCTCCAGTGGCGAACCCCGCAGGGGGACACTGGTGGAGAGCCCCTGAGCGAACTCGACACGCGATACTACCGCATTCGTACCCGCCGCCGCCGGATGGTCCATCTGCTGTTGGGGATCATCGGTTCGCTGAGCATCGCCGCGGGGGTGCTTGGCCAGGGGCGGGCGTTCTTTTTGATCTGGGCGGCAGTCCCTTTGGTCGTCTTTCTGATCGTGATCCTGGCGATGCTGGACGCCTATCAAACGCATCGCTATCTCGTGAAAAAACTGCCTGAAATCCAAGCGGCCAGCTTTTCCGATATCGATCCCGAAAAGGGACTGCGTTGAGTTTGGCGAGCTTGCCGGTCAGGCGGTTTGTCGGCGCGGCGGTTTCATCGCGGCGAAGCGGTGAGGCTCTGTTGAGTGTTGGCTGAGCCTGATAGATTAGGCCGCTATGACAACACCGATGATGCGACAATACGAAGAGGCGAAACAGGCGTGCGGCGACGCGATGCTGCTGTTTCGCATGGGCGATTTCTACGAGCTGTTTGCCGAGGATGCCAAGCAGGCGGCCAAGGTCCTGGGGCTGACATTGACCAGCCGCGACAAGGATTCGGCCAACCCCACGGCGATGGCTGGATTCCCCTACCACCAGCTGGATGCCTACCTGCGGAAACTGATCTCCGCCGGCTTCCGCGCCGCGGTCTGCGAACAGGTCGAAGACCCGAAAGAAGCCAAGGGCTTGGTCCGCCGCGAGGTCACCCGCGTCGTCTCCGCCGGGACGCTGACCGACGACCAATTGCTGGACCCACGCGAAGCGAACTACTTGGTCGCCGTCTACAAGCCGCCGGCGGAGTCGAAGCGGAAAGCGGCCGCCGGTGCTCCCGAAGTCGTCGGCATCGCCTGGGCCGAACTCTCCAGCGGTCGCTTCGAAGCCGGCTTGTTCCCCGCCGAACGCTTGGAGGATGAACTGGCTCGCATCGGTCCAGCCGAAGTCTTGATCCGCGAAGACGACGTCCGCACCTCGTTGGATTCGACAGCCACCTGGTCGGTGACCGGTCGCCCGGCCTGGACCTTCGCCTTCGATGAATCGATGCAGCTGCTGTGCCGCCAATTTGGCGTCCGCAGTCTCGAGGGCTTCGGATTCAACGACGAACACTGCCCCGCGATCCAAGCCGCCGGTGCAGTGTTGGCCTATCTGTCGGAAACGCAACGAAGTGGGCTGGACCACTTCGATTCCTTGATCGCTCACCACAACAGCCCCTCGGTCCAGATCGATGCCGCCACGCGACGCAGCCTCGAGATCACGCGGACCTTGCGATCCGGTTCCCGAACCGGTTCGCTGTTGGATGTGATCGACCAAACCTTGACTCCGATGGGCGCTCGCCAGCTGGGTGCCTGGATCGCGGCACCGTTGATCGACATCGAAGCGATCGGGCGGCGGCTCGATGCTGTCGAAGAGTTCCGGCACGGGGAACCGCTTCGCGAAAACATCCGCTCCACCCTCAAAGGCGTCTACGATCTGGCACGACTGCTGGGGCGGATCGCCACCGGACGCACCAACCCGCGCGACCTGCAATACGTCGGCAAAACGCTTGCTATGCTGCCGCCGCTGAAAGCGAAATTGACCGGCCGCAAAAGTGAACTGCTGCAATCGCTCGAACAGAACCTGCATCTCTGCCCCGAGCTGCGGTCGCGTTTGGAAGCCGCCTTGGCCGACGATTGTCCGATGTCGACAAAAGATGGCGGCTTCATTCGCGAAGGCTTTGATCCCGATCTCGACGCGCTGCGAGAACTGGCCAAGGGAGGCAAGCGTTGGATCGCGACCTACCAAGCCGAACAGATGGAGAAGACCGGCATCCAGAACCTGAAGGTCGGGTTCAACAAGGTGTTTGGGTACTACTTGGAAGTCTCCAACGCCCACCGCGACAAGGTTCCCGAGACGTTCATCCGCAAGCAGACACTGAAAAATGCGGAGCGGTTTATCACACCGGAACTGAAGGAATACGAAGAGAAGGTGCTGGCCGCCGACGACCAGGCCCAGATCCGCGAATTGAATCTGTTCGACCAATTGCGAGCCGATGTGCATCAGCACTTGCAGATCTTGCAAGTTGTTTCGGCCGCGATCGCCGATCTCGACGTCTTGGCCTCGCTGGCTGAACTGGCGGCGAAGCGGAACTATGTTCGTCCCAAGTTGACCGACGAACCGGTGATGGATGTCGAAGAGGGGCGGCACCCGGTGTTGGACGCCACGTTGCCGCAGGGTGAATTTGTTCCCAACGATATCAAGTCGTCGCCCGAAGATGGCATGGTGCTGTTGATCACCGGCCCGAACATGGCGGGTAAGAGTACGTACATCCGGCAAGTCGCGCTGCTGACGCTGATGGCTCAGGTCGGTTCGTTTGTGCCGGCCAAGTGTGCGACGATCGGCATCGCCGACCGGATCTTCGCTCGCGTCGGTGCCAGCGATGAACTCAGCCGCGGGCAGAGTACGTTTATGGTCGAGATGGTCGAAACGGCTCGGATTCTGAACACCGCCACGCCGCGCAGCCTGGTGATCCTCGACGAGATCGGCCGCGGCACCAGCACCTACGACGGCCTCTCTCTGGCCTGGGCGATCACCGAGCACCTGCACGATCAGATCGGTTGCCGAACGCTTTTTGCCACCCACTATCACGAACTGACTCAGTTGTCCGATATGCTCCCCGGCGTCGAGAATCTGAACGTCTCGGTTCGCGAATGGGGCGACAAAGTTGTCTTCCTGCATCGCATCGTTCGCGGCGGTGCGGACAAGAGTTACGGAATCCACGTCGCACGTTTGGCTGGCGTTCCGCAATCGGTGAACGAACGAGCCAAAGACGTTTTGGCTCAGTTGGAATCCGACCACCGCGACGCCTTCGATCGCCCGACGATCGCTCCGCCGGACGGCCGCAAGAGTGGCAGTGCGATGCAGATGACGCTGTTTGGTTACGTTGATCATCCGCTGGTCGATGAGCTTCGCAACCTGCAGATCGATGCGATGACACCGATCGACGCGCTGCAGATGCTGCAGCAGTGGCAGCAGAAAATTCGGGATGGCGAAGACACACCCGAGCTCTCGCGCAGCAAGTAGAATGGCGGCTGGAGCGGTCTCGCCGGAGTTCGTTCCCTCCCCCCAAAACCTACCTGACTGTGAGCCTCACCATGAAACTCCGCTCTCTCTCGACGCTCTGCATCGTTGTTGCAGCACTCACCGCCTCGAATGCGGATCAACCGGAAGAATCGTTCCAGCGTCCGGTCCGTGTGATCTTCGATACCGACATCACCGGCGACGTCGACGATGTGTTGGCGCTGGCGATGCTGCATACTTTGGCCGATCGAGGTGAATGCGTCATCGAAGCGGTCACGGTCTCGAAGATCAATCCGCTGGCAGCTCCCTTCGTCGACGCGGTCAACACGTTTTATGGACGTCCCGACATCCCGATCGGCGCGACACGCGACGCTCAAAAACGGGACAGCAAGTACCTGTCATTGGTCAAGACGCGTGATGGCGATCAATTTCGCTATCCCCACGATCTCCTCTCCAGCGAGGACGCCCCGACCGCTGTCGACGTCTTGCGGCGGACGTTGGCTGCCGCCGAAGACAGCTCGATCACCTTGGTCCAAGTTGGCCTCGCGTCGAATCTCGCCGATCTAATCGAATCGCCAGCTGACGCGATCAGCCCGCTGACGGGAACCGAATTGGTTCGCAAGAAGGTCCGTTTGGTGTCGTTGATGGCAGGCGCATTTGTGTCGGTCAACGGGAACAAACATTTTCTAGAGGCGAACGTCCGCAATGGGATCGGCGCGATGCAGCGGTTTGTCGATGGATGGCCCGACGATGTGCCGGCGATCTGGAGCGGCTATCCGATCGGCGTCGCCACGGCGTTCCCACGGGAGAGCATCGCGCGGGAGTTCGAATATCGCAAGCATCACATCGTTAAAGAAGCGTATCTGATGTACTGCGGTCCCGATCACGATCGCCCCAGCTGGGATCTGACCAGTGTCTTGTACGCCGTCCGTCCCGAGGACAACTTCTTCGGCCTATCCCCTCGCGGCCGCGTCGTCGTGGAAGACGACGGCTTCACGCGGTTTGAACCTTCGGAAAACGGCCGCGATCGCTACATGACCCTTTCGCCGAAACAGCGAATCCGCGTCATCGAGGCTCAACGCTGCCTCGTCAGCCAGCCCCCGCTGCGCTAGACGGTTTAGAGCCCCAGCAAATCGCCTTACCCAGGATGGGGAACCGATCCCGGCAGGGATCATAGACGTTAGCCGGTGGTTCGAGCGAAGCGAACACCACCGGAAATCCATAACGTCTCGGCGACAAATGGATCGCAACGCGGCCCCAGAAGGTAGCCGGTGGTTTGAGCGCAGCGAACACCACCGGAAACCCAACGACCCTCAAATCACCGCCCCCAGCGGGGGCGCACCTCGATCTGCGATCCCTCCGGGATCAACACGCGTTTCTGACGCCGCATTCCGGAGGTGCGCCGCTGCGCGACGACCTCCGGCTACCTTCTTGCATCCCTTCGGGATCGTCGCATCGGACGCAACCGCACCGCGTCGTGCCCACCGTCTGCCAAACCTCGACCGCTGCCTGGTCGCACCTCGATTGCCCTCGCGAATTGCCACAATCGTTAAAATCGGCAGGACGCTCGATGGGGAACAAACGCAAACCGATAGATAAACAAGGTGTGGAGCGAACGAGAAGAAACTTATGTCAAATCCCCAATCCCCTGCAACAAATGATGCATTCTCTTGCAAAGAGTCATGCCGCGATCGCCATCGCCAGCATCATTGCGGTAACGGGAGTCCTCTCGGTCAGAGCTGATGAGAGGAGTGTCGATTGTGACGTGGCAACATGGTGTTGTGACGATCCGACGGAAGAGGCCATCTGTCCACGGGAGTACCTATTGGGCGACTGGTGTGGCGCCCGCCCCTGCCTTCAAGATTCCGGCATCACTCCGTTTCTCTATTACGATTCGATCACTGCGGCAAATGTTGATGGTGGAATCAAGCAGACCAGGACTTTACCGGGCAGGTTTACGCGGGTGCCGATCTCGACCTGGAGACTCTACTGGGATGGAACCGCACGACGTTGAAGATCTCCACGGTCCAGCGGCACGGCGACAGCATCAGCCCATCGGTCGGCGGAATCTACGATCCGATGTGTATCTTCGGAGGACAGGTCCTTTTCCTGTACCAGCTTTGGCTGGAGAAAGAGGTTTGCGACAACTGGTCGATCAAGGCAGGTCGCGTCTCCGCAGACACCGATTTCCTGAACGATGGTCTCTACCGCTATTCGCTTAGCACGGCCATCAACGGCCCTATTCGCGCCACGCTTCTGGAAAGCACGGTCACGTCGTTTCCGTTTCCTGTTTGGGGTGGCCGCGTCAAATACACGCCCGACGACAAACATCAATTTCAAGTCGGCGCCTATCAAATCGGCGACGGCATGTTTGATTTCACCAAACATGGGCTCGACTTCAGCATCCGCAGCGACGATGGAGTTTCGATCCTGATGCAATACGACTGGACGTCGACGATTTGCGAACGTCCAACGCATCTTTTCGTCGGCGCGGTCAACTCCTTTTTTGAATTCGACAACCACGACAGCGTGGGAACCACCGACTACGTACTGCGAGTCTATGCGCATCTCGCGGTCGAGGTGGTTCCCAATCTGACCGTTTTTGGTTTCGCTGCCAATTCCGAACAGGATGAGGTCGCGTTGACGCCGCTGCAAATCAGTTTCGGCATCAACGGCAAGGGAATGTTCTCCAGTCGCCCCGACGACCACACGATGTTCTTTGCAACTTGTGGTGATCTCAGCGACGACTACGGCGATTCGATCGGTGAAGCTGTCGATCATGAAATCGTCTACGAGGTGGGGCATCGATTCCAGGTCTTGCCCTCGGCCTACATCCAGCCAGCATTGCAATACATCGTCACCCCCGGCGGCACCGGCGATATCGCGAACAGTACGGTCCTGGGCGCGTGGGTCGGCGCAACATTTTGATACTACCGAAGGGCATGGTGCCTACACATACATCACGTGAACTCTGCGTTCTCGGCGGCTCTACGTTTAAAAATGATCGCCTTCAAATCCGCAGGAGCATCAACTGGCGGCGGTGTTGCCCCAGCGGCTGCGAATCGCATCCAGCAAGACGGCGACGACGATCACACTGCCGGTGATGATCTGTTTCATCGGGTCGGAAACGCCGATCTGAGCCAGCCCCGTTTGCAGGACGGCGATGATCAGCACGCCTAAGAACGAATTGATCACGTTGCCGCGGCCGCCCATCAGGCTCGTCCCTCCGATTACGCAGGCGGCGATCGCGGATAGCTCCAAGCCAATCGCCGCGTTAGGGTCGGCTGTCGACAATCGCGAAGCGTAGGTCAATCCGGCCAGTCCACACATCACGCCGCTGATGACAAACACGCCGATCGCATAGGGTGCCGGGCGGACTCCCGACATCCGAACCGCTTCTTCGTTGGTCCCGATCGCGACGCAGTAACGCCCGAAAACGGTCCGCGTCAGCAGCAGTTGCCCGCCGACGACAGCGGCGATCGCCATCAGGAAAGCTGGCGACAGCGAGAGCCCAGCGATCGGCTGACCGATCGATTCGACCGCCTGCCCGATGTATTTGGTTTGCGAATCGGTAACCAGTTTCGTCCCGCCGCGCGCGATCTCCAGCATCCCCAACGTGACGATGAACGATGGGATTCTTGCCAGCACCGAAACGCAACCGTTAAACAATCCGCAGGCCGCGCCGGCCAGGATGCAAAACGGAATCGATGCCCACAGCGACCATTGCCAATCGACCATCAAGGCGCCTAAGACCGCAGAGGAGAAGGCGAGGATCGAACCGACCGACAGATCGATCCCACCAACGACCAAGACCAACGTCATCCCAACGGCGACCAGAGTCAGGTCGGGGATCTGGTTGGCGATCGAAATGAAGGTGCGGGCTTGCAGGAAGTTCTCGCTCGACGAAGCGAACACAACAATCAGCAACGCCAGCACGCCCAGCAGGCCGGCGTATTGGATCAACGAACGATAGGCGGCGGTGTTTTTCATCGAGGCGGTAGTTGTCGGGTTGGATAAAGCAGCTTGCGACGCAACAGGCTTTCGGCAATCGAGATGGTCAGCCGACAGCAACAGTGTCTGGGGATGCAAAGGCGGCTTGCATGATCTGTTCCGTCGACCAATCGCTGCGAGCGAAACTGGCGACCAATCTGCCTGCCGACATGACGGCGATCCGGTCGCAGGTTTCCAGCAGTTCTTCCAGATCACTGCTGACGATCACCAGCGACTTTTCCTCGCGAGCCAAGGTTTCGAACAGCCGATAGATCCGCCGCCGCGCGGCGACGTCGATCCCACGCGTCGGTTCGTCGAACAAAAAGATATCGGCATCGCGGACCAACCACTTCGCCACGGCAACCTTTTGCTGGTTGCCGCCGCTGAGTGTCCCAACGGTCTGTTCGATGCTAGTGCAACGCGTCTCCATCGACTCGCGCATCCGATCGGCCATCTGCCGTTCAGCGGCACCGCGGATCCATCCACCCGCGGAAAAGAGTCGGTTCATCGAGGCGAGGGTCGTGTTGGCGCGGATCGATTGGGACAGCAACAGTCCGTTTTCCTTGCGGTCTTCGGTCACCATCGCCAATCCCGCCGCAACCGCATCGCTCGGATCGGCGAAGCGACGCGGCGTCGATTCGTCGTTGAGGTAGACTGCGCCGCTATCGGCGCGATCGGCGGCAAAGATCAGTCGCAGCAGTTCGGTTCGCCCGGCGCCGACCAGCCCGGCGATTCCCAAGCGTTCGCCACGATTTACCGAAAACGAAACGTCGCGAACCCAGCGACCGCGCGACATTCCTTCGACTCGCATCGCAACACGATCGGTTTGATGCGACACATACTCGTCGCCCGCCTGGTTTTCGGTGCTTTCACCGGTCATCAGGTCGACCATCGCATCACGGTCGACATCGGCAGTCTGCCGTGTGCAGATGAACTTTCCATCGCGGAGGACCGTGATCCGGTCGGAGAGCCTCGCCACTTCGTCGAGTCGATGCGAGATGTAGATGATCCCGACGCCTTGTTGCCGCAACTTGTTCAGCCACGTGAAGAGCGTTTCGGATTCACCAGCGCTCAACGCCGCTGTCGGTTCGTCGAGGATCAACACACGGCAATCGCGATCTAGCGCCGTGGCGATCTCGATCATCTGCTGCCGCCCCACGCCCAATGAACCAGTGATCGCGTGGGTGTCGATCTCTTGCAAGCCGAAGCGATCCAAGGCGATTCGGGCGCGGCGGTGCAGTTCGCCCCGATCGACGACGCCAAACCGAGCGGGCAAGCGGCCGATCATGATGTTTTCAGCGACCGAGAGCGTGGCGATCTGGTTTAACTCTTGTTGGACGATCTGCACGCCGGCCGCCTCGGCGGCCCGTTTGTTCTCCGGCGCAAAAGCATGGCCAGCGATCTGCATCGTCCCGGAGGTCGATCGCGTCAAGCCGGCGATGATCCGGCACAGGGTGCTTTTGCCCGCCCCGTTCGCGCCCAGCAGCGCATGGATCTCTCCGGCGTGGAAATCGATCGACACATCGTCCAAGACCTTGACCGCATAACGTTTGGTCAGGTTTCGGACCGAAAGCAACAGCGGGTCACTCACTGGGCCAACGTCTCTTTGGTGACCAGATCGACAGGCGTCTGAACGTCTTCGGTCGCCGCCGCCGGATCCTTCAAAATCTTCAGCGCCGTCTCGATCCCATAGACCGCCAGTTGGTCGCCGTGCTGATCCGCTGTGGCCAAGACCTTCTCCTCGCGGATCAATTGCTGAACCGCGCCGATGTTGTCGAAACCGACAACCAGAACTTCGCCCGTTTTGCCAGCCGACTTGATCGCCGCCACAGCGCCTAGCGCCATCGAGTCGTTGGCCGCCAGGATCGCTTTGATCTGCGGATGTTCGCTGAGCATCGAAGCGGCGATCGTGTTCGCCTTGTTCGTTTCCCAGTCGGCCGATTGGCTGCTGGCGATTTCCATCCCAGCCTGCTTCATCGCCGCTTCGAATCCGAGTCGACGTTGGATCCCGTTGAAGGCGGTCGTCTTTCCTTCGAGGACTGCGACCTGATCCCCTTTGGCGAGCGAAGCGGCCAGCAGATCGCCGACCTGTTTTGCGCCGGCTTGGTTGTCGGGACCAACAAACGGAATCGTCACCTTTTCCGACTTCAGCACTTCGGCATCCAGGCGATTGTCGATGTTGACGACAACCACGCCAGCCTGCTGAGCCTTGCGAAGCGCCGGGACCAACGCTTTGGAATCGGCCGGAGCGATCACGATCGCGTCGACTCCCGCCGCCACCATCTCGTCGACCAACGCAACTTGGCGGCCGAGATCGGATTCATCTTTGATGCCGTTGACCAGCAGTTCGTATTGATCGCTGTTCGCCGCTTGGTGTGCTTCGGCTCCCTTTTCCATCGTCGAAAAGAATTCGTTCGCCAGCGACTTCATCACTAATGCGATTCGCGGCTTGCCCGCCGCGGCGGGATCGGCCGATTCGTTGGTCGCGGTTTTGGAACTGCATCCGCCGGCCAACACCATCATTGCGATTGCCGAGAGGATCAACGGCAGGGAGCGTCGTTTGTTCGTTTTCATGATTTTTGACTTTGCAAGATTTGATCGATTTCAGTTCGTGTCGGCATGCCCGGCTGAGCTCCGGAGCGTGTCGCGGCCAATGCGCCGGCGACGGCAGCAAAACCGGCGGCTTCAAACAAGTTGGCTCCTTCGGCCAAGCGAACCGCCAACGCGCCGGCAAACGCATCGCCAGCAGCTGTCGTGTCGACCGGATCGATCGGCGTCGGATCGATCCGCCGAATTGTCGTCCCATCGCTAGCGACCGCGCCGCGCGACCCAAGCGTCAGGATCACCTGCCGGGCTCCTCGAGCGTGCAGGCTGGCGATCGCGCGATCGATCTCTTCGTCGCTTGAAACCGGATGCCCGACGATCGCCTCGGTCTCCGATTCGTTGGGGCAGATCAGATCGACTTGCAGTAGCGAGTCGTCCAACGTCGCTGGCATCGGAGCGGGGTCCAGCACGATCCTGACTCCGGCTTGTCGCGCGACCTCGATCGCGGCTTGGACGGTTTCGATTGGGACTTCCAGTTGCAGCATCAGCACATCGGCGGCGCAGATCCTATCGGCAAACGTCGCGACATCGGCTGGGGACAGCCGCGCGTTGGCCCCGGGAACGGCGACGATCGAGTTTTCGCCGCTGCTTTCAACAGCCACGATCGCCAGCCCGCTGGGCGTTTCCGTTGTGGGGAGCACTCCATCCGTAGCGACTTGTTCGCGTTGTAGGTTCTCGACCAAGCGGCTCGAAAACGCGTCGTCACCAACGCGGCCGATCATCGACACGTTGCCGCCAGCTCGCGCAGCGGCGACCGCTTGGTTGGCCCCTTTGCCGCCGGGAACTTCCGCCGACGAATCGGCGATGATCGTCTGCCCCGGCCGCGGCAATTGACTGCAACGGATCACGAGATCCATGTTGATCGAACCGAGGACCACGATCTGCGCCCCTCGATTCGTTGACTCAGGCGTGCTCATTGCTTCGGTGGCTCGCTGGACAACAGGACCAAGGTTTCGACGACGCGGATCTTCTGGGCGTCGGTCAGCGTCAGGTATTGATGCAAGCCATCTTCCGCCGGTGCGAAGGTCGTCAGCCCATCGTCGGCGACGGTGACCGTGCCGCGTGGGGAGAGCCCAAAATAATCGCGACCCGGACGGACGGCGATCAGCACGCTGGTCAGATCCCAAGTCGGTCGATTGTGGGGTGGCGGATTGTAAGCGATGTAGGCTTCGGCCAACGGATGATGCGGCACGTAGCCGTAATCCTGCTCGATACTTTCGTGCGGGTAAGCGACAGCCAAACCGATCTCAAAACCGCTCCAGAGGATCGGCGTTGGCCAATCGGTGGCGAGGGCTTGAGCCGCCGGAATGTCTTTGATGATGTTGTATTCCTTGTGGTCGTACGGGCCCTTGGAACCGGAGATCTTGGTGAATGCGCCAGCCATCGCCGACAGCAGGCGAACCTTCTTTTTGACAAGGGCCGTGCCGTTCAACGGGCTCACATCGTCCGGTTTTGACTTCAGCAGATCTGCTAGGTTCGTCGAAAAGCCGACTTGAGCGATCACCACGCTGCCATCCTCCGCGTCGGCCAGCGCCTTTCGCAAGACAGTCACCGCGTCGGGAGCGTCTTTGCCCGATTCCAGGTCGTGTGGGAAACGGAACTCATCGCCATCTTTGATCGATGCCAAGCCGTTGAATCGCCCGGTGCCAGGCGTCACGCCGCTGCGGCAAACGCCGATCGGAATCTCTCCGCGTCCATAAAACGTGTTGACGGCATCGGTGAAGGGAGCGGCCATCGGATCGTCTTTGGTGATCGTTACGGCCAGCAGTTCGCACTCGCCGCGAGACTGCAGCGAATGGATCATTCCCAACGCCAGCACATCGTCGACGTCGTTGCCGATGTCGGTGTCAAAGATCAACGGCACGGGACGTTTTTCATCGTCGGCATTCGAAAACGCTGGCAAGCAGCACAGCGATACCAGCAACAGCGGCAGGACGAGAGAGCGTGAACGATCGATCATCATGGGAAGAACCTCTGGGGTGTCGGGTTTCGTAGCGTTCAACGTTGGGGCGGTTCGCTGGACAAGAGGACCAGCGTTTCGATCACGCGGAGCTTTTGGTCCTCGGTCAGCGTGAGGTATCGGTGGCGGCCGTCGGGCGACGGCGTGAACTGGGTCGATCCATCGTCGGCGACCGCAACGCTGCCGGGTTGGGAGATACCAAAGTAGTTGCGATTGGGGCGAACGACTTGCAGCACGCTGGTCAGATCCCAGGTGGGACGATTGTGCGGTGGCGGCAGGAAGGCGACGTAGGCTTCGGCTAGCGGATGATGCGGCACGTAACCGTAATCCTGCTGGATGCTTTGGTGCGGGTAGGGGAGCGAGATGCCGATCTCGTAACCACTCCACAAAAGTGGCGTCGGCCAGTGGTGAGCCACCGCCTGCGCCGACGGGATGTCTTTGATGATGTTGTATCCCTTGTGATCCTTCAGCCGACCGACCGCTTCGGCTGGCTTGGGAAATGCGCCAGCCATCAACGACAGCAAGCGGACCTTCTGTTTGACAAGAGCTTCTCCGTCCAACGGACTCACGTCGTCCGGTTTTGATTTCAGCAGGTTCGCCAGGTTGGTCGAAAAGCCAACTTGAGCGATCACGACGCTGTGGTCGTCGGCCGCAGCCAACGTCTCTCGCAAAACCGAGACCGCATCGAGAGCATCGTCTCCCGACAAAAGATCGTGCGGGTAGCGGAGCCGCTGGCCTTCTTTCTGCTTCGCCAGTTGCGTGAATCGCCCCGGTTCGGGAGTTTTTCCACTGCGGCAGACACCGATCGGAATCTCGCCACGTCCATAAAACGTGTTGACGGCATCGGCAAACGGAGCGGCCAGCGGCTGATCTTTGGTGATCGTCACGGCCAACAGCTCGCACTCGCCGCGCGACTGCAACGCATGGATCATCCCCAGCGCCAACGCGTCGTCGACATCGTTGCCGATATCGGTATCGAAAATCAGCGGCACCGGCCGCCTTTCATCGTCAGCTGCCAACGCGGGTAGGGCTCCAATCCAAGCCAGCATCAACGTCGCGGCGGCGCATCGAAAACGATCGAACATCGGGTGGGAAACTTTCCAGGGGATGGAGGCGTAGTGGTTGGATCGGCATTGCAATCGGATCGCCAAGGGAAGATTGGCTCCTCTTGGCAGTCGGACGTGACAGTATAAAACCGCCGCCACTGAAATGCCATCGCGTGAGCGCGGTTGCCGAACGCGAAACCCTATTTCCATCGGGGCCATTCTGCGTCTCTCTACTCTCGTCCTTTCCACCCGGCGATCAACCCGCCTCAACCATCCTGCCACCCCGAGCATCGTTTGGCCCAATCGCACAAGCATCTGCTTCTGCGTCTCCGGTCGATCGAACGCGCGGCCCGCTGGGCACGCGGTTAAACAAAAAAAGCGGGCCATTTGGGGCGGGGGTGTCGCGGTGTCGCGGTGTCGCCTGGGCAACGTTGCTCTACCGCCAGATCGGGTGCGAACGTTTTTCCACAACAACGGTCTGTTTAGGTGTAGTTCTTGTATCTAGGGCAACGACCTCGCCCTGAAACTCGAAGCTGTTACGAGAGGAGTTAACTGATGGAATCGCTGGAAGAGAAGCTGCAAATGTTGCGAGAGAAGTATCCGCTGGTTCCTCACACCGCGGCCGGACAGATGTGGTCGTCGGTGCGGCGCATGAAAGCGGAAAAGGAGCTGGGGATTCCGATCGACCGCCGCACGGGATTTGCAGTTTCGCTAGAGTCGGGGTTAGCTGCGAATGAGATGCAGGAGGAGGCGTGGGAGGAGTTTTACGCTGGCCTGTGCGACGACCTCCACCAGCGGTTTCCCGAGTTGTACCGCAGCACCTTTCGCGATGCCGCCGATGCAACTTAACTGCACCGCTCCGTCCCAACGCAGATCGCCCGAGATGCACAAGCGTGCGTGATTCACACGTCGACGCGGACGTTGCCGAGCAAGAGCAAAGCGATTGGGGGATCGTTGCCGATCCGCGGCTTGGACTTGAAGGCGGCGGCTTTTTCGCTGGGGGCACGACGACTCGGGGTTTGCTTCGTCTGCATCATTGTGTTCGACATGGTTGATCGCTCATGGTACAAAACACCTCCCGGTTCGTTTTCCAGGAGGTCATTTGTGACACACGCCAAACCGTCGTCTCGTCTTTCATCAACGCTTCGCGCGACGGAGATCTTTCGCGCTCATGGCGGCATGATGAGGATGGCCGATGCCGTGCGGGTGGGGATCAGTCGTCGAACGCTGTACCAAATGCGAGACTCTGGACAGCTGGAGCAGCTGGCCCGAGGACTCTATCGGATCGCAGACCTGCCGCCGCTTAGCGAACCCGACCTAGTCACGGTCGCACAGAAGGTCCCCCAGGGAGTCGTCTACCTGATTTCAGCACTCGCGTTCCATGGGCTGACGACGCAGATTCCGCATGAAGTGTGGATCGCGATACCGCGCAATAGCGAACCGCCCCGGCTGGCCTTTCCTCCGACGCGAGCGGCTCGGCTCAGCGACATCGCCTATCAACTTGGGATCGAAAGACACAACTGCGATGGCGTGACCGTGAAGGTCTACTCTCGCGAAAAAACGCTCGTCGATTGTTTCTGTCGCCGAAACGAGATCGGACTCGATGTCGCGATCGAAGCGGTCAAGGCATACCGGACTCAGAAGCGGACCAACTTTGACTTGGTCATGGACTACGCCAAGAAGCTACGAGCGGCAAAGACGATGCGGCCCTATCTGGAGGCGTTGTTGTGACGCGCGATCTGGCAGCGTCTGTTCGCGGGCGTCTGCTTCGTCAGGCAAAAGAATCCGGCCGGCCGCTGCAAGAATTGCTTCAGTATTTTGCGATGGAACGCTTCTTGTTCCGGTTGTCTCGATCGGAACACGTCGATCGTTTCGTCCTGAAGGGAGCGCTCATGTTTCGTGTTTGGGGCACACCCCAGACACGTGCGACGCGCGATATCGACCTGCTGGCTCGGGCCGACAATTCAGTCGACTCAATGACACAGATCATGCGGTCGGTTTGCGAACATGCGGTTGCACCCGATGGCGTTATATTTCACGGCGAGAGCGTGCAAGGCATCGCGATCAAAGAAGATGCCGACTACTTAGGCGTACGCGTGACGTTTCTGGCGACGATCCAAAACGCTCGGTTGCCGATGCAAATCGATATTGGGTTTGGGGACGTTGTGAATCCAGCGGCAATAACGATCGCCTACCCCACGATGCTCGACTTTGAACCGGCCAAACTGATCGGTTACCCACGAGAAACCGTGATCGCTGAGAAGTTTGAAGCGATGGTAAAGCTCGGGCAACTCAACAGTCGCATGAAAGACTTCTACGACATCCTTATCTTGTCCCGGCAGTTTGCCTTCGATGGCGAGTCGCTTGCCACAGCGATCTCCGCGACGTTTCGAAATCGAGCGACGATGGCCAAGGCGAATCCGCCGGCATTCTCCAATGAGTTTGCCAACGATCCAGGGAAGCAAATCCAGTGGGCCAGCTTCATTCGCAAATCGAAGCTTTCGGATGTTCCCGATGCTATAGCTGACGCGATTCGTGAGATCGCTGGTTTCCTGAACCCCATCGCAAAAGCAATCGAGTCAAACGAGCCTTTCGCCGCCACCTGGTCTCCCGGCTCCGGATGGATTCAGTCGCAACCGCCCACCAACAGCGAGTAGGGCTGTTGGAGGGACAGAGTGAATTTTTGTTGGAGCCGACAGCGCTTGCCGTGGATGGTTGGTGGCAGGCTCCTGGGCGACGTGGGCTGTTGCAAAATTGTCCCACGAGAACGCTGTCCCCGGCGATGTTCTGTTGCGATTAGAATATGGTGCCGCAACGCATTGCTCCGTCCCAACGCAGATCGCCCAAAATACACGCCAATGCAGAATTCGTGCTGCGAAAAATCAAACGTATTGGACAGGGCTATTCCTCGCGCTGCCAGATTGTTCTGAGCACGCTGCATGTAGAGAGGAGGGCGTTGCGTTCGATTGGACTCATCCGCGACAAGTAGTCGCGAAGACTTTCGCCGGGGCGCAGAATGCGTGCGTACTGCATATATTCTTTCAACTGCTGTTCGGTCAGCAGATCGTACGCCTGCCCATAATTGGCGAGATGTTGGTGGCGGTCGCTGGCCGCGACCGCCGCAAAGGATTCTTGCGGAGATTTGCCCATCTGGCGGGCTTTAACGAAGGCCGCATTCATCCGGGCTTGGATCGATGCGTGCGCCGATTGGATGCGTTGGAGTTCCGCAATTTGATCGTCGCTGAGTTGCCAATAGGCTTGGCAAAGCGGATGGGTGATTGCCTCCAACCGCTTGGATTGGATCAAAATCATCACAAACACCCGCAGGTCACTGTGATTGCCAAGCGTTGTGATCGACTCGATAAACTGCTGCTCCTCCGCTTCCGCAGCTTCGACCGCCTGCTGGATCGCTGTGTTGTAGCGGCCTACACCTTCGGGGCTCTCGTCGTGCCGAAGGCGTGCGAATCGATTGAGATGTTCGACCTCCTCGCGTTTGTAGTCATCGAACTCCTTCTGGATATAGTTCGACAATTGATCCGACTGAAGAAATGGCAAGATCTCGCCAGCATGTCGCTCCATCAAATCGATCACCGAAGAAGTACGGCTTTTCCATTGCGAAGCATCGACATTCGGCCCGATCCTCACGACGCGTTGTTGAGGTATCGGTTGAGCAACCGCGCAGTGCGAATCACAGCACGTCACTTCCCACAGCACAACGAGCATCATGATCGCGTGAATTGACGCGGCAATTGCGGACCTGTTTTCCTTCATGACCTGCGGCCTATACATTGGCAGAACAGCGTGGGACATTCGCATTTGCTCACCGTTTTTGTGCAACATGTACATGACAAATACATCGCAAGTCGTGGATGGATGAAGTTATCACGAGTTCTTTTTCTGTCAAAAGATTCACATGGCTAACAGCCTCAAACTATCGGTGATCGCTAACTTCACATTACCCTGCGGGGCATTCCGCACCATTCGCTACAAATAGCGGCCACCAGGATGCCAAAGCATTCGCTGCCGCAAATGCAGCGTTTTTTCTTTTTTATGATGCTGGCTCCAGGCGAACAACATCGTCGCAAGGGGTTTTGGGCAGAGGGATTGCCAACGGAATACCGTCTCGAACGGCCTGGCGATGTTCTGTTGCGATTAGAATATGGTGCCGCGTCTATTAGTATTGCTTCACGTTGGTCGCCTTTCGCTCCGCGAAAGTACGCCCGGGAAACAACGCTGATTTCGCGGAGCGAAAGGCGACCAACGGCAGGCCTGCCTTCTTTTAGAACTGCAACGGGAGCCCCACGATGAAGCCCTTCTTCCTGCGAACCTTCTGCCAATTGGCAGGCTGCGTTTTTGCAACCCTCAGCTTCGCTCAGGTCTTGGTTGCCGCCGATCCCTCGCGGCCCAATATCGTTTACATTCTGGCCGACGACCTCGGCTACGGCGACTTGAGTTGTTACAACGAGCAGTCGAAGATCCCGACCCCTAACGTTGACCGCTTGGCGACCGAAGGGATGCGTTTTACCGACGCGCACACGCCGTCGGCAGTTTGCACGCCGACGCGTTATGGAATTTTGACAGGCCGGTATTGCTGGCGGACTCGATTGACCAAACGTGTGCTCGATGGACTCGATCCGCCGCTGATCGACGTCGATCAAGTCACGGTTCCCGGCTTTCTTCGCGATCACGGCTACAGCACACACTGCGTCGGCAAGTGGCATCTGGGGATGCAATTTACCGATCGCGAGGGCAAGCCCGTGCCGGCGGTTCCGGTCGATCGACGCACGCCGCCGCGTCCGGGCCGCGATGTCGATTACGAACAACCGATCTCAGGCGGTCCGATCGACCGCGGGTTTGATTCCTTCTTTGGCATCTCGGCTTCCTTAAATATGCCGCCGTTGTGTTTTCTGCGCGACGATCGTCCGGTGATCCTACCGACGATCGATTCGCCTCGCATGAAGACCGACTTCATTTCGGTCGATGCCGGGATGCGGTCTCCCGATTTCACGATCGCCAGCGTCATGCCGCGCCTGGCGGGCGAAGCGACCGACTGCATTCGGCAAGCTAGCGAAACTCCCGACACGCCCTTTTTCCTCTACCTGCCCCTCACCTCGCCCCATCTGCCCGTCGTCCCCAATCAAGAGTATCTGGGACTCAGCCAAGCCGGACTCTATGGCGACTTTGTCGTCGAGACCGATGCCTTGGTCGGCGCGGTGATCGATGAACTCGATCGCTGCGGCATCGCCGACAACACGTTGGTGATCTTCACTTCCGACAACGGCGGTCTGTATCACGCCTGGGATGCTGCCGAAGCGGATGACGTGAAGCACTACCGTCCCAGCAAGCGCGGCGAGTCGGTTCGAGCGATGGGGCATCAGGGGAACCGGCACCTGCGTGGCACCAAAGCCGATATCTGGGAAGGGGGCCACCGCGTGCCGTTTGTTGTCCGTTGGCCGGGGAAGACGCCTGCGGGAACTGTCAGCGATGAATTGATCGAGCTGACCGATCTGATCGCCACCTGCGCGGCAATGCTTGGAAAACCTCTACCCGAAGGGGCGGGCCCCGACAGCTTTAACATGTTGCCAGCGCTGTTGGCCGCCAAGCCACCGCAGCCGGTCCGCGAATTTGCGGTCCACCATTCACTGTGGGGAGATTTTGCGATCCGGCAAGGACCGTGGAAGATGATCCCGCAACGCGGATCGGGCGGTTTTACGCGTCCGCGAGAGATCGACCCCGACAAAGAGGGAGGTCCTGTCGGTCAGTTGTATCACCTGGGCGATGATCCCTCGGAAACCAAGAACCTGTGGGATCAGCACCCCGAGGTCGTGGCGGAACTGAGTGGCAGATTGCAACAGATTCGCGATCGTGAATGATCGTCCCCGAGGATGGATTTGCAAGCGACGCCGTGACACCTCCGTTCGACAAAACTAACGGGCGTCGGTACAAAGGGTGCTTCCGCTTCGATGACGCTTCCCCTTCCATGTCTTTCCTCCCCAACGCACTTTATGGTCATTGGCCGCAGCATCGATCGCGTTCTCGACGCACTGAAGTGGCCGATCGGAGCGTTTGCGGTACTGATGTTGGGCCCATTATGTTACGCCACGCTACGGTTCGCCGGGCGGATCTGGCAACACCCCTGGAGCCTGATCTGGTTCGTCGCCGGGATCCTCGCCTACGCGTTCGCATGGCGACCGTTCATGCGGAAATGGTTGAAGAGCGATTGGATGCTGACGGTCGAACATGAACTGACGCACGCGTTGTTTGCCGTGCTGACCGGGCATCGCGTGAAAAGCTTCCAAGTGACCCGCAAAGGGGGCCGAGTGGAAGTTGTGGGAGGATCGAATTGGTTGATTGCGTTGGCCCCGTATTTCTTCCCGACCGCCCCGTTAATCCTGTTACTGTTTGCGATCCTGATGCCCTTGGGAACGTTGCTGCCGTGGACGGGGCTGTTTCTCGGTTTTTCGATGGCCTATCACGTTCGATCGACGTGGACCGAAACCCATGGGGCACAGACCGATTTCGACCAGGCGGGCCGCTGGTTCACACTCGCCTTTCTGCCCTCGGCCAACCTCTGCGCCATCGGCCTGGTTGCCAGTTTCGCCGTCGGCGGTTGGGATGGCATGCAGCAATTCACTCGCGACGCGAGCACGGCGATTCATTGGTTGGTGATGCTGGTACCCTCAGCGCTCAGCTGGCCCGTCGAAGAATCCCCGATGCTCGATCCGGCCCCAGTGCCCGATCCCGTCGCGACCGACCCCAGGGTGATCGGATTGATTTCCGTGGCTGCTCGGTAAGCGAACCCGACATCGCCGCGTGGCTCCCAGCCCGGCAGGACGACCGTGCGGCGCGATCAATCCATCTCGATACCGCCGTATTTGCCCACGTTCGCTAATTGGCGAAGCAGTTCACTGGGGGTGGCGAAGCGATTCTGTGGCGAGGTGGCCAACAATTTCATCACGACATCCGAGAATCGCTCATCGAGCCCCAGTTGAAGTTCCTGAGGTGACCGGGGAGCGGAACCGCGAATCTTGTCCAACAGGTCGCCGACGGTCAGTCCAAAAAACGGCGGAACCCCTGTCACCAGCGCGTAGAGCGTGGCGCCAAGCCCATACAGATCGGACCTACCGTCGACATTGGCGGGATCGAGAAGCAGTTCCGGTGCCATGTAAGGCAGTTGTCCAACGATGTCGCCTGGGCGAGTGATCTGCGCTGAATCGGTGACTTCCAGAGCGCGCGCGAAGATCAAATCGGACAACAGATAGGTTTGGTCGGAATCGCGGCGGAGGATGTTCGATGGCGTGATGTTACGATGCACCACGTGGTGCATCGACGCTTCTTGCAACGCGCGACCGATGTGCACCGCGACGCGCCAAGCGTCTTTCCAATCCATCATCCCACCGACGCCAATCTGTTGGAGCAAGCGATCGACGCTGATCCCGTCGATCCATTGCATCGCAGCCCAGCAGTAAGGACCGGTACGTCCCGCTTTCCGCAACCGCACGATGTTGGGATGCTGGATCGGAAGCATCGTGCGCATCGCGCGGATGAAGCGGTCCTGCTGCTGTTCGCTGGAGGTCATCTGGGGCTTCAAGACTTTCAACGCAACCTGTCGCTCGCGACGTTGATCCCAAGCTCGGAAGACGGCGCTGCTGGTTCCCGAAGCAACCAATTCATCCAACCGATAACGATAGAGGACTTCACCCACCAGTTCGTGCATCGGCCGAGGTGAGGTGAGGGCGTGGGTTGGTATGCCAGGCGAGCGAATCGTCGATGCGTCCAGCGACGAACCGGATTCGATCCGCAACAACGTATCGCCGATCCGGAACGTGTCGCCACGCTGGATCTCGCGAGGGACCAACAACGGCATGGCGTCGACAAAGGTTCCCGCGGCACTGCCGCGATCGGTCAGCAGGAACTTTCCATCGTGGGCTGTCAATTCACAGTGAATTCGACTCAACCGCGGATCGCGAATTTTTGTATCGCTGTCGCTGCCGCGACCGATAATCAACGCTTGGTTCTGGGGAATCTCAAACCAACGTCCTTGATCAGGACCTTCGATAATGGAGAGCTTGTCGGCCATGCGTCTATTGGGGTTGAGGGTCGGGAAGATCGAACCGAATTCGGTCGGAATCGGTAAATTCGTGGGGCGCACTGAGTGCGGCGTATTCCACCAGTTGCCGGTCGGACAATTCGGGTACGGCTTCAGCGTCCGCATCGGCGACCGCGTCGCGAAGCAACGTCCGCAAGGGCTCAGAAATCGGGAGCCCCGCGTCCAAGGAAACTTGGGCGGCGTGAAGGGCCAACGGCAACGCGCTTTCCGACTGCTCGACCGCTAGCGCCGCGGCGATCTGTTGCCAACGCTCGATCCGATATCGCAACACCGCATCGCCGGTCGTGTCGGTCCGCCGCACGTAGGCCAGCGCCGCGCTACGCTCGGATGTCAACTGGCGCTGCAACTGCTCCTTCTGTTGTGTCACCTCGAACAACCTCTGTCGCGCGTCGAAAAAAGCGAACGACAAGCAAACGCACAGCGTCGTGATCAGTAGCGCCACCGAACCGGAAACGCTTGCCAACAACACCTGGCGACGAATCAAATGCGTGGTCATCCGCCACAGTCCCGGCGGGCGTGCCTGGATCGGATCGCCATCGAGATAACGCTGTAAGTCTTCGGCCAATGCGGCGGCGGTTGGGTAGCGATCGCGGGGACGCTTTTCGAGGCACTTCAGTGTGATCGTTTCCAAGTCGCCGCGGAGCCGCGGGTTCAATTGGCTGGGACGTACCGGAACCTGGGCGATCACTTGCGCAACGACTTCAATCGCCGACGCGGCAAGAAATGGTGGCCGCCCGGTGAGCATCGTGTACAACACCGCGCCAATCGAATAGACATCGGCGGTAGGCCCGACGGGTTCGTCGGTGGATTGAGCTTGTTCGGGAGGCATGAAGTGCGGTGTGCCGATCATGCCACCGTGGAGGGTCAGTTCCGCGGTGTCGGGGCCGATCGATTTGCAAACGCCAAAGTCGGTGATCCGCGGCTGACCGTCGGGTTCCATCAAGATGTTTGCCGGCTTCAGATCGCGATGAACGATCTGGCGATCGTGTGCCGTTGAGATCGCGCGGGCGACATCGCGAGCGATCGCAGCTGCCTGCGGTGGCGAAAGCGGACCATCGTGCAGTTTAGCCGACAGGCTCTCACCGTTGACATACGCCATCGTGAAGTAGGGCTGGCCGCCATAGACCCCGACGTCAAAGACCGGCACGATTCCGGGATGATCCAGATCGGCTGCGGCGCGGGCTTCGTTGGCGAACCGCTGGCGGTCCTTGTCGGTTGTCGCCTCTCCTGGCAAAACCATTTTTAAGGCGACGATCCGCCCCAGGCTCCGTTGCCGCGCTCGGTAGACGACTCCCATTCCACCACGAGCGATCTCATCGATGATCTCGTAGTCGTCGATAATCGTGCCGGGGTGAGGTGCTGCGAGCAACCGCGCCCCCGCGACGGATGAATCGGTTCCGGCAATCGTGTCGGCATCCAGTTCATCATCGGCAGACGATTCGGAGGGCGCGAGGGGACGATTCATGGGAAGCATTTGCGGAGACGTGCTGGCCAAACGGCGAAACCCATCCGCATTGGCGACTGGCCCAAACGATCCGGCGGGTATCGGACAGGCCCATTTAATCAATTGGCCCCCCGCATTGGCTGAAGAACCGATAAAGTTCCGGTGTGCGTTTTGTGAACATTTATACGCCCGAGGCCGTTATCCAACGGACGACGTCCCTCACAACCCGCAGGACCGACGCATCTGGGACTCGGCACGGTGGCAATCTGAAAAAGAACCAGTGCACACATGACAACTTGCCTAACTACACCCTAGCTTTACACAACAACAAAACAGGCAGATCGAGATTGGATGAGAAAAATCATGTTTGGAATGGGGAATCGAAACCAAATCGACGTACGTTGCGCGATGACTCGGCTCATCAACCAAACGCTCGACTACTCGTCCTTCACCGATAGCGAACCGCGAGATGGAGCTCAGAACCGCGCTGAATCGCGGCTGACGCGAACGCTGCCTGTGTTCCTAATCGCTTGTGCCACGGCAGACGACAATGTGCCCCCTGCAATTCAAACGGGGTTCACCGTCGATGTTTCGTGTTACGGGATCTCACTGCTCCTGCCCGAAACGATGAATCTCGACCAGGTCGTGGTGTTGATCGGCGATCCCAAACATCGCAAAGTGATGCGGGGCACCTGCCGCAACCGCACGCCGTTGGGGCTGGGAACGTGCAGATACGGAATCCGTCTGGACGAGGTCTTGAAGGATTCCGATTACGCTCCTCTGTTGCACTACGCTGAAGCCTTGGAACTGAAGTCCCAACAAGCGATTGATCGCGAGTCGAATTCCGCCGCGACAAGCGTCCGCGCAACAGGTTAACTTTCGCAGCCGCCAGCCATCGGCACATCAAGCCTTCTTCGTTTCGACTGGCTTGCGACGATTCGGATAGAGCGTCGAACACAGTTCGCAGCGGGTGCCGTCGCAGCCGCGGGCGGTACAATGTTCGCGACCGTAGTAGATGATTTGCAGATGCAATGCATTCCAACTGGATTCGGGAAACAGCGATTTCAAGTCGCGTTCGGTTTGTTGGACGTTTTTGCCATCGGTTAGTCCCCAGCGTTGCGCAAGGCGATGGATATGCGTATCGACAGGAAACGCCGGGTGCCCAAAAGCCTGGCTCATCACGACGCTGGCCGTCTTGTGCCCCACGCCGGGCAACGATTCCAAGCCGGCGAAATCGCAGGGCACCTGGCCGTCGAATTCGTCGACCAACCGTTGGCTGAGCCCGGCGATCGCCGCTGCTTTTTTCGGCGCCAGCCCCAGCGGACGAATGATTTCGAGGATCGCATCGACCGATTGAAGCCGCATCTTCTCCGGCGTGTCGGCTAAATCAAACAACGCGGGAGTCACCCGGTTGACCATTTTGTCGGTGCACTGCGCGCTCAAGAGGACCGCGATCAACAGCGTGAACGGATCGCGATGGTCCAACGGAATCGGTGGGTCGGGATAGAGTTCGGCCAATCGATCGTGAACGATCTCGGCACGTTGTTGTTTCCGCATCAGGGCATGTCACCCTGAAACGGTGGCTCCTTGCCCGAGATCTCCGCCAGCGCGTTGGCGGCCGCACGTTGTTCGGCGTCCTTCTTGCTACGCCCCCAGGCGGGCGTTCGCAGCAGACCATCGACAAGCACGGCGATCTGGAACTTTTTGCTGTGATCGGGACCCACCGAATCGAGCAACCGATAGCTGGGCGTGGTGCTGAAGTCGCGTTGGACCACTTGCTGCAGGTTCGATTTATGATTCTCGTCGCCCCGACTGTCGATCCCCTCGGCCACTTCTTGCGCCAACCACAGGTGCAACAACTGGCGCACCTTATCGAAGCCGCCGTCGAGATAGAT
This sequence comes from Rosistilla carotiformis, assembly GCF_007753095.1. NCBI lineage: Bacteria > Pseudomonadati > Planctomycetota > Planctomycetia > Pirellulales > Pirellulaceae > Rosistilla > Rosistilla carotiformis. The sequence goes on from NZ_CP036348.1 coordinate 7,284,216, forward strand.
CGCCGCAACGATCGATTCGAAGACATCCGACGTCAGCGACTTTGGAAAGCTGCGGTTCTTGCGAACGCCCTTGCCGACCAATAAGCAGCGATCCAACCCTAATCGCTTGGCAACTTTGGAGCAGGTTTGTCGGCTGACGACGTTCGATTTGATCTTCGTCAATTCGCCTTCGTTCAGATCCGTCCTCTCGTGATACAGCCAGTCGCAGACGACCGCACCGAGGATCGCATCCCCCAGAAATTCCATCCGCTCGTTCGACTTCAGCCGGTGCGAGGCTCCGGAGGCGTGCGTCAACGCTTCGAGCAACAGTTCGCGGTCGGAGAACGCATGACCGACGATCGATTCGCACAAATCCAAGCGTTCCTCAGTCGTCAGCTCCTCTTGCGGCAGCGCGGCGACCGCCGCAGCTTTCGGCGGCTTGCCCTTGGCGGGCTTGGAAGCGGAGGCTGACGGATCAGCTAGCAAAGCATCGTCGCGACAATCGTCGGAGCCGACCGAAGTTGTGGACGGGAGCGTTTCGCAATCGTGCGGAGGCCCATTAAATTCGTCAGTCATAGCGCAATGTTAGCCCTCAGGTGCCAAAGTTTTGGTCCGGTGAGAAACTAACCCGAGGCGTCAGCGAGGGCTTTGCATCGACAGCAACTTTCCTCAATGACGTTTCGGGTTGGAATCATCGCTGTTGCTCTCAATACGATGTTTTTGGTACGCAAAGAGAACAACCGCGAACCTCCGATTCTAATCCCTTTATCCGCCGTCGTGTAAGGGCTTAGCGTCGATCGTCAAAAAAACAGGGGACTCAAGCGATGACCAACCAATCCAACCTCGATCTGTCGAATCTCGAGCACGCCGATCCTGAAATTCGCCGCCAAACGTTGCAAGCGCTCATCGATAGCAGTCCCAACTTGGCCGACTGGGCGATCGCGTTACTGCGTGCCTCCAACGACCCTCACGCTTCGGTCAGCGAATTAGCGATTGCCACGCTGGAAGACATGGGAGCGCCCGATGCGTCGCAGGTCTCTGAGATCGTCAGCTTTGCCCAGCGTCCCGCCGACAGTGAAACGGTCTACTGGGCCACCACGTTGATCGGACGCATTGGCCCCGATGCCGCCGATGCGGTGCCAACTTTAGCCGGTGTTCTGGCAAATTCGTCGTTCCTGCACGTACGTGAAAAAGCCGCCTGGGCATTGGGGCAAATCGGTCCCGCCGCGATTGGTGCGACCGCCGTTTTGCAAGCCGCCGCCGAACAAGGCCCGCCGCGATTGCAGCGGTTGGCATCGCAGGCACTGTCGACGATGGCTGGCACCGCTGCCGCGTAGCGCGCCGGTCGCCCCAGCCCCACTGATCCCATGTTGCACACCAGGCAAGGAGGCCTGACGTGGCCACCCGACGCAAAAAACTAACCTCTCTTCCCATCGGCCGGTTCATCGGGCCGCCGTTAACGATCGTGTTGTTCCTGGTCGTTGGTTATCTCGCCATGACCGGCCGGTTGCCGTTCCTGTCCGGACGGGACGCAGGTTCGACAACCGACGCGGATTCGCTTGTCGGGGCGCCATTCCAACTGGCCTCCACCGGCGACGCAGCAACGAAACCTACCGACACGATCACGGTCGCCACGTTCAACATCGAAGTCTTTGGTGTCAAGAAAGCGGAAGACGCGGAGGTGATGCAGTACCTGGCGTTGATCCTGCGCCAATTCGATGTAATCGCGGTCCAAGAGATCCGCAGCATGGAACGGGCACCCGTCGACCAATTGTTAGAACAGATCAATTCGACCGGGGAACAGTACCAGGTCGTGCTCAGCGAACGCCTGGGGCGAACGGACAGCAAAGAGCAGTACGCCTATTTCTGGAACAGCCGTCGCGTGCAAATGCTGGAAGGTTCGGCCTATCTCGTCAACGATAGCGCCGACTACATGCATCGCGAACCTTTTGTCGCCAGTTTCCGCGCGCTGCAAGCGGGCGTGGTGGGGAGTCAACCGTTCAGCTTTACGGTCATCAACGTGCATACCGATCCCGACGAGACCGACCAAGAATTGAACGTCCTGGACGATGTCTTCCAGAGCGTTCGGGCCTATGAATTCTCCGAAGACGACTTCATCCTGGCGGGCGATCTAAACGTCGAGATCGCCCAACTGGGCGAACTGGGACAGATCCAAGGAGTCGAATCGGTCAACCGCGAACAAACCAACACCGCGGGCAGTCGCAGCATCGACCATTTGCTGATCGACCGCACCGCAACCACCGAATTCCGCGGTGCAGGCGTGATCAATTACGAACGCGACCTGAAACTGCCACGAGAAATTGCCGACCGCATCTCGGACCACCGCCCCGTCTGGGCGGTCTTCGACAGCAGCGAACATGCGCCGCGAGGCGTGATCGCGGCGGTGCCTGATACCGCGACGCGTTGATTCGTGTCGCGATCGCTTCCCGCCTGCCGCCACTACTTGCTCTTGATTTGATCGACCAACACGCTTGCGACTTGCTTGTCAGGCGTGCCTTCGGTAGGAAGGAAGCGAAAGCCTTCGGCGAACTGATGGTCGCCGCCACCAAATGCTTCGACCTGTTGATCGGCCAACGTAAAGATCGCGGCCGAACGACGTCCTTCATCGTTGGAGAAGTGTAGATAGATCCATTGGACTGGGATCTTTTCGACCGCCCCTTGTGCGACCACTCGCAGCAACCGCAGCCCTCCGCCGGTCACCTTCTCTTCGGCTTCCAGCAGTTCGCCAAAGCGATCCCCCAGGGTGCGTTGAATGTCTTCTTGAAAGGCTTCCAACGTCAGCTGATGTCCGTCTTTCAATTGGGGCATCGAGCGAACGTCGCATTGCGTGATCACGCGATCGTTGTCGATCAAACGGAGCTGCGTGAAGTGATCGTTCTGGTGGATCATCCGCCACCCACGATCGCAGAAAACCGAGAAGCCACCCGGGACGCTGTGGATGTCGATCAGTAATTTGTCTTGAGTGGGCTTGATCGCCAAGTCGACCGCTTCGCCCTGATGAACCGCATTGGGCTTATCGATCGCTTGCCGAATAACTCGAATCTGCGCTGCGATCTCGAATCCGGGTTCGGCTTTGCCCAGTTCCCGATCCTCGCGGACTGCCAGTGCCAGCCAAGATACCGAGCGGAGCTTTCGATCGTAAGTCAATTTGCCACGCAATTGGATCGATGTCGGCACGCCGTCGACCGACGCGCTGACCGTTCCCAGCAACTGCGCTTTCGCGGCCGCATCATCAAAAGAGACCAGCGTTGCTACGACCGCCGATTTCTGGACCGCGTCCATGTCGAACAACGTCGCCAAAACCGTTTCGTCGATCTCCCAAGTTTCGTTGACTCGCAAACTCTTGTTGGGAAGCAAGCGATCGATCGCTAACGAATTGACCGGGACCTTCAACAGTTCCAACTCCTCTACCGTCAATTGCGTCTGCGCCGCGTAGACGACCGAGCGAGTCTCGGCGATGTGCATGACCGCGTGCCGCGCTTCGTCGCGCAATCCGGATGCGTGGTCATTGGTTTGCACCTGCCCCTTGGTCGTCGCTTCGTAGTAGTACCGCTGGGCGGCTTGGGCAATGCCGTCGCGATCGCGATGTAGACGCTCTTCGTAATCGATCACCGACTCGGCTTTGACCGGCAATTGACGTGTGGCGTCGACGGTCAGGTCGCTCTTAGGAACCTTTGCGTTGCCTTCGACCCCCACCGTGATCCGGACCCGGTACAGCGCATGGCTAGCATCCGAGAACAGCGGCACGGTGTCGAGAGAAGATGCCGATAGCGGCGCGGCGGCTGTCAGGGTCAAAGAGAGTCCAGCAAGCAACTCGCGTCGCGTTAGTTTGCTATCCATCGCAGAATCCGCTCCATAATGCTGCCGCTCGCAGGAAATGCTAGCGACACAGAGGGTGATGATCGTCGAAGGGCGAAGAAACGAACTGAGCCCAACCCTTACCGTTGGATCGTCCGAACACGGCCCGACAATTCAGCAGATTCGCAAAAATCGGAGCCGTCTTACATCGACATCGCGTCCCGTTTAGCGGTGGCAATGGCACCATCCATATCGTCGAAGATCGCGCCTGCTTGATCGTGGAAGATCCGCCCGATCAACAGATCGGTCAGGTTGCCGGTATGTTCGGGATGAGCTTTCATGAACCGGCCAAAGCTGAATTCGTTGGTGTAATAAGCGTGCACCAATTTGCGAATCCAGCTGGAGCCCTCCTTGAAGTCGTCGGCCCATCGGGCCAACTGATTCGCCGAGAGGTCGCCGTTGGCAAAGCCTTCGTTGATTGCGTCGGCCGCCCGCACGCCGGTCTCCAACGCAAAATAGACGCCCGAGGAGTAGATCGGATCGATGAAGCCGAAGGCGTCGCCGATCAGCACCCAGCCCTGGCCGGCATGACGTGTGGTGGTGTACGAAAATTCTTTGGCAACGCGGATCTCCCCTTGGAAGTCCGCGTCCTTCAGACGTTCCTGCAGCCCCGGACAGATGCTCAATTCGTATTCGTATTTGGCTTCCGGCTTAAGCCCCTGCTTGAGCATGTAGTCATTGTTGCCCACACACCCGATGCTCGTGATTCCGTTGGAGAGCGGGATGAACCAGAACCAGGAGTCCTTGTTCTCGGTCTGCATGATGATCGTCGCACCTTCGTTTTCGCCGTCGTCACGTCGGGCATCTTTCCAGTAGCCCCAGATCGCCGCCTTTTTGAGATCGGGATTGACCACCTTGAGCCCCAATTTATTGGCGATCAACGATTGCAGCCCCGTCGCGTCGACAACCACTTGGCTGGCGATTTCATGCTCCTGGCCTTGCGCGTCGCGGACGCGGACCCCCGTGGCCCGATCCTGGTCGTCGATTTGGACGTCCAACACCCGAGTTTGGTCATAGCAATCGGCCCCCAGTTCGCCCGCCCGTTCGAACAACATCTGATCGAATTGCGACCGTTCGACTTGCCACGTACTGCTGCAATCCCGTGGATCGTGCTGTTTGAAATAGAACGGCGAGGATTCCTTGCCGCTGTTGGTGACAAATTGAACACTCAACTTCTTTTGAAATCCCAGCGACTCCATCCGATCGAGGACCCCCAATCGCTGCAGGGGCCAATACACCTCGGGCATCAGCGATTCGCCGATGTGAAAGCGCGGCATCGCTTCGCGTTCGATCAACAGTGTGCGGTGTCCGGCCTGTGCGGTCAGCGCGGCAGCCGAACTGCCTGCGGGGCCACCACCGATTACGACAACGTCATAGTTTGCTTTCACGGTTTGATACCTATGCGATTTTCAAAGGGGAGTTTGACACGGGGGGAGTGAGACAACACCAGCCAATGGGGGGTGATACGCTGTGTTTCCTCGCTGGAGACAGAGGCCGCCGAATCGATGCCGCAAGCAGCAACCGGATCGGGAATCCAGGCCAAAAGGATCTCCTGGCGCGGGAAACGAACTGCATTCTTGTTACAACAACTATAGCGAGCAGGCCAGCCTTCGGCGACGCTAATCCTGAGAAACCCGTGCGTCGCGTCCTCCACCCTGTCGGATCGCATTCCCTTCGGGAAATGCGCAACGGAACGTCAAAAGTAGGCGGGTTCCGAAGGACCGCCAAACGCTCTAAGGGCGGCGGGATTCCCTTAACGCAACCGCGATTACTGTTTACCCCTAACCGCCCAATTTGACACGTTTGCGTCTGTGACGTAGAGATTGATACCGAGGGCTGTGACGGACCACCCGAGCTTAACGCCTCGCGAACGCTCACTCATGCGTCTTCACTGCCGCACCGAGACAAGGCGGGAAGCGCACCTCGCAATGGGTCGACCAGGAACACGGTTTTTATCGCAATGGGAATTCAACTTGTCGCATTGATCGCACTCAGCTGCGGCTGTTCAGGCTTGCTGTGTGGATGGTTCTTGAACACGTCCAACGGTGCAGCCGATCCGGGACGGACCGCCGATGCGGAGCAGAATCGCACCGAACGGGTGCGGCTGGAAAAATTGGCAGCTTCGTTGCGGAATGTGACCACCAGCGTTGCCGCCGAAGTCGATGCCCATCAAACAAAAATCCAGCAGGTATCGGACAGCCTGACCGATTCCGATGAGGATCACGTTCTCGACGCAGTCGCGAGCCTGATCGCGGCCAACGAATTGATGCAGAAGCAATTGGGCGAGGCCCAAAACCAAATCCGCAGCCAAGCCCAAGCGATCGAAACCGCCGAAGAACTTGCCCTCACCGATGCCCTGACCGGCCTCAACAATCGCCGCGCCCTCGATCGCCAAATGAAGCAACGCCATGCGTTGGGGGACACCGTGGCCCATCCGACAACGTTCATGCTGATCGACGTCGACCATTTCAAGAATTTCAACGACCTCCACGGCCACTTAACCGGCGACGAAGTGCTCAAGCATGTCGGACGCCTGCTGACCAACAGCCTCTCGGACGTCGGTTTCGTCGCCCGGTACGGCGGCGAAGAGTTTGCCGTACTGTTTAGCGACATGCAAGTTGCCGAAATCAAAGACCGTGCCGATGAGGTCCGAGCGACCTTTGGTGAACAAGAGTTTTTCGTCGACGATCAATGCCTGCAAGTGACCGCCAGCGCGGGCTTGGCCCAACTGGAGCCGGGAGAGTCGATCGAATCGTGGATCGAGCGCGCCGACAACGCCCTTTACAACGCGAAAGACGAAGGTCGCGACCAAGCCTACTGGATGGACGGCGACGTCGCGTTTCCGGTCAAGGATGAGGATGCGGAAGAAACGGCCGACGAGCAGATTTTCGTCGACGAACCTAAAGCGTCCGTGGAAGATCCCGATGTTGTCGCACTGCCCGACCTGAAGACGCTCAGCAAAAACGTTGGCAACGGATTTGCGAAACTGCAAGAAGAACGGATCCCTTTCTGCTTGATGGCGATTCACGTCGAATCCGACACCACCGACGACGCTTGGCAGCAGGTCATCCTGGCCAGCTTGCACGCTTCGGTCCGTGGGATCGATGCCGATCGGATCGGCTTCGATGGCGAGCACACCTTTGTCGTCTGTCTCCCGAGCACCGACGAATCGATCGCGAAAGAACGCGCCAAAGCGATCCGCCAAAGCATCGACACGGTCAGCGATTCGGCGTGGCGGATTCAGATTGCCACGACCAGCGCCACCGCCACAGAAACCTTCGACGAAGCGATGCAACGGACGATCGCCATGAATCAAGCAACCGACGCCGAAGAACCCATCAGCGTCTAGACGGTTGAACAGGGCCGCTGGAACCCGCGGCTCATTCCGGCAACTGTTGCTCGATCGCCGCAGCCACCTGTTGTGCCAAAAACGCCGAACCAGCAGTCGTGTAGTGCAGATCCTGTGGTCGGTGGAATTCTTCGAAGCGTGGCATGATATAGCCGTGCAAATCGTTGATCGGCACATCCAGTTCGGTCATCACTCGGGCGGCGATTTCGTTGTAGTGGGTTTCGTCGCCGAACGTTCGGTCGGGGTTCAGTTTGCCCTTGGGAATCGGTGTCGTCGACGCCCAGATCAACTTCGCGCCGGTCGCTTTCAACTTGGCGACTAACAACCGCAAGTTCTTTTCGTAATTGGCCGGTTCGACTTGCCGCGTCCCATCGGCCTGGTGCTTCAAATCGTGGATGCCCCAATTGAAATGGATCACATCCCAGTTCCCATCCCCAAGCCATTTGTCGATATTTGCCAGCCCTCGGAACGTTGGTCCGCCGTTGGCCCGAATCCGATGGACGTTCGCTTTATCGGCCAACAGCTTTCGTGTCGGCAGGGTGTACCCGATCGAGATCGAATCGCCGATCAACAGCACCCGTGGCAGACCCGGGCGATCTTTGATCGGCGTCAAAGCATCCTTCTGCCCATAGGTGGTGGCACAGCAGACAAATGTCAGAAGAGCAAAACAACAGATTCGATGCATGGGAAGAGTCTCGCCGAGGGTGAAGCAGGAAGATCGGTTTGAGATCGACCAGTATACACGCTCGGCGAGGGGTTCAGGCGACGGCGCTACCATTGATTAGGGAGCGGGCAGCGGCGTCGGCTGCGCCGTTTCCTGGGCGGCCGGCAGTCGCGCTGTCACGCGTTTGGACGGCTTGGTTTGCTCAGGCATCCGCGCCAGTCGCTGTTGGAACGAACTGGGCAACGGGATCGTCGTCGTCTGCATCGCACTGTTGGCGTTCAGCCCCTGATGCGTTTCGGTGCCGCCAAGGTAGTGGCCGACTTGACGAACCGCCGGGACGGCAGACCGCTTCGATGCGTTCAGGTCGACCTTGCGACCGGGCAACAACACCATCGCCGCTTCGCTTTGCACCACCTTGCCGCCAGAGGTTTTAAACGTTGACATCAGCGACAGTTTCTTCTGGTCACCACCGGCCGCATCCCACGGAATCCAGATGCTGTACGACGCGCCCAAATCCGATTCGCTGAAGTGCGATGTGAATTGTTCTTTGGTAAAGCGGAATCGCTTGACTCCATCGGATTGCTGAGCCGAGGCCAAAGCTTCATCGAAGCCATGGATCGTCAGCTCCCCTTCGACCGGGACCGCTTGGCTGTGTTCGTTGTAAAAGTAGACTCGGCCGCCAAATCCACGTGTCGGTGTCCGACCTGGTTGAACCAAAATATCCGGCGTCCAGGTGACCGCCATTTTCACGGGGTTGGGGTATGGTTTGGGTGGCTTGTCTTTGTTCCACGGCAACTTGGCCGACCACGAATCACTCTTGGGAGCCGTTGCGCACCCCGTGGCGATGGGACATGCCACAATGATCAGAATGAAGAGGACGTTTTTCATCGGAGAACTACCTAAAAAGGTTTTCACTGCGAGATCGGGTTGGCGAGTCGCCCGTGCCGGACGACGCTTGGAACGCTTTCCATTTAGCCGTCCCAGCGAAGCGAGACAGCTTGGTTCAGATCACCATGGCGGGCGATCGTTCATTAGCGGCGAGGCGTTTCGACAGCCGGAGCGGCCATCGGAGCACTGTATTGCACCGGCGTTGCATATCCAGGCGGCATCGCGTACTCGCTGGAAGTCGACTCGTTTTGCATCGAGAAGACTTCCAATGGAATGCGTTGCTGTGGTTGCATGTTCATTGCCGATTCGGTCGTATGAATGGGAGCCGCTTGTTCGATCATCCCCGCAGGCTGCGGGATTGCCGGAGCACTTCCGTTCGATTGATAGGGAACCGTCTGCACTGGTTGCTGGTTCGCATCCATCGGGGTTTGTTGCAGACTTCCGGGCACCATCTGTTCTCCCGGTCCCAGCAATGGATCCTGTGGTGCGGTCGGGAAGTGATCGACGGTAGGATGCATGTCGGGATAGATCATCGCCCCAACGGCAGGCCCCCAGAGACCGTATCCGCCACGCAAGCCCGCGTCGCCATGCATCTCGACCACATCGGCCAGACAGTAGCTCATACGGCTCGATTCAGCATCGTTGATCAATTGGATGTCCTCTTCGCCATTGACGACTCGAGGTGTCAGCACGATCAACATTTCCGTCCGCTCTTCGATTTCTTGGTCGTATCGGAACAACTGCCCCAGGATCGGGATGTCTGAAATGACCGGCACGCGGCGGCTGAACTGACGACGACTCTTGGTGATCAATCCACCAAACACAACGGTCTGGCCCGACAGTGCGGTGACAGTCGATTGAGCTTGCGTAATCAAGATCTGTGGCGAAATGATCGGGTTGCCGTTGGTGTCGGTGGCAATCGGTTGACCGTTGTTTGGATTCGGATCGACGTTTGATCGCTGGGCGTCGACGTTCATCACGATCAATCCATCCTGTCCGACTCGCGGAGTGACCCGCAGAATCAAACCCAGGTTGATGTCTTCGGTGGCAATGATCGTTCCCGAGTTGACGCTGGCAGCCTGAACCGATTCGATCCGCGGGAACAGCGAACCGACCTGAACGTAACCCTCGGTTCCGTCGAGCGTCATGATCTGCGGGCGGCTGAGGATCTGAGCCCGCCCGGCATCCTGCAGCATTCGCAGCAACAGGTTCACCGATTCGCTAGCCGCCGACAGGACAAAGCCGCCGTAACCAAACTCGCTGCTCTGACGCCCCAGTGCAAACGCACTGGTAATCTGCTCGGCAACGTGTCCTGGATTCGATTGATTCGCGTTGGGCAGGCCCGGTGACGAACTCGAATTCGGAAGGAAGTTGAAACCAGGCGTGTTGGTGGTCGTTCCCGCGACGCCACGATCGAATAGCACCGAATCTTGTAAGCCGAGCTCGGTGCCAAATTCGAAGCCATCGGTGAGGGTGACTTCCGCCAACACCACCTGGATCATGATCATCGGTGGCCGACGATCCAGTTGGTCGATCACGCGACGAACGTCTTCATACAGTCGCGGCGAGACACTGATCACCAGGCTGTTGGTACGCGCTTCGGGGACGACAACGAGGTCGCGTTCGGGCAGATCGTAGGGGCCAAGGCTTTGGCTGAAAAACTGGTTCCGCGATTGCAATTGCGATTGTTGGTTAACAAAGTCTTGCAGGGCGGTCGCGACGTCGGCCGCGGCAGCGTTCCGTAACCAGATCGTTTCGGTGATCCGCGACGAAAAGCCTTCGGTATCCAATCGGATCAATAAACTCTCGACCACTTCCAAATCGGTCGCACTGCCGCTGGCAATGATACTGTTGGTCCGGATGTCGACGGCGAATCGCAGCGCGATCAACGAAGTCTCGCTGTTGCTGGTCTGCGTCATCGCAGCCAGGTTTCCGACCCCGCTGTTGTTGGTCTGTCCGTCGGCGGAAAACAACTCTTGCAACGACGTCGTCAATTGCGTGGCGTCGCCGTTGACGATCGTAAAGACCTTGACCACGCTTTCGGCACCCGGCAATTGATCCAACTGGTCGATCAATTCGCCGATCAATGGCATGCTGGCCGCCGGAGCGCGAACGACGATCGCGTTGACGTTGGGATCGGCCGTGACGACCACTCCCGACAGGATTCCCGAATCGAGCGTCTTGTTCCCTTCGGCGTCGACCGACAGGATCGACAGCGTGCTCGAAGGGATCGTGGTGTTGTCGGGAACGTCTTCGGGTTGTCCCGAGATCGCCGCCTGCAGAACCGGCTGCAGGTCTTCAGCAAAGGCGTTCTTCAGCTTGAAGACCTTCAGCTCACTCTCGGCACCGGTCGCCGGAGCATCTAACTGTTGGATCATCCGTTCCACTTCCAACATGTCCCGAGGCGACGCCTGGGCGATGATCGAATTGGATCGATAATCGGCGATGATCCGCGCCCTAGCGCCCAAGCCGGGGCGAAGGTCTTCGTTGCCGCTGGGTCGATCGACAAAGAAACCTTGCACGGTGGCTTGGACATCCAGGGCGGATGCGTGTTTCAAATTAAAGACGCGGAATTGCGTAGCGACATCCACCGGTTGATCGACTTTTTTGATCAGATCGATCACCCCAGCAACCGCTTCTTCACGGCCGATCAACAGGATCGCATTGGGTTTGTCCAACGCGGTGATGCTGACCTGGCCTTGGCGAGGTGCCAAAACTTGTTCGTATAATTGGTTCACGATCTCAGCGACAGCATTGCTGTTGGCATGATCCAGCGCGACGACTTCGACCTTCGGCTGCGTGACCGCACTCTGCTCTTCGATCTGTTTGATGACTTCCATCACCCGTTCGACATCGCGTTTCGCACCGCGAACAATGATCACTCCCAGTTCGGGAACAAACTCGATCTGCACATCGCCAAACAGGCCGCTGAAGGCGTCGTCGCCCCCCTCTTCGCCTGCGGCGCCAGCCTCGCCACCGGCTTGTCCGTTGGCCGCGGCGGCTTGCCGTTGCATCACCGCTCGCAACAACGGATTGTCGCGGCCGCCACCGGCGACGCCGATCGTGTCGTCCTCTTGAGCGACGACCGGACGAATGTCCGATAGCAATCGGACAGCGCGACGAATCGGTGCTTGTTCGGCATTTTCGATCCGCATTAACTGGGTTGCCACGCCTGGGCGATTGTCTTGGCGATCGATCGTTTCGATCACGCGCTGCCAACCGTTGATCGACGTCTTGGGCGCAACGACGGTGACTTGGTTGTCACGACGATCGACCTGCACTTTGGTGTTGCCGGCGTGTTGGCTGATGATGTCGAAGCTAGCCAGTTCGCCGTTTCGTTGTGTGGTCACCGGCAGCTTGCGTCCGGCCAAACGAGCCAGTCCGTCTTCAAAGTCACGCCACGATGCGTTTTGCAACGCGAATTGAGCGCGAACAGGTTGGCCGACGGTCGCGCTGACCTGTTGAATGTCTGGCGACTGCTTCACCGCCTGGACAACGTTTCGGCCGATTTCATCATGCAAAGCCGCCGGGGCCATAACCAATAATTGTCCCGTCTTTTCGTCTCCCGTGATCCGCACGTCGACGTTGTTGCGGTATCGCAACCCTACATTCCGTTCGATCTCGTGCAATTGATTCGCCGGAACCGGCAGCGCTCGCAACACCGGCTTGTCATCGGCGGTGATCGTTTGCACGACATCCAAAGCCGCAATCGATTCGGCGGCTACACGCTGCGCTTCCGGACCGCCACGCACAATCAAACGATTGTTCGTGCGATCGATCACCACCTCGCCCACTTGGCTCGCTTGCGCCAGCATCTGCCGAACGCGTGGGGCCAAATGACCGGCAGGTCCATGCTGGATCGGATACACGTTGCCGGAGGCAGCAGGCTGAGCATTTGCTTGCGACACAAGCGTTAATACAAGGATCAGCAACAGGCAGGTTCGGTTCAGCATGACAGTTCACTCGTCGAGTGGAAATTGATTGGACAATCGTTCCAATCGTCACCCTCCACCAAACCAGAACAACCAAACCACGCCAAAAGCTTCCCAACCGGAAACCCCTGACGTTACAAACTACCCATTCCCCCAGCCCGTCGACCAACGAATTCGCAACACGCGGCACGACCGCTATTGTGGCCATGCACGCAACGCTACGAGAACCACCGATCACCCCAAAGAATGGTGTTGGCGATCGGCCAGTGCCAACTGGCCAGATGGTTCGGCAGGTTGCACAGTTCGTCGAGCGCTTCGCGGCGGAACAGTTGTTGCGCGAACGAACTGGTTCGATACAGCTCGTGCAACCATGGCTGCCATTGTCCGCCCAGCCAGTGCGGGACCGGTGTCGGGAAGCTTGCTTTGGGACGCTGCGCCAGTTCGGCGGGCATCCGATTTCCCGCCACCGCGCGCAACAGTCGCTTGCCGCGCAGCGACCCTGCCGCAGCCAAGGCGCTTGCGGTGCGGAACGGATCCGTTTCGCCAGGGGCAACATCGATGCAGTGGCCGATCGGTTGGCGAAACATCTGTTCGACGAAGTGATGGTCGGTGTAGGGGACCCGCGATTCCAACCCAGCCGTCATCGTCGCGCTGTCGAGCCGTGACAGCAAACATTCCAGATTGACGCGTAACAACAGATGCGCCGTCTTTTCCACTCCCGACAGATCGCCCAACTGGCGGAACTGACGATCATAAAATCGCTCCACGCTGCCATCGGCAAACGCTGCGGGCCAGGCGACGTCATGAAACAGCGAAGCCTGCGTGGCCGCAGGGATCAATCCGTTGGCCGCCAGATAATGGTCCCCCGCCGAAGTAAATGCAGCGGTGCCGTATTGCTGCAGCAAGCTGTCGCGAGCCGTCTGCGCCGCCGCGGGTGCTAGCGAATCGAGCGCTCGCGCGAGATCAAAATCGTTCCCCGACCAATGCGGAATCAAATATCCGCAACAGGCTTCGTCGGCTCCTTCGCCGCCGAGCGCCACGCCGACCTGTTGCTTCAACTGTTGGGCGACGCGATAGATGATCGCGTCGGTTGGCGTCGAGATCGGCGTCTCATACGCTGCGATCAATTCCATCCAGGTCCGATGGTAATCGTTCGCCGAAACCGTGACCTGATCGAAATCGAAGCCGACGTGCTGGGCACAGCGCCGCGCGTACTCAAAATCATTCCCCGCCGAGTCCAGTTCCGGATCGATCCCACCGCCGCACCGCGCGGTCATCGAAACACCTTCGTTGCGATGCAGCAGCGCAGCCAGCAGATTCGAATCGACGCCACCCGAAAGCATCATCCCGACGGGGACGTCGCTGCGCAATCGGATCGAGACCGCTTCGCTGATCGTCTCTTCGAATCGATCGACGGCGTCGTCGAACGCCAGCCCCGTCGTCTCGCGCGGTGGAGGAGTCCAATAGATCGAGGACGTCAGTTTGTCGTCTGCCAGCGTCAACGTCTCCGCCGGACGCACGCCCTGGATGCCCGCGAAGACCGTTTCGGTATCCAACGTGATCCGAAATGTGCTCAAGTAGTGACGGATCGTCGATAGATTCGGTTGGGGCCGGAAGTCGGGATGGGCGGTGATCGCGGCGATCGAACTGGCGAAGACAAACTGTTGCCCCAGTTCGGCGTAGAAGAGAGGTTTGACGCCGAAGCGATCCCGCGCGATGAACAGCTTCCGTTTTTGAAAATCGTAGACGCCAAAGGCGAACATGCCGCGCAGCTGTTCGACGCACTTTTCACCCCAGTGCAGCCAAGCGGCCATCAGGACTTCCGTATCGCACTGCGTACGGAATCGAAACCCGTGAGATCGCAGCGTGTGTCGCAGCACGTCGTCGTTATAGATCTCGCCGTTGTAGACCAACGCGCACGATCCGTCTTCGGAAACCCAAGGTTGCCGACCGGCATCGGGATCGCGAATCGCCAACCGGCGGTGGGCGAGGATCAGATTATCGCGACGCAGCAGTGTGGCATCGTCGGGTCCTCGAGCAGCCATCCGATCGCGGATCGCGATCACTTGCGGATCGGTCAGCGTCGGGGCGGCGCCGCTGCGATCGAGGATGCCCAGAATTCCACACATCACATCCCTCTTGATCGATCGCTCGCGGCACAACAAAGTTGCCGACCGTTGGGTCGGCGCATAAAAAAAGCTCCCGGATAGTACGAGTCCCAGGGGGGCGGAGGACAGCGCGCTATGGATCCGGGAGCCGGTGGTTCTTTGCGTTAGCAATTGGCGGGCATCCTTGCCGTTCAATCACCAACGTTGTCTTCGCGACGAGCCGATTATTAGTCAATCTTCATCCTTGAAGAAAGATCAATTTTCGTGTCCGCAGGACAAATGTCCCAGTGCTGGACCGCTCATTCGCTTGGCCGTGTTGGCTAACCATCACTGCCATGGCGGGAGAATAGAGGCAACCGCCGACAGGGGTCAAGGTTGGTTTTCGACTTTCCTGAGAAATTAGCTCATGCCCCGTTTTCGCTAGGGTTTAACGAGCGCAAGCACTTCAGAACCGCTTCGATATCGTCGGGGACGGGAGCTTCAAAGACCATCCGTTTGCCGCTCTGCGGATGATCCAATTCCAGCCGCTGCGCGTGCAACGCTTGCCGCGTTAACAACGGCTCGATCGTGTCCCGTTGTGCCGAGGGTTGGGGATGATAATTGCCCGCCAAGTCGTCGGCGGTGATCCGCGAACGACCACCATAAAGCTTGTCGCACAGGATCGGATGTCGCAGATGATCCAAGTGAACTCGCAATTGATGCGTCCGCCCGGTCTTGGGAAACAGCCGCACATAAGTGAAGCCGCGGAACCGCTCGATCACTTCATAAAAAGTGGTCGCCTCTTTGCTGGTCGCATGATTGGCGCGGATCGCCATCTTCTCGCGTTGATACGGATGGCGTCCGATCGGGCGATCGATCTGATCGCGGTCGCGGCTAAGCACTCCGCACGCGACGGCGACGTATTGTTTCTTGACCGTCCGGTCGGCGAACTGAGCCGCCAGGTTCATGTGGACCGCATTTGTCTTGGCGACCACGATCACGCCGCTGGTGTCGCGGTCCAGTCGATGGACGATCCCCGGCCGCGTCGGGCCACCGATGTCCGAGAGCGATTGGAAATGATAAGCCAGCCCGCTGGTCAACGTCCCCGACCAATGGCCCCTGGCGGGATGGACGACCATCCCCGGCGGCTTGTTCACCACGACCATCCCATCGTCTTCGAAGACGATATTAAGCGACATCGGCTCCGGGATCGTGCCGTCTTCGGGAGGCTCGGGCATCCGAAAGCGGATCTGTTGGTTGGGGCGCAGCCGAAAGCTGGGGCGGACCGTCCGGCCATCGACCTGAGCTCCCCCCTCGTGGACAAGCATTCGCATCTGATTGCGGCTGACCCCGTCCAAGACCTGCGTCAGATACATGTCGATCCGCTCCCCCTGAGCACTCTCGGGGACATGGATCGACCGATAAGTTGTCTCGGCAGCGGATTCCTGATCCTCCGAAGTCGCTTCGTCCAGGAGTTCTTCGTCGACAGGTTCTTCGTCGGTGGAGTGGTCGTTCAAAGCAGTCTTTTGATGGGGGTGCTGTCGAATTGGAGGCAGAGGAGCCAGCGATCTGTTGGCCCCTCGGAGCGTCATTGTAACGCATCTCGATTTTCCGGGACCTCGCCCCCCCGGCAATGGGGCTGCCGCAGATCGGCGGCGAAAAGACGCGATTGCGAAGCAGACACCGCCGACTTCACCCTTTTGCCGAACGTCCTTCTTCACCCGCCCGGCGAAGCAGGGAGGGTCGGGAAACAAGCGTTTAGCGAGTTTTCCGGGGAGGGTGTTGTGGCGGGAGCGAACACGATGGTCTCACGACGTCGGACGCCCCTCCCCGAACCTCGCTGCGCGGGTTCGACCCTCCCCTAAACTGCGTTTTGGGGAGGGTGAAGTGACGGCCGCCTTCACAGGTCCGACAGAGCTGGGAAGGACGGAAGGCAAGCATCGAGCGCATTAAAAAAGCCCCGGGGACCAACTTGGTTCCCGGGGCTCGATTTGATTTCGATTGCGAATCGCGGACTATTCGGTCTTCGCTGGCTCTTCAGCAGCCTCTTCCTTGGCTTCGGCTGCATCTTCCTTTGGAGCTGCTGCCGCCTCTTCTTTGACTTCCGCTTCGGGAGCGTCGCTAACTTCGACATCCTTCAGGTCGGGAGTCTCCGCCGGTGGCAAACCCTCGGTTGGGCCGTCTGGCAGGTCTTCCAGGCCGGGCAAGCCGGGAGCGATCGAGGCCATGGCGACGGGTTGGTTTTCGCGGAACCAGGTGTAGAAGTCGCGAACGTCATCGGTTCCCAGCAGCCGGATTCGCTCTTTGGCTTGTTCGGCCAAGGCTTCGGAGCTGGTGTTGTCCGCGACGATCTCGTAAGTCGCGATCGCTTGGTCCAGGTCGCCTTGAGCTTCGTAGGCTTTGGCCAGCCCCAGATTGGCTCGCGTCTTCAACAACGGGTCTTTGGCCGTTGCGAGTACGCTCTTGTAGTTTTCGGTGGCAGCTTCCAAAAATCCGGTCGCTTCATCGCGGTCGACAAACATCGACTCGATCCCCGCACCCAGATTGTGATCGGCTTGGGCAATTTGAGCCCACTGGCCAGGCATCGTGTCGGCAAAGTCTTGGCTGACTCGCTTGAACGATTCGGGGTCCTCGTTGCTGGTTGCTAGCAAGAAGTCGAGGCTTGCGGTGGCATCGTGCGCCTGGTTCCGCATGCTGACAAAATTGTAGGCGAATACGATCACGATCAATCCAATCACACCGATCACGATCGCGCGAAGATAGGGCGTGATGGTGTGGATCCCACTGCCTAAAGCATCCGCAAGTTCGTTTTGCTGCAATTCGTGCCGATGTTCGCTCTTCATCAATTCTTCCGATCCGGTGGATGTTTCTATTGTGGTCAGCGACACATCTGGAACTGCATTCGTCGCTAGGGGGGACTGTGCGGAAGTATAGAAAGGGGAGGGATTTAGCGTCAATACGCGATCGTGATCCCGCCGGTTCAACCGTCGGTTGCGTGCGCCTGCAAAACTTCCAAGTCGATAAATTCTAACGTCGAGATATGCGTAGCGTCCAGAACGACCGGCGGAGCCATTCCGGCCTGCCACGCTTCTTTCCACCGCAACGCACACAAACACCAACGATTTCCGGGCTTCAGGCCAGGGAAACCGTATTCGTCGACCGGCGTGCTGAGGTCGTTGCCGACCGATTTGCTGAACTCCAAAAACTCGGCCGTGACCTGTGTGCAGACGATGTGCAACCCAACATCTTCACGCCCCGTATCGCAGCAACCGGTGCGATAAAATCCAGTCATCGGGTCGACGCTGCACGATTGCATCGGCGTGCCCAAGACGTTTTTTGCCTTGCTCAAAGTTCGTTTCCTGTGTGTTCAGTGCGATTCCAACGGCGGATACTGCGTCCCGCCATCCGGGGCCACGACGCCAGCTTCCGAAACCGAAGCGTCCATTGTGCCACCAACCCCCGATGTCCGAAAGCTCACGCGATTGGGCTTTCCCCACCAGCCCACGGTTTTGCTGGAATCGATGCCGCAGGAAGGGCCGCGACCGCGGCCTCCCGCAACCCTCGGCTCGGGGTCGTCGCGAGCCAATTTTTGCTTTAACCTGAAATCAACTCGGGCCCACCGCACCTAGGCCCGCTCGCGATGCCAAATCGATAGCAGATAAGAAGGCGTTTGATGGACTTAATTCTCGACAACTTGACCGACCCGCAGCGGGCCGCGGTCACGCACATGGATGGTCCGATGTTGATGCTCGCTGGCCCCGGCAGCGGCAAGACCCGCGTGGTCACCCATCGGATCGCACATCTGTTGCGGGAAGGAGTCCCCGCGTCGCAGATCCTGGCGTTGACCTTCACCAACAAAGCGGCGGAGGAGATGTTGGCCCGCGTCCAACAACTCGCTCCCGGCGAACCGGTTTGGATGAGTACGTTCCACCGCTTTTGCGCTCGGATGCTGCGACAATATTCGTCCCTGGTCGGCCTGCAAGAGAACTATTCGATCTACGACATGGCCGACGCCAAGGCGACGATGAAGCGGGCGATCGAAGTCTCGGGGATCTCGTTGAGTCACACGTCGCCCGATCAGATCGCCAACGCGATCAGCCACTTTAAGAATCAATTGCTGACGCCCGAGTCGATGGAAGGGGCGAATCTGCCGGCGGGCAAAATGCTCGCCGCCAAGGTCTATCCTTATTACCAACAGTTGCTGTTGGTCGCCAACGCCGTCGATTTCGATTGCATGCTGCTGCACGTCGCCCGGATGTTGCGCGAGAACCCCGAGTTGCGGGAAGCCTTGGATTCGCGGTTCCGCTACATCATGGTCGACGAATACCAGGACACCAACCTAGCTCAATATGCGATCGTCCGTTCGCTGTCGGTCGTCCACCAGAACCTGGCGGTGACGGGGGATCCCGATCAATCGATCTACGGTTGGCGTGGAGCGAATCTGAACAACATCCTCGACTTCGAAAACGATTACCCGCAAGTCAAAACCGTTCGGCTCGAACAGAACTACCGCAGCACGCCCAACATCTTGCGCGTAGCCGATCAATTGATCACCAACAACACCCGCCGCAAGCACAAGGGTTTGTACACGCACAATCCCGAAGGAGCGGCGGTGCGGTTGCGGATCTACGCCAACGGGTATCAGGAAGCGGACGACATCGCCGACCAGATCGTCGAACAGATCCAGAACCACGGCCGCAGCCCGAAGGACTTTGCGATCCTGTGCCGGATGAATTATCTGACCCGTTCGTTGGAACATTCGCTCCGCTCCCGCGTCGTCCCCTACACGATCGTTCGGGGCGTCGAGTTCTATCAGCGGAAAGAGATCAAGGATCTGCTCTCTTATCTGCAACTGATCAACAACCCAGCCAACGACGCCGCGCTGTCGCGAATCGTCAACACGCCGGCTCGCGGGATCGGCAAGACGACGATGGACCGAGTGATGTTATACGCCGCTCGGCACCGGATTCCACTGTTCGAAGCGATCTGCCGCTGCGATGAAATTGAATCGATCAAACCGCGAACCCGTGGGCTGTTGAAACGTTTTGTCGGAATCATCGACGCGCTCAGCCGCAAGGCTTCGTCCAGCCTCGAGGATCTGTTGCGGTTCGTCTTGGAACAGACCCAGTACAGCGATTACCTGCGGTTTTCGACAGTCGAAGGGGAGGACAACGATGCGCTTGCCAACGTCGACGAATTGGTTTCCGCCGCCGTCGAATTCGATCGCCAGCATCCCGACGATGGATCGCTGGAAACCTTTCTGGAACAGGTGGCGTTGATCTCCGACACCGATGCCTGGGAAGAATCGAGCGATCGCGTGACGCTGATGACCCTGCACGCCGCCAAGGGGCTCGAATTCCCTTGCGTCTACATCATCGGCGTCGAGGATCAAGTGCTGCCGCACCATCGCAGCCACGATGATCCGATGCAGTTTGAAGAGGAGCGGCGGTTGCTGTTCGTGGGGATCACGCGCGCCGAACAGACGCTGCAGTTGAGCATGGCCAAGCTGCGATCGGCTCGCGGTAGCATGCGTCCCGCCGCGGCCAGCCCATTCCTGTTGGAACTGCCTCGCGAAGAGATGCAGGTGATCGATGCCCATCAACCGACGCAATACGGCGACGACAACGATTTCGATGTCGACGTCGAATATCCCGAGGCATGGGATATGCATGCCGATCACGACGACGATCTGAATCAATTGCCGCCCGAAGAACGGACGCCGGAAACCACATCCACCCCGCGAACGGCTCCGCTGGCGTCGGTCACCACCGCGGCTCAGATGCTCGAACAGCAGATGGCCAACACGATCGATCCGGACATCTATACGGTGGGGATGATCGTCAGCCATCCCGAATATGGCAGCGGCCGGATCCAGAGTCTTTCGGGTTCAGCAAGCAAACGGACGGCAACGGTCAACTTCTTTGTCGACAGCATCGAACGCCGCTTCCGACTCTCCCACGCTCAACTGACGATCGAAAGCGAAGATTGATTGCCAACGCACCATCCACAGTTAAGCTTCACATAACCGTTGCGAAAGCAACTTGAGGCAAAGCACCACAGTCCTCCACCTTCCCCAAGCTGTGGACGCTAGCAGCTTCAGCGAGGGTGCGTTTCGGCGTTTTCATCAAACTACCCAGCCGAAGGGTAAGGTTGACCGCGGCGATTACCGATAGAACCGATGTCGATCGTTGCTCGCGCTCCTGCCTTCTTCGCCTGTGAGACTGCCTTGATGAAAGCTTTCGTTTGCCCTCAACTTTTGCTCATGTTGACGCTGACGGCCGCCCCAGTGTTTGCACAAGTGGTGCCGGGTACCGGAACGAAGATCGATTACGTTGGCGACGACTTTGAAGAACCGGCTTGGGAATTTGTTCACAACATGCCCAAGGGGTCGCACGAGAACAACGAACGTCGCAACGGGCCGTCGGGTTATTCGAAGAACCGCCGCTTCATCGAAGGGCCCGAGCGCGGCCAGCCCGATCACATGCAGATCATCCCGACTCCGGCCGGCGGTCTGCCGCACAGCAAGAACGCGCTGTGGGTTTCGACGTTGCACAGCGGCATCCCCGGGCAAAACACCCGGACCGTCGAACAGGATGATTTGATCGTCAGTTGTCCCTCGCGATTGGGAACCAGTTTCCGACCTTCGGAATCGCCCAACTGCATGGTGCGGATCTATTTCCCCGAAGTTGATCGTTGGGAAAAGCGAAATGGGCCGCACTTCGGATTCCGTTTGGGATGTTCGACCACCGCCGAACAGGAGCGTGAAGGCTTTCTGGCCTTTGGAACCGAGATGGGCCCCGAACCGTATTGGCCTGGGATCTGGGTTCACTATCGCCACACCGCCGACCAACGCGGCCCCGCCGGTTCGGCTTATCTGGCTGTTCGCGGCGACAACCGCGGCCGCGACTTCCGCGTTGCCGAGATGGAGCAGTTCGGTTGGTGGACGTTTGGAATCAGCGTCACTCCCGACGGCCGCATCCACTACTACGCCAGCCCCGGCGTCGATCCACTGACGCCACAAGATCTACTGACCAGCCAAACGCCTTACGGCTTTAGCGCCGAACGCATCACGTCGTTCTTCTTCAACTTCTGCAACGTGAACGACGGCCGCACCTGGTCGACCCCGGTCGTGATCGACGATCCCGAGATGTACCTGGTCAACGCGTCGCGTGTGATGCAGTTCGTGCAACGCAAAGAAGCTGCCGAGGCGAAGCGACAAGCCTACGCCAAACGCCGCGCCGAGATGATGGCCGAGCGCAACGCCCGCTCGCAAAACAACAGCCGATCGAGCCGTTAATCGATCGAACGCGACGTCGCGATCAACTTGCCCTGCAGGGCGTCGGCTTGTTTGTCGCGGCCGGCGGCCCGCAACGGTGGGATCAACTGTTCGCCGTTTTGCGGATCGATGCGGTTCAGCTTGAACATCCGGTCGATGTGCTGCTGAGCTTTTTCAAAATCGTCGGCTTCGATCGCCGCGGCGGCTCGCAGGCGATGGATCGTGTGCAGCGATGCTAGATCGGAGAGCGGGATCTCTTTGGTCCAACCGCCAGCGAATTGCAGCATCGTCGTCTGCTGTAGATCGGCGACCGTGGCGGGATCGGTTTCCAGGTCGGCTCGCCGTTGGCAGGACTTGTACCAAGTGAAGCTGCCGATCGGCGAAACCGCCTGCAACAATCGAGCCTCTTCGGCTGCCAGCGGTTGAGCTCCCAGTTCGCCCAAGCGATGCGTGAGCGCGTTGCGAATGCGAAAGTTGACAGCCATCATCGATGCGGTTTGCATCTGTTTGGCTCCCGCTTCGCGATCGCCGCTGCGAGCGACCGCGTCAGCGGCGAGATAGCGGAATTCGAGCTGCAGGACGTCGTCCTCCCACGCCTGTTGAAACGCTTCGGCCGCTTCGCTCCACTTACCCAGTCGCCGGTAGATGATCCCGGCCTGCGCCGCCGGCAGCTCGATTTCGCGTTGCTGCTGCATTAAGTCAAATGCCTGTTGCGTCCGGTCGAACCGCAGCATCGATCCAACAAAAGCGGACAACTGCTCCGTCGTCAGCGTCGTCTCAGACAGGTTCTTCAATTCCGCTGCCAAATATTCTTCCGGCGACATCGTTTGACCATCGATCGCGACCGTCCCTTCGCCTGAGAGCATCGCATCGACGTTCTGCAGCCGCTGCAACAATTGATCGTCGGCGTCGCTGGGCGACTTCGCTGCAAAGTGACTCCACCAACCGTCGAATTCGGTGACGAGATCGGCGATCGCTGGCTGCAGGATCCGCGGTGTGTTCAGGTATCCCATCCGTTCCAGTGCGCGCCGAGACGCCGTCGTGTGTTGGCCCATGGGTCCGAAGATGTAAAAACCATTGGCACGACCGATTCGCTTTGTTTCGTCGAGCAAGGGTTCTACCGCTAGTGCCATGCGCCCGCTGCTTCGCAGGATGCGAAACAATTCCTTCTGGTGCAGGAGATTGCTGCGACGCGGGTTTTTCTGCTGCGAGTGAATCTGTTCCGATAGGGCTGCGTAGAGAGCATCGGCTCGAACGGACGCTTCCCGCTGATCCAAGATCCAACCGACATTTGCAATGATCTGAACCGCTTCCATTGGAATCGTTCGCTGCATATCGACATTCAACCGCTGGGCAACCCAAGCTGCCGGATCGTCTGGCTTCCAAGCGACAGTTTGTAGTGCAGCGTCGTAGTCGCCTCGAGTCCGCAGCAGTTCGAAGTGCGTTTGCGGCGCATGCGTCTTGGCGATCTCCAACGCGCGATCGACCCGATCGTTGACCAACAGACAATTCATTAGTGCGACCTGAGCCGCAGGCGTTTCGATCTTGTCCGCCAACTGCTCCGCTCGATCAAGGGTCTCGTCGGCGTTGGCCTCACGCTTCGCCATGTGTTGGTAGCTGGCCAAGCCACACAACACGCTCAACCGCAGCATGTCGTCGTCATGCCCCGCCGCGACCAGCCCGTCGAGGATCTGTTGTTGTTGATCGGCGGCGCGATCCCAACGTCCTGCGCCGGCGTCGATCCAAGTCGCCAGCGGGATATTCTTTTGCTCCCGTGCCCACTGGGCCGCTTCTTCGGGTTGCCCATTGGCACGCAACAGATACGGAAGCTGGGGCGAATCCTTGTGTTCGGCAAGCCGCTGGGGCAAGAGACCTCGCTGCAACCAGAACGCCGCCAGATCGCTCCGTCCAATCTCGCCCGCGGTGTTTTCCTGCAACAACCGCTCCGCCTCGTCGAATTCACCATGAGCGATCTTGTGCGCGAGCACGCCGGCGTCGGAATAGATCAGTTCTTTTCGAAACGCGGCGGCGCTGGACAGTTGATCGATCATCTGCAGCAACGTTTCATAGTGACCATATTCCAAAAGACGCCAACGAACTTTTGGGTTGGGAACGATTCGCTGGGTAAAAATCTGGCGATCGATTTGCGGAACCGTCTGCAGAATTTGCAACACGAACTCCGCAGCAAGCTTCGATCGAAGCGACTCTTCCGATCGCATGCTGGCTAGCTGAATGAACGCTTTCATCTGTTGTTCGGTGAGCGAAGCGCGCAACCGGTCGACAGCCGCTGGCGTCGCGTTATCGATCCAGCCTGCCAGCGTGTTTGGCGAAAGGATCCATCGCTGCACCAGTGCGGAGCCCATCGTTGCGGGGAGTTTTTCGACAACGTCCATCACCGGATCGAGTCCGCCATTGCGGGCGATGCATTCGATAGCACCGCGCAGGTGGATCCCCTCGCTCAACAGCCGATACTGCTGTCGCGGATCGCCCACTTCGACCAATGCCTTGACCAATTCGTCTTCCCGCTTTTCACTCTCCAGTACCTCGATACAGATCGGTTGCGACAAAAACTCGAACAGCAACGCCGGGGCACCGCCTCGCGACCTCGCCGATGGCGACTGTCCCGACGCCTGCACCCAATGGGCCAAGGTGTCGAAGTGTCCCTCTTGAATCGCCAAGCGGATCAGATGCTTGCGCCGCATCACGCTTCGCAGCGCGTCGTCTCGCTGCGAATCCCCTTCGACTGAAAAGAGTTCCTTCAGCCAAGGGCGAATCTGGTTTTCTAAGTCCAGCCGTTCGGCCATGGCGGGCGACTGCAATAACACCTTGCGCAACGCGGCCCGCTGCGGCGACCGATTGCAAGCTTCGACCAGCGCAACCAACAGATTAGCTTCTTGGAGCGCAGCGACGGTTTCGGGCTGCGTCGTCAGCATGGCGACGGTCGATTGCTGCAGTGCCCGATCTTTAATCAGTTCGGCCAACAGGTCGGTCCGCCCCGCTTTAACGATCGTCGTCGCCCCGGCCGCACTGACTAGCCGCGTGCTCCACAGCTTCGCGACGGCGGAATCGGTCTGCTGGTCGATCCATCGGGCGATCTGCGCAATATGCGACTGCCGGCTCTCGGAATCGTCGCTCAACACGGCCCCAGCCAACACGCCAATCGCTTCGCGGCGAGTTGGATTTTCGGCCAGTCCATCGATCGCGACGTACAGCGGTTGCAGCTTGCCATCCCACGCCCGCGAATCGTCCACCGCGGCTGCCAGGACATAGCTGTGCAACAACGGCTGCATCTCTTGCGATGCCTCGGTTTGGATCAAGTCCCACAGCGGTTCGAACTGGCCCGCCTGGATCAGTCGCGAGATCGAATATCGCTGGCCCACCATCGCCCTGAGGATCGTTGATTTATCGTCGGCGTTCGGCTGCGATTGGATGGCTCGATACAAGACATCGATCTGTTGGGTTTCCAACAATTGATTCAACAAAGCGGTCGAGATGAACAATCCCTGCCCGCGCCGCGCGACCGATAACTCCCGACGATCCTCCAGCGCGGCCTCGATCAGATCCTTCACCCGCATCGCATCGACAAACACCTGCAACGCATCCCGGTCCCCCATCAGCCCGTGGACTGCCGGATCGCTCAACCCATCGCGATGCAACGCCATATCAAACGTTGGCAGCAGCCACCCCTGTTCTGCGAAGCCGCGTCTCATGCCTTTCCCGGCCAAAACTTGGTTCGCCAACGCAGCGGCCACCGCTGGCGGAATGTCCGACTGTAGCAGTTCGTGAACGTCCTGCAGCTTGTCCTCTTTTTCAATCAACCCAACGAACTGCCAACAAAACAAACGGGACGCCAGGTGCTGCAACGCCGTCGTTGGCCAGTCCTCTTGGGCGATCGCCACAATGAGCTTCGACTGGTTGTGCTGGACCAAATAAGTCAGCACCGCGGTATTGCCCAACAATTTCGACAACGACTGGTTCTGCTGTGGCGTCGGCGGCAACTTCAGCAGTTCGATCAATGGTTCCAGCCGCTCGGCTTCCAACAACTGCTGCATCCCCATTTTGTTCGCCACGATCGCGTCGAAAATCGGAAGCTTTTGGTCCGGTTCCGATAACTGCGTACCGATCTCGATCAGCCGCGCAACACATTCCGGCTTGGCGATCTCGTTTTGGGCTTCGCGCGACTGCAGCATACGGGAGATCACCGCGGCGCTTGGTTTGGGATCGAGTCGGCAAAACTGAGCTGTCAGCGTTGCCAGATGCCCCGCATCCAAGATCGCCCGGCGAAAGGATTGATCGGTCGAAATCAACGTAGAAAACATCGCCAGCGTTTTTTCGTCGACGCTCGGCAACCGATCGACCAGCGCTTGCAAGTCCCGCGGTTCGCGAACCACCGACGATAACGCCCGCGATTGCAGGATCGCTTCAATCGCTGCATCGCGCTGATCGTCGGGGGTTTCATGCAGCAGCCGCGAAACGAGTTGCCGCGCCATCGCCGGGTCCAGTCGCAAGCGGCCGAGCGCCGCCAGATAGCTGGGCCGATCCTCCGCGGGCAATCGATCGACGGTCTGCCACAACAACGCCATCCGCTGTTCCGGATCGCGTTCCCACCTCGCCATCTTGGTCACCAATTGCCCCAACACACGGGTGCGGTGCGGTTCGGGAACGTCGCAATGAATTGCGACCAATTTATCGATCAGGTCAACGTTACTAAGGAATCGCATCAGATCGACGTTGTGAACCAAGACCGGCAGCACGTTGGGTAACAGGTTCTTGTCCATCGTGCCTATCATTTCCAACAGGCTCTCGGCCGCGGCGCGATCTTTGATCAACTCCATCAAGTTGGGGATTCGCACCATCCGCAAGATCGCATCGTGCTGCAGCGTGGGATCCTCCGACGCTTCGATTCGACGCCACAGATCCTTCACCATCGGCATCGCATCGGCAGCCGCCAACGTGTTCAAGATGTTCGCTTTGACGATCGCTTTCAGGTACGCCAACCGCCGCACGTCGTCGGGTTGATCGGTCGCCAGATCGACGATTTTCCCCAACTTGTCTTCCGACTTCAGTTGCGCGATCACGGTTCGGTTGGCGACGATCATCGCCAACGCATCGACGCGTTGGTCGGGATCTTCGATCTGCTGGGACAACTGCAACAAACCATCGAAGCCCGACCGCGTTAAGATCGCCGAGATCGTCCCCGATTGCCGCAACATCACCTGCAGCAACGTTTGCATCGTCGCGGCGTCGACATGGTTTGGTAGTTCGCCGAGCGTGTCGATCAATCCGCCGCGCTGAGCCAGTCGCTGGGTGACTTGTTGCTGCGAGAACAGCCGCAGCGCCAACGTGTTGCGGCTGGAGGAATCGGTTTCGTGTTGCAGCATCTTCAACAGAAATCCATGCCGGCTGGCTTGGATCAAAATCTGAAGACTCGACGAATTGGTGTAAAACGCTGTCAGATAACGGGAGCGGTCTTCCGGCTTTTGATCGGCGACAAATTGGTCCAGCTGATCGAGCTGGTCGTCTTTGGCTAACGTCGAAACCAACAGCGGTGAAAAGACGAGCGCTGCCGTCGTGTCGCGTTGCCAACCGGCATCTTGATCGCCGCCGACACGCTGGACCAAATCGACCATTTGTTGTGGACCCGCATAGTCGTCGATGATCGCCGGGTCGGACACCAACTGGATCAGGTGGGCGGTTCGCAGGGGAGCGTTCGGTTCCAGCGAGATCAGGTTTTCAATCACCTCCAGCGCCCTTTCGCCGCGCAATCCCTCCATCGCCTCAAAACGCTGCTTGCCTCGCCCGTCGCGAAACTTGCCGATCAATTGACGCAGCCGCGGCGGGGTCGTTGGCAGCACGCCGTACTGGAAATCTCGCAGCACACGGCGGGCGCGCATCTGGGCTTCGGCCCCACCCTCGACCGCAAGCTGTTCCAGTTTCGCGCGGGCCGGCAAACCGATCTCCCACAATTCACGCATCGACCGCTCGCGAACATCGAAACGAGGAGAACCGAGTCCTTCGGCTGCGGTGGCGATCGCCGCGGCCTGGTCCGGTGTCGGCGATTCTTCCTGAGCGAAAGCTGCCGCTGCGGTGAAGCCGATCGTGTAGAGCAAGAAAAGAGAAGCACTGCGGGCTGCTATCATCTCGGCACCTCATTCGCTAGCCGATGAACGTCGCCGTCGGCAACGCGAGGCCGATCGCACGTTGCATGATAACACAGACGCGGCAAAACGCATCCGTTTTGGCGCGTTGCGTCCGCACAACGGTTTGCGTGTCGCTTACTTCAACCGCTGGATGCGGATGTTGCGATAGGAGGCGACTGCGGGTTTACCACCATGGATCTGCAACGCGATGATCCCCGTCCGCTCGATCTGCGGATCGCTTTCGGTGTAGTCGACGGTCTGCAAATCGTTGAGCCAGATCTGGATGCGGGCTCCCTGGCAGCGGACGCGGATCCGATTCCAGTCGTCCGATTTCAACACCTCTTCAACCGCCCCGGGATCGGGGACGGCCAACATCGTCTTGCGACGCGATTCGTCGTACAGCGAACCCCAGATCGGCTTGTCACCCGCCGTCCCCATATCGGCTTGATATCCTGAAACCTCGTGGTGATTGGGGATTCGCTGGGTGCGGAACTGGACCCCCGCGTTTTGCCCCGCCCCAACCAGCTTGGCTTCCAGCCGCAGCTCAAAGTCTTCGTATTGCTCGGTCGTCGCCAGGAAGAAGTTGTTCGGGATCGTCTCGGTGGCCGAACCGGCGACGATCGCACCGTCGCCGACGCGGAACCAGTTCGCGTCTCCCTCCCACCCCTGCAGCGATTTGCCATCGAACAGCGGCGTGAAGTCCGATTCGGGGGCCGGCGATTGGGCGACAGCAACGATTGGGAAAATTAGCAAAAAACAGGCGAACACGCGGCGCATCGGGAGCTTCTCCAGAGAGTTGGGGGCGCAATGGGGGGACGGAATCGGGATCGCAGCCGATTCGAGCGATCGATCACCGCCAGCCCCAGCATTGCTCTGCAAATCCCACCCATTCATAATTCGATACTCACAGATCATAATCGAGCCCCTTGCGTTTGTCGTGGTTTGGCGACCGATCTCCAAAATCGCCACCATGCCCTCTGCCCCTTACGGAACTACCCCCACAGAAGAAGAACCGCCGCGATCATGAATGCTCCCCTTAATAAGTACAGCAGTCGAGTCACTCAACCCAAGAGCCAAGGCGCCTCGCAAGCGATGCTCTACGGCACCGGAATGACCTCCGAAGACATGAACAAGGCGCAGGTGGGGATCGGCAGCGTCTGGTACGAAGGCAACACCTGCAACATGCATCTGTTGGACCTCGCTAGCGAAGTCAAAGAAGGCGTCCGCGCCGCCGACATGGTCGGGATGCGGTTCAACACCATCGGTGTCAGCGACGGGATCTCGATGGGAACCGAGGGGATGAGTTTTTCGCTGCAGAGTCGCGATCTGATCGCCGACAGCATCGAAACCATCATGGGTGGCCAGTGGTATGATGCGTTGGTTGCGCTGCCCGGTTGCGATAAGAACATGCCCGGCTGTCTGATCGCGATGGGACGTTTGAACCGCCCCAGCATCATGGTCTACGGCGGCACGATCCGAGCCGGAAAGTGGAACGGGCAGAAGCTGGATATCGTCAACGCGTTCCAGTGCTACGGCCAATACCTGTCGGGCGATATCGATGAAACCGAACGCCAGAACATCGTCAAGTGCAGCATCCCGGGCGCCGGTGCTTGCGGCGGTATGTATACCGCCAACACGATGGCGACCGCGATCGAAGCCCTCGGCATGACGCTCCCTTATTCGGCCAGCATCCCCGCCGAAGATCCCGCCAAGAAAGACGAATGCCGCCGTGCCGGTGCCGCGATCCGCGTCCTGTTGGAACGGGATATCAAGCCGCGCGACATCATGACGCGCCAAGCATTCGAAAACGCGATGGCTGTGATCATGGCCGTCGGCGGCAGCACTAACGCCGTGTTGCACCTGATCGCGATGGCCCGCGCTGTCGACATCAATTTGACGATCGATGATTTCCAATCGGTCAGCGATCGCGTTCCTTATATCGCCGACCTCAAGCCGAGCGGCAAGTTCGTTCAAGAGGATCTGCACAGCGTTGGCGGAACGCCCGCGTTGATGAAGTATCTGTTGGCCGAAGGCGTGATCACCGGCGACTGCATGACCGTCACCGGCAAAACACTCGGCGAAAACCTCGCCGACGTTCCCGATCTCGATCCCGGTCAAGAGATCATTCGCCCGCTGGATAAACCGATCAAAGCCAGCGGCCACATCCGCATCCTGCGCGGCAACCTGGCGCCCGAAGGAGCCGTTGCCAAGATCACTGGCAAAGAGGGACTGCTGTTCACCGGCACCGCCCGCTGCTTCGACAGCGAAGAAGAGATGCTGACGGCATTGGAAGAAAAGAAGATCGTTAAGGGTGACGTGGTGATCATTCGTTATGAAGGTCCGAAGGGTGGCCCCGGCATGCCGGAGATGCTGACCCCCACCAGCGCGATCATGGGTGCCGGTTTGGGCGCCGATGTGGCGTTGATGACCGATGGACGCTTCTCGGGCGGGTCGCACGGATTTATCGTCGGCCACGTGACTCCCGAAGCTCAAGAGGGCGGCCCCATCGCCCTGGCTCGCGATGGCGACAAGATCACGATCGACGCGGAAAAGCTGGAGATCAACATCGACGTCAGCGACGAAGAACTGGCCAAGCGACGCGAGGAATTTGTCGCGCCGCCACTGAAGGCAACACGCGGCACGCTTTACAAGTACATTAAGAATGTAAAGAGTGCCTCCGAAGGTTGCGTCACCGACGAGTAGTCGTCGGCTGGCAACCGAGGTCGTTCTATGGGTCGCCTTTCGCTCCGCGAAAGTGCGGTCGGCTGGACGCGCTTTCGCACAGCGACAGACGCGTCCGACCAGCCGATCGCGACCATCGTTCGAA
This sequence comes from Rosistilla carotiformis, assembly GCF_007753095.1. NCBI lineage: Bacteria > Pseudomonadati > Planctomycetota > Planctomycetia > Pirellulales > Pirellulaceae > Rosistilla > Rosistilla carotiformis. The sequence goes on from NZ_CP036348.1 coordinate 7,315,237, forward strand.
CTCGCAGCGATGCTGGTAGGAGGAGCTGTCCTTCTATAAATCCAGATCGGAGTTCGAACATGAGTCTATCGCGACGTAATCTTTTGGCCGCCGGCGGGGCGGCTCTGGCGACGGTTGCCACGCGGCAAACGGTTTCCCATGCCGAGGATGTTGCCAAGGAAACGGCTGGCGATGCTTCGAGCCCCGCAATCACCAAGGGACGGATTCACCAATCGGTGATGGGCTGGTGCTTCAAGCCGATGCCATCGATCGAACTGGCCAAGCACTGCAAAGCGATTGGTATCGAAGCGATCGAAGGGATACCCGCAAGCGACTATCCCGCTGTCACCAAGCTCGGCTTGAAGATCTCGTTGGTCGGCAGCCACGGTTTCCAGGCGGGACCGTTGGATCCCGAGAACCATGCGATGAACGAGGCGAAGCTGCGCGAAGCGATCGATACCGCCGTTGAATTTGGCGCCCCCAGCGTGATTACTTTTACGGGGATGCGGAAGGCGGGAATCGACGATCGCCAGGCGACAAAAAATTGCCTGGACCTCTGGAAACGTGTCCTTCCCTATGCCGAAGCGAACCAGATCACGCTGGTACTGGAACATTTGAACAGCCGCGACGACACACACCCGATGAAGGGACATCCTGGATATTGGGGCGACGATGTGGAGCTGTGTGTCGACCTGGTAAAACAGCTCGATTCGCCCCGCTTTAAGCTGTTGTTTGACATCTATCATGTGCAAATCATGAATGGGGATATCATTCGCCGTATTAGAGAGTATCATCCACTTATTGGTCATTACCACACCGCTGGCGCTCCGGGGCGGGGTGAGTTAAACGAGGACCAAGAGATCAATTACCCAGCTGTCATGCGGGCGATTCTAGAAACTGGATATTCTCAATACGTCGCGCAAGAGTTCATCCCAACCAGCAAGGACCCGATCGCATCCCTTCGCGAGGCCGCAAGGGTGTGCGATGTGTAGCTTCGCCTGAAAGCAAAATCTCGCTTTTATTCGAGGGCGGAACCTGCCGATAGATTGCGCTGTCTATAATCGTGGGGAAGGCTGTACACTTCCCCGCCACTCGCATCGCGTAACCTATCAACGAAGGATTCGTTTGACGGGCGAATGTCTGCCTGTCAAGAAAACACCGCCATGGCCACCCGTACCGCAGAACGAATCGACGAAGCCTCCTCGGTCGGACCTCGTGTTCGCGTGGATGATTTCGTTCGTTTGGGTATCGGTGTTCGCGAAGCCCGTGTGGGTGTGATTCGCCGCGCGGCCATCGATGCAACCGCTGCGGTGGCTCTGGACGAACCAAGTGGCCAGCGTGATGACTTCGACGACCGGATTGCGCGGATTGCGGCCTCGACCTATCGTTTGTTGGATCCCCGCGGTCGCAACGAACTGATGCAGCGGATCCAATTACTGCAATTGGAATCGCCGCCAGCCCAAGTGAAACCTTGGTGGAAACCGCGTCATACCACCGTCGTCACACAAGGTCAGCTCCGCGATCGCTTCGACCCTTCGGCGGCCGACGATACCTACCTACCCATGGGACTGCGGGCTGAAAGTCCTTGGAAAGCGTTAGCACGGCGTCTGGGACTGTTCCCCTTGTCTCGACGCGGCGTTGGGGCGGGTTCGGCCATTGCCAGCATTTCGACGCTGATCGTGTTACCAATCGTGCTTGCGATGCGATCCGACGCCCCTCCGCCCAGCGGCGAATTGACAACTCCGGCAACCACCGTATCGGCAGGCGGCGAACCCGTTTCACGCCCCCTCCGCAATGGCAACGCGGCGTCTCAGCTGACGACCGATTTCGCCAGCCCCACGGTCGACGAACCTGTCGCGGCACCGGTGAGTCCGTTTGCAGAGGCCTTTGCACCGTCCCCCATCCCATCGGATGCAGCCTCCGATCCTGCATCACCCGCTCCATCGACGCCGACCGTGTTGCCGGGGACCGCTCCAATTTCAGCCGACCCACGCGCCTTTGTACCCAATGTGGAACCGACCGCCGGGCTCGATACCCCGTCGATCGACGATGTCGAATCGATGGCAACCGACGCATCGACGGCACTGGTTCCCGAAGCCGATCCGATGCCGTTGATCGATCCCTTTCCCGCCAGTCCGATGGCGCCGACGCCCGTCATCTCCGACGACGACGCGACGGTGGACGAACCCACGATGCCCATCGCACCGACGCCGAATCGCAATAGCGAAGAGACTCCGCCGATCGCCGCTTCGCAGCCAAACCTTTCCGACACCGATGGGATGCCCACCGTCGATGCGGCGATGGATTCGTTGACTCAAGTTGCCGCGCCCGCGGTCGCCGATCCGGATCGGGCTATCAACGATGGTCGCTTTCCGCATCCGTCCCCCGAAGCGATCGCCGTGGCAACCGAACGATTGGCACGATTGCGTGCCGACCTGCCCGCGGCAAATACCGACGTGGACCTGATTACCAACATTCGCAAGTTGCTGCAGACAGCGACTGAAAGCGAGCCCGGATCAGCCGACCGATGGGTCTTGCTTTTGGAATCGTCGCAACATCTGTTGATGATGGGACGCACTGCCGAGGCGGAACAAACGCTATTTGAGCTTTCGACCGAGTATCAGGCCAGCGAGCTTCAGCTCCGCCAACGACTGCTCGATCCAGTGCTCAGCAGTGCCCGAACCATCACGCAAAAAGAGCGCGTGATCGGCTGGGCGTTGTCGACCAGCGAACAATTATTGCGTGGCGAGGACTTTGATTCGGCCGCCACCACGCTGCGTGGGGCGACGACACTTGCGGTCAAACTGGGCGGTAATGATCTGCGAACGCGGCTAATTTCGCAAACCGATGCGATCAAACAAGCTAAGCGGATCGCGCCGCTGGCAACCAAGACGTTGGCCGAATCGACTGCGGCAACCGCCTCCTCCTCGGCCGCCAATTCGGTTGGACGGTATCTCTGCCTGTACTTAGGTGATTGGGAACGAGGACTGCCTTGGCTGGCCAAGGCATCGACAGCGAAACTGGCTAAAACAGCCCAACTGGAGATCGATACCGCCACGGTGCCCGATAGCAAGTTGGTGTTGGTCGACCAATGGATCGAATGCTCCGCAGACCTTCGCGGTCGCAGCGGCGAAGCGATTTTGTTGCACGCACGCGATCTGGTCGCCGAAGCGATGGTGGAGAGTTCCGGCTTAAAAGCGAAGGACCTCGAACGCAAGCTAGCCGAGATCGACGCGATGCTTCCAGCCGATTTGCGGACCGTCGCACCGACACCGTCGATTGCCGCGGCCCCCATCGCCGCAATGCCCGCGGGCAACCTGACCGGCATGCTCGGGCGGCTGAAAGCGGACGGATTGGATGTCAGTGCCCTGATCCGCTACGACGCGGGCCTAAGCCTGACCCACGACGCCTTTTCGCAGATCCTCGACCAACTGGGGATTCAGGCGGGAGCGATCTCGCTCGAATTTGTCGGCCTGATCGATCTTCCCGAGAATTCGACGATCCGGTTTGTCACCAGCACAGGAACCGATAAAGCGGATGCGGTGGTGATTTCGGTCAACAACCAACCGGTCGCGTTATCGGTTGACGGCCTCCAAAATCGTCGAGCCGGTACGCTCGACCTGCCCGCCGGCAGCCACATGGTCCGTTGGCAGTTTGGCGGCAAACAACTCGCCACCTGCCACCTAGTTGTTGAGGACGATCGCGCGAAGAAACCGCTGACGCTCCGCCACACGCCCGCTCTCTTGGAACAAGTCCTCAGCGTCGCGCCGGCTCGCTTGCGAGTCAACGTGATCCGAGCCAACTAAGCCCTCGCTCCTCCGCCCGGCGAAGTAGGAAAGGACGAGCAGGAAGTTGTCCGGCGACGGGTCTTCCAAACTCCATCAAGCATCATCGCTCGACACCCGCGGACCCCCCTCCCCGAACTTCGCTGCGCTGGTTCGACCCTCCCCGCAAACTGCGTTTGGGGGAGGGTGAAGTGAAAGTTAGCTTCACCGCCTCGATTCCGTCTTCACCCGCCCGGCAAAAACGGAAGGGTTGGAGAACAAGCGTTTAGCGAGGTTTCCGAGGAGGGTCGTCGACAGGCTCGAACACCGCGGACTCCAGTCGGCAGACTCCTCGGCGAATCCCCTTCTCGCTTTCCTTCCTAGTCGGCCGGGTATAATGTTCCAGTACCCACCTGCGTCATCCGTCTCCGCCTCAATCGAATCCCCAGGTCACCGATCTGCATGAGTACCCCAAGCGAAGTCCCCTCCATTTCGAATCTCAGTGAACTGCGTCAATCGGGCTGGAAATCGAAGACCGTCAAACACGAGTTGCGCGATAACTTCCTGGTGGCGTTACAGGCTGGCGACGAACTGTTCCCCGGCATCGTCGGCTACGACGACACGGTCATCCCCGAGATCAATCTGGCGATCCTGGCGGGGCACGACATGCTGTTCCTGGGCGAAAAGGGGCAAGCGAAGAGCCGCATCATGCGGATGCTGGTCCGCTTTCTCGATGAGTGGGCTCCTTACATCGATCATCCCGAATTGCCGGTCCACGAAGATCCGATGGACCCGATCACCTCGCTGGGCAAACGTTTGATCAAGGAGCTGCCCGAGGATCAGATCAAGATCGCTTGGTGGCATCGCATCGATCGGTACAGCGAACGGTTGAGTCCCGGGACAAAGTTCGCCGACATCATCGGTGAGATCGACCCGGGCAAACTGACAAGCGGCGTCAGTATGAACGCCGAAGCGGCCCTCGCGTTTGGCTTGATCCCGCGGATGCATCGCGGCATCTTTGCGATGAACGAATTGCCCGAACTGGACGATCTCGTGCAGGTCGGTCTGTTCAACATCCTCGAGGAACGCGATGTCCAGATCCGCGGCTATCCGATCAAATTCGATCTCGATGTGATGATCCTCTTCTCCGCCAACCCCAGCACCTACAACCGCTCGGGCAAGGTGATTCCACAATTGAAGGATCGGATCGGGTCGATCATCCAAACGCATTACCCCAGCGACCGCGACCAGGGGATTGCGATCCTGCAGCAGGAAGTCAACGACGATCTCGGCGGACCGTTCCCCGTTCAGGTTCCCTATTTCATGTACGAAGTGGTCGAAGAGATCACCAACCAGGCGCGGCGCAGCAAGTTCATCGATCATCAATCGGGCGTGTCGGCGAGGTTCTCGTTAGCGAACTTCCGCACGATGGTCGCCTCGGCGCGGCAGCGTTCGGTCGTCCTCGGCGAATCCCCCGCGGTGCCGCGGATCAGCGACCTCGGTCACATCTACAGCAGTGCTCTGGGGAAGTTGGAGCTGGATCTGATGGGCAGCCACCAAATGAGCGAACGCCAAGTCTTGGACGCCGTCGTCGCCGAAGCGATTCAGGTCGTCTTCCAGAAGTATGTCGAACAGCATGGCACCGCCGAGATCGGCGAGATCTTCAAGAAGGGCGTTCGCGTCGAGGTCGGTGACATGTTGCCCTCGTCGGTCTATGCCGAGCGACTAAAACGAGTCCCTCCGGTTTGGGAGAAGGCGTTTGAAGTCAACGCCAGCGCCAGTGAACCGGTCCGCGCCAGCTGCGTCGAATTTGTCCTGGCCGGACTGTACAGCATGGACCACATCAGTCGCTCCCAGCGACACGGATCGATCGAATACGAAATCTAAGCCAGCAAGCACAAAGTTTTCTCGTTTCACCGCGCGGGAATCGCCCCGCGTTTTTTACGGGCGGGGCGGCCCGATGGCGGATGAACGAACAAACGATGCGACCTGCTTAAGTCAGCAACTGCGCCGTAACGGGGCCTGTAGCAACAAGAAGATCATTATGAAAAAACGTCCTGGCGGGATCATCCATTCGTATCAGAAATTTGATCCGGCGCAATTCCCCAGCCCGACGCAGCCCCCTCCCGATCTGGTCTCGTCGGCGTTTGAACACGCGATGATGTTCGGCAACTATCGCGATTTGTCCGAAGAGGAATTGGCCCGCGCGGTGCGACTCGATCCCAGCCAGATCGCCGGCCTTGGCCCGAGCATCGACATGTTGCGTCAGATGCTCGAAGAGCGGAAACGCAAGATCCTGGAGACCTACGAAACCGCGGCCGCTCAAAAGCGTGCCCGCCGCGCGTACCAACAGAGTGCCAGCGAAGTCCGTCCGCCCAAGGATCTTGAAAAGGCGTACCGCCGCGGGATCGCGGAGGAACAACCCTACGATCTGGAGCGGTTGTGGTATCAAGCCGACAGCGATCATTCTCCTTTTGCTCGCGGGCTGCTGGGCGTGATGCAGCGGATGAACGACAAGCTGCAGATCGCCGAACTGGTCAGCAAATACGAGTTCACCGGACGCGAACCGATGTCGGTCCCCAAGGCGTTGGAGATCAAGGAAGAGCTGGAGAAGATCGATGAACTGCTGCGGCAGCTGGAAGAGGCTGCCAAGACCGCGCAGATCGGAATCATCGATATGGATCTGTTACAGGAGTTCGCCGAGCCGGGCGATTTAAATCAACTCGAAGAACTCCGCCAGCAGGTCGAGAACTACATGCGAGAACAGGCCGAGCGCCAGGGGCTCGACCGCGATAACAAAACCGGCAACTACCGGCTGACACCGCAGGCCTACAAGCTGTTTCAGGGGAAGCTGCTGTCGCGGATCTTCAGCGACCTGCAAGCCTCTCGCAGCGGCCGGCATCCCGACGCGGTCGAAGGGGACGGAGCTGTCGAATTACAGCAAACCAAGCCCTACGAATTTGGCGACAGTGCTGCCAACATCGACCTCCCGCAAACGGTCATCAACGCCCTGTTGCGGCATGGCGACACGCGGCCGCTACAGTTGCGCAGCGAGGATATCGAAGTCCACAAGACGCGGAACCATCCTAAGTGCGCCACGTGCGTGATCATGGATATGAGTGGTTCGATGCGGTACGACGGGCAATACATCAACGTCAAACGGATGGCATTGGCGCTGCAGGGCCTGATCACCAGCGAATACCCTGGCGACTTCTTGCGGTTCATCGAGATGTACACCTTCGCCAAGATGCGGCACGCCAGTGAGTTGATCGAACTGATGCCCAAGCCGGTCACGATCCACGATCCTTGGGTGCGGTTGAGGGCGGATATGAGTCGCGAGGATATCAGCGAATCGCAGATCCATCCTCACTTCACCAACATCCAACGCTCGCTGCAATTGGCTCGGCAGAATCTGGTGACGACCGACACGCCCAACCGTCAGATCGTATTGATCACCGACGGCCTGCCGACAGCTCACTTCGAAGACAACCACCTGTTCATGCTCTACCCCCCCGATCCGCAGACCGAACAGGCGACGATGCGCGAAGCGATGCTCTGCCATCGCGAAGGGATTACGATCAACATCTTCTTGATCCCCAGTTGGTCGCAGAGCGAAGAGGACATCCGGTTTGCGTATCGATTAGCCGAAAGCACCAAGGGACGCGTGATCTTTACCAGCGGCAAAGACCTCGACCGCTTCGTCATCTGGGATTACGTCAGCAACCGCCGCGAGATCATCGGTTGATCTCACGCGACCTCACCCCATCGTGGATCCTGGCAAAGCTGTTGATTACCTTCAAATATCTCGAAGGGATTCAAGCAATTAGCGGTAGGTAAGCGTAAGCGCCACCCACGGTTCCTCAATCCACCATCTCGCTGACTGCGAAGACGGTCACAGAATCCAATTCTCGTGCGCTGCGACCGCCTTCGCGGTCGAAAAGTCGCGTCTCACTACAAAACGGTGGTATCGCGTACGCTCAACCACCGGCTAATGGCTGCAACGCCTTCGGCGTGGTTGCGACTTGTGGGCAATCAACAGCTTTAACAAGATCCACGACGCCGAAGAGGAATGTTACGACGCGATGCTGCTGGCGGAGTCGACGCGTGCCGGTTCGCTTTTGGTCGGCTTCATCAACCAACCGGGCAGCTTGCCCAGGTCGTCGAAGAAGGTGTACAGCACGGGGATCGCCAGCAGCGTCAGGATCAACGACAGCGTCTGGCCGCCGGCCGCCAGCACGGCGATCGAACGCCGCTCCTCAGCTCCCGGCCCCGTTGCGATCAACAGCGGCAGCAGGCCGGCGACAAACGAAACCGTCGTCATCAGAATCGGACGCAAGCGGTCGCGGTTGGCTTGCATGATCGCATCGTGCCGGCCGATCCCTTGCGATCGCAGCGCGTTGGTGTGATCGACTTGCAAAATCGCCGCCTTCTTGACCACGCCAAACAGCACCAAGATGCCAAGCGCCGAATACAGGTTCAACGTCTCGCCGCCCCAGTACAGACTGATCAAACCAAACGGGATCGCCAGCGGCAGCGACAGGAGAATGATCAGCGGGTAGACCATGTTCTCGTACTGAGCCGCCAGCACGATGTACATGAAGATGAACGACAACACAAACGTCCAACCGAAGTCGGTGATCGTTCGTTCCAGCTCGCGACCGCCGCCGAGGATCTCGTAATTAAAGCCTTCGGGCAGACCGATTTCATTGGCCACTTGCTCCATTGCTTCGATCCGGTCGGCCAACGCGTAACCGTTGGCGATGTTCGCTCGCACCGACACCATCCGCTGGCGACTCAAGCGATCGATCCGCGACGCCGCCTGGCTGTATTCGAAATCGACAACGTTATCGATCCGCGTCATCGAACCACTCAGCCCCGTCTCGATCGCCGCGACGACTAAATCGTTCGCCGACGTGGTCGGCAGCAACGGATTGGTCCGCACATACAATTGAGAGATCGATTGGATGTCGTTCCGGTCCAGGCCGACAAGCCGCAGTTCGACATCGTAAGCGTCGCCAGCTGATTGATCCAAGTATCGTGAGACGCGGTCGTCGCCGCCGACGGCCACTCGCAGCGTATCGGCGATCTCACGCACCTCAACCCCAAGCGCCGCCGCCCGTTGGCGATCGATCGATACCAGCAGTTCTGGGTTGTTGATCTGGAGCGTCGAATAGACGTCGACGATCCCAGGGATCTCTTTGACCCTAGCCTTCATCTTGTCGCTGAACTCCAGCAGCTTCTCTGCGTCGGCGCCCATGATCGCGAAGTCGATGTCGACGGGAGCTCCCTGCCGCAGCGAAGTCAGGTTGCGGACCGATAGCCGAAGATCTTTGATCGGAGACAATCGCTTGCGGATCTCTCCCATCTTTTCGCGTTGAGTGAAGTTTCCACGGAACGCAGCTTTCGGATCGCCGGCCAACAAGCCATCCCACAATCGCCCGAAAGAAAACGTTCGCTCGCGACTGTCTTGCAGTCGGATATACATCTGCGCTCGATTGACATCGCCGTAGCCGCCGGTTCCAACCGTCGTCATCACGGTCTCGATCCCATCGATTTTCCCCAGTTCCGCCTCCACGCGATCGATCGTCTCCCGCATCGCCAGCAAGCTCGCCCCCGGTTTCGCCTCCGCTCGAATCTCAAATTCCGATTCGTCGACGTTCAACGGGATGTAGTCACGGCGCACCCATTGGCTCAGCGGGATGTTCGACGCGATCACCAGCACCACAACGACCAACACCAGCCAACGGAACCGCAGCGCCCGGGCGAGCATCCACAGATAAGCTCCCTCGATCCAGGAGTAGACGCCGCCGCGCGATTTGACCGCCGCACCATTTTTTGACTTGCCGGACTCGTCTTCGGTCGGCTTGTCGATCGGACGCAACAACTTGCTGCACATCATCGGCGTCAGCGAGAAACTGACAAGCATCGAGATCAGAATCGCCACGGTAGCTGTCACGCCAAACTCGAACAGCAACCGCCCGGTAACGCTCGACAGGAAGGAGACCGGAAGGAAGACGATCACCAGCGAGATCGTCGTCGCCAGGACCGCCAGGCCGATCTCTTTCGTTCCCGTCACCGCAGCTTCCGCCGGCGCCATTCCCTTCTCTTCGATGCAGTGGAAAACGTTTTCGAGAACTACGATCGCATCGTCGATCACCACGCCCACCATCAAAACCAAAGCCAACATCGTGACGTTGTTCAGCGTGAAGCCGAACCATTTCATGAACGCAAACGTCGCGATGATCGATGCCGGGATCGCCACCGACGCGATGATCGTCGACCGCCACGATCGCATGAACAACATCACGGTCAAACAGGCCAAGATACTACCGGAGATTAGGTGGCGTTCGATCTCGTGTAACGCTTCGACGATGTAACGCGATTGATCCTGGATGACTTCGACGCGGATGTCGTCGGGCAGCAGTTCCTGGCTGCGCGGCAGTTGCTCTTTGATCGCGTCGATCACCGCGACCGTGTTCTCGCCGCTCTGGCGTTGGATCTCCAACAGGACCGCCGGTTCGCCGTTAAGTCGAGCTAAGGTGCGGACCTCTTTGGTGCCGTCGGTCACCGTCCCCAATTCGCTCAACCGCACGGCAGTGTCGCCGACCGTGGCGACTGTCAGATCGGGAAAACGATGCGATTCGGAGATTCGCCCCAGCGTTCGCAGCGACCGTTCGCGTTGACCTTCGTTCATCAATCCGCCCGGCACCTCGGCGTTCTGACGGACCAAAGCGTCGCGAACCTGCAGGATCGACAACCGGTGAGCGGCCAGCCGGCGAGCGTCGATGTCGACCTGGATCGCCCGGTCGGCCGCTCCGGAGATTTTCACCTCGCCGACGCCGCTGGACGACTCGATCACGTTTTTGACGTAGCGATCGGCCATCACGTACAGCTCGCGAGCCGACCGCGGGCCGGAGACGGCCAGCGTCATGATCGGCGACGAATCGAGATCACGCTTCTGCACGATCGGTGGATCGATCCCCGGCGGCAACAGATTGGCGACTCCCGCCACCGCATCGCGAACGTCTTGAATCGCCGCATCGATGTCGCGATCCAGTTCGATGGTGACGATCACAAACGAGCGACCGTTGGCCGAGATCGATCGCAGTTCGTCGATCCCCGCGACCGTCGCCACCGCGTCTTCGATGACGCTGCTGACCTCCGATTCCACCTCCTCTGCCGCCGCGCCGAGATACGTCGTGCGGACAAAGACCTGCGGCATGTCGAGGTTCGGGAACCTGTCGACGCCCAGCTGTGGAAACGCAACAGCTCCAGCGACGACCAACGCAGTGATCAACATCAAAGCGAAGACCGGACGCTTTACGCAAACTTCAGCTAGCCAATACAAAGCTCTCGTTCCCTATGAGCGACTATTTTGAGTTGGGGGATTAGCCCCAGAGAAATTACACGGCGGGCGGGATTCCGAAGAGCGTTGAAAGACATCGCCCGCCGGTGGATCGTCTTGTTACGTTAAGGCTTGATCTTGGCGATCCGACCCTGCGACGCGTCGCGCAAGATCACATCTCCCGATTGCAGCCCCTGCAGAACTTCCAGCTGTCCGTCGCGGCGTTTTCCGATCAGCACCTCCTGCTCGACAAGTTCGCCGTCGACAACCTTCCATGTCTTTTCCGCTCCCGCGAATTCGTTGATCGCCGATTGCGGGACGACCAAGCCGGTGGCGTCGTCGTCGACCACGATCTCCGCTTCGGCAAACAGCCCGCCTCGCAGCTCCTGGCCCTCGTTTTCGATCTCCGCCTCGAAGACCAACGAACGACTCTGCTGATCCAGCATCGGGCTGATTCGCGTGATCGTTGCCGTCCGCGGCTCTGGGACCGATTCGATTTGCAGCCGCACCTGTTGGCCCAACGAAAGTGCCTGAGCGCGTCGCTCGGGAACCGAGCTGCGGAAACGCAGCGGCGAGGTGCGGACGACGACAGCGATACTCTGGCCTACCGAGATGTAGGACCCCGGGGCGGTCAGCCGCTGGTGAATGAAGCCCTCCAGCGGTGATCGGATGATCGCGTCGGTCAACTGGTTGCGAGCGAGCGACAGTTCGGCTTGGTAGCTGCCGATCGCGGCGATCTTTTCGTAGACGCCGTTCAGTGCCGAAGCGTAGCGAGCTTCGGCGACTCGTTCGGCGGCCGCGGCGAGTTCGTATTCCCCTTCGGAGACAGCCTTCTGAACTCTCAGGCTCTCGAGTCGCTTGAGGCTGCTTTGCGCTTCTTCCCACAGCGCCCGCTGCTGGCGAACCGGCGGAGCGTTTTCGGGATTCAATTCGGAGACCGGCACGCCAGCTCGCAACCCAACCGCCGCGCGGGCTTGTTCCAATTGAGCTTCGGTCTGGTCGACCTTCAGTTGAAATTCGGCTTGGTCCAGCGTCACCAACGGATCGCCGACGTTGACATAATCGCCCAGGTCGACATGCACCTCGGCCACGCGGCCGGCGACCTTCGCTCCCACGACCGATTCTTCGTCGGCATCCAAACTCCCCTGGCTGCGGACGATCGTCGGCCACGGCTGCAGTGCCACCGTCATCAACTCCGCCTCGATCGTCTCCAACGGTTCCGGCTTCGGTTCGGACTTCATTGCCGCTGCGGGAGAATCGCAGCCCGTCGCTGCCATCAGCAGGACCAGGCAGGCAGCAACACCGATGCAGTGCGCGCGAGGAGAAACGGTAAACGACAGCGTGGGAACATGCATGGCAGGCTGGTGGGAGCGAGGCGGGGAGAGCTTTTGCAGCGGAGGCGTTCTCGCCGATGGAATCGCAATCGGCACCACATCCCTGCAGTGGGTAATCTTAAACAACCCCGCAAGACGTAAATCGGACCGCGCAAAAACTCAAAAACGGCAAAGAGCGAAGCTCTATTTAAATCGTTTAGGAGCGATGAATCAAGCAATTCCCGCCGCGAACTTATCTACGCCGATTCCCCCTGAAAATACAGGCTTTTGCTAGCCTTTAGCCCCCTCCCATCGGAATGGCCGCGCCAACCGCTCCGACAGCAAAAAGCTCGATTTCCGCGAACCACCACCGGCGGCAACGTCTCAACAAATTGCAGGCCAGCAGGGCAGCTGCGTTTGGGAGCGGCCGATTGCAGCGTCAACGGCGGTCATTGCGGCAACGAGCGCTGCAAGAAAAGCAGAATTGGGCGATAGAATCGGGAGGATGGCTTGCCAGCGGAAACCGAAAAAGCTATGCTTCACCGCAGCAGCGCACCCCTAGCTCAATTGGATAGAGCATCGGTCTACGGAACCGAAGGTTAGTGGTTCGAATCCACTGGGGTGTATAAATGCCCACTCCTGACGTGTCTTGAAACGTCTCGGGTGGGTTTTTTATTGGCTTTTTGCCATCGTGCCCCCTCGGGACACTTCCTGACCCGGCAGAGTTGTTACCACCGGCGTTACCACGGCGCGGGGGTCGATTCGCTTCATTTGTGCCGGGTTCTTCCGGTGTTTTCACCGCTTCGGCAAAGTCGGCTTCGGTCGTTTGCAGGTAGTGCGTTTCAGCAACCGCCCCCGAGTGCCCGAACCAGTCGTTCAGGACGTGGTTTGCATGGCGGCCCGATCGTTCCAATTCCGTCCGGCGGCTTGCTCTCAATGCCATGAAGGGCTTCGGGAACCGCGCGACGCCCGCAATATCCATGATCTTGTGAAACGTGGTCCGCAGGTTGCATTCAGCCGATCGATAGCGGGTGATCACGTAGGCATCAGCAGGGCAATTCAATCCAGGTCCAGCTATTGCAAACAACGTGTTCAATTCGGCGGCCAACTCAGGCCACAGAGGCACGATTCGTTCCCCCTTGCCGTATCGCTCCGTCTTGGGAGCCGTCACCTTGAACCGGCCTCGGTCCCACTGGATGTCCGACCATCGCAGCCGTAGCACTTCGGAAGGACAACGCAGGCCGCCCCAGCGGCCAAGGGCGTACAGAGTCCGCCATTGTTGATCGGGGCAAGCTTCCAGCAGCGCCGCAGCCATTGCCGCATCGATGAAGCGGTTCTTGCTTGTGTCGCTTCTCAGATCAACCTTGATGCCATCCAGCGGGTTCCGTTCGATCAGACGATCGTTCATCGCTTGCCGCATCATCTGGCGACAACGTTTGACGTGTTGCCCGGCGGTGTTAGGGGACAACGCTTTGCCGTTTGGCTTGTCGCCGTTTTTGGTCGTGTCCATCATCCATCGGTGCCAACGCTGACAATCGCCAAGCGACAGCAGCCGAAGCGGTCGATCGTCGCCGATGTATTCTTCCAGCAGATCAACAGACCGTTGATAGTTCTCGGGTTTCTTCCAATCGGTGCGGCTCTCGATGTAGGCACGCATGAACGCGAGAACCGTTTTCGGGGACGTGTTGCCGTTCTCATCGTCGACCAGCCCCAGCGTAAACAATCGCTTGGACAATCGCGGGTCCTCCAACGCATTCACCCAAGCCACGGTCTTGGGATCAGCACCGGCGCTTAATTGCGTGGCGCGGATCAGTTCTTCAACATGGCGAAACGTATCGTTAGCCGATCGCTTGGAGCACTTACCCAGCCACAGCACGCGCGGCCGGTCGTTGCAGTCACGAAACCGAATCTTCCAGCCGGGCCGATCGCCGCGCTGTTCATGCAAAGAAGCCATTGATTCCAACTCCCAACAGTTGTCCCATGATGAATGAAAGCGCCACGGCGGGCCGGTCATGGGGGACCGGTTTTCGGGGATCAGCCTAGCCGTGGCGTGTTCTAAATGTATCAGCGATTGCGCTCAGTCGTTCAAGTTTTATTCTGTATCGGGTGGCAATATGACTTCCAGTTTCCGTTCCCTGCATAGGTCAAGGAATCTACTGATGTCCCCGTTTGCTTCGTTGATAATTTCCACCAGCACAGAGGCCGTCGCCACGACTTGATGTTTGGATTTCATATCTTCGACGACCACCGCATAGCCAACTGGGTGATTGTCGAGCCTTGCTTCGTGGAAACCTGCTTTAAGTCCAGTGCTAGAAATTGCTGTCCTCACACGTTCGCCGTCACCTTCCTCGGATAATGGCGAAAACGTTGCGTCGTTACTCGAATTATTCATTTGGGTCTCCTGAGTGGGGAAAGTGAGTTTCGGCATCATGTTACCGCATCCTTGCATTGTGGTTTGGTTTTAACGCCACAAGTAGTGAGTCGTTCCAATCCGAAACTTCGGGTAACCGGCCTCGACTGAACGTGCCTTGCAACCAGACTTAGGCGACTTTCCAGAACATACTGGGTGAGTATATTTTTTCGGATTGCTGGATGTCAGGAACGAGCAAGCTGGATTGGGCACGGTTTAGACCGTGCGGCGATCGCTTTTCCATTCAGCTGGATCTATGGCTATCCATTCCAGGCACTCGGCAGCGGCTTCGCTCGGCGGCAAGCCCTCGGCGATCCGTTGCAACCGCAACAGCTCGGGCTTTGCAGCACGCAACGCTTCAATGTCCCTATCGGTCAGCACCCCGGCCGGTGCGTCGATGTCCAGATCGTTACCACGGATCGACAACACCGCCCCCAGCTCGGCAAGGTTGTCTAGCAATGCGTCGATGTTCATATCGTCACCCTCTGCCGTCCATTGTTTGCGTGGTCCGTGTCCGGTCTCGCCACAGTCTCGTCAGTCTCGCCAATAAATTCACCTTGGCGAGACTGGGGGATACTGGACGAATCTTGGCGAGACTGTGAAGCGTCCGGCAATCGCCATGACCACGGTTGACCGAATCCATCCGGTCCCCGAATGACGCCTAGATTGCCAGCCGCTCGGTCAAGCGTTCGCTCAGCGATGCCATCACGACGGGCTAGGTCTTTGACCTCTTTTGCAAGTCGCGAACCAGCGGCCAACGTATCTTGCAGCCAGCTTTCAGCTTCATCGGCGGCGGAGTGTTTGCCGTCTCGGGTCGTGGCATTCTCTTGGGCCAGTGCTTCATCGGCACTCATGTCTACCGGGGCATCCTCCCAGCAGATTGCACCGGGGTCGCCAGCGATGCGATACGCCAGACCGCTGGCACGACGGGCAAGGTTACTTTTGCCAGGTAGCAATAGGCGTAGGTCTTCATCGTCTTTGGCTGCGTACAGATGCCACACGTTGCGAGCCAGACCCGTGAAGGCTCGAGAGCCTAACACCATGTCATCGGCAGCCGTGGCGGTGGCCTTGCGGCGGTGGGCGATACAGAGGACGGCAGGCCCATATTTTTCTGCCATCTTGCCGATTGGTGCCAGCACGGAACGTACTTCATTGTCTCGGTGAGCATCGGTCCGACCGCCCATAAATGATCCGATTGGATCCACCACGATCAACCGACAGTCAGGAATCTCCCGCAACGCATCCTCAATCAAGGCGACGTCGCCAAGCCCTATCATCGCGTCGGATGTATCGGCAGCGTCCGATGGTCGATAGGCACCGGTCAGCACGTGGACGCGGGACACGTCCGCCCCATGGGCGTCTAGCCGTGGTCGTATCGTATCGGCGGGGTCATCCTCGGCGGTCAGTAGCAGTACGCTACCACGATCGCAGGGGTTACCATCACGCCACGTTGTACCCGTCGTTATGCGTGCGGCCATGTCCGTCGTTAGGTAACTCTTACCCAGGCCAGCTTGACCGACCAGCAATGAGATGCGACCGGCCGCGATACGATCTTGCCATAACCAATTGATCGGTTTCGATTCAACATCCGACATACGCAATAACCTCGGTTTCCAAGTGGGTTGCGGTTCGGCTTCCGCAGCGTCTACATGCGGCGGTAGCTTTTGCACTTCGATTGCATCGTTACTCATTTTGAGGCTCCCCCGTATCCCATCGCTCTGATAGCTCGGGCAGCCGCTCGGCGGTCCCCTCCGTGATTGATTGCCGCATACGCTGCAAACGGTCCCCACGTCCGATGTCCAACGCCCTCAGCGGCAAGGTGCTCGGCGGACGATGAAAACACGGTTAACACCTGGACGCCATTTTCAGCGTTGACGATCTTTGCCGACGTCCCGAAACTCTTGCCCGGTCGTGTCCAGGTGATTCCGTCGGTTGTGTTCCAGCCCGCTGGTTGCAAGATGTCCAACCAATCAGCCCGCGCGTCGAAGTCGCCCCAGGGCGTGGACGTGTCCACCGTCGTGGGGCTCGTGTCTCGACGATCAGCCCGGCGGCGGTACTCAGCCAACGGATCAGCGCGGCGATCCAAAGCGGCAGCAGCAATAAACATCGCCTTGCGTTCATCGGGGCTAAATGTGGGCACGCTGGGCAGCAGCTCACCTAACACTTGGGCATACAGGTTGCCGGACGGATGGACCTCAGCCGGTGAACCGACAGCGACGATATAGCCACCCTCCCCGCGCGTTTCGATTAAGACCTTCGCCGGTTTCCCATCGGTCATCGCCAGCTTGCAGTTTCCGCAAACCTCCCGGCATCGATAGACAACATGGAAGCCATAACCGCCGGTTTCGCAAACGCACAACCGGCCACGCGTTGACGCTGGCAAGCGTTCCAGCCAAGCGGTAAAAGTCGCGTCGGCTTCGTGGTCAAAATCGAACACTTCCAGTCCGCCCGATTGCAGGCCGCATACCAAACCGATGCCAGCGGGTTGGGCGAACCATGCCCGCAGTTCTTCGGGGTTGGCGAACCGCTGGCGATAGGGCAACCAGCTCTTGATTGCCGGGGCTTTGGATCCGTCCAACCTCAACGGAATGATCGATAACCCGGCGGCGATGTAACCCGCCGGATCGCAATTGATGTTAGAATGCAGGTCGCCAGACCTTGGGGGGCGTTGATGTTCATTCATCGGCGTCCCCTCTTTCATTGCTGCATGCCTGAGCCAATGCATCAATGACCGCTTCGGGCTGATACAGCACACGGCGGCCGATCCGCACGCATGGTATCTGCCCCTTGGCTGTGTACCGCTTTACGGTCTCGACGCTGACACTCAACAGCGGTGCCAGGTCGACCGAATCGACCAACAGAGGTTGCTTTGCCAATCGCTCGGCGATCACAAGCCCCAGTTGATTCAGCTCGGCGGGGGTTAACGTTTGGGCGTCAATCATTGTCCACCCTCCCCAGCAGCCGATGGGACGGCCAACCGCCAAAGCTGCTTGATTCCGCAGTGATGCTTTGCGGAATCGCTTTGGCGGAAGCCTGCTTTCACAATCTCACCGGCGCGATGCATCTGGGCAGGGATCGCCCCCAGCGCCCGGCGGTCGAAACCCTCGGGCGTATTCACGTCGCAAATAGCATCTTCAAACGCAATCGGCTTACCGGTCCGCAACAGTCGCCGAAACTTCGCTTCGGCTTCGTGGTAGAAGTTAGCCACGGGCAGGTTCCTCCCGCGACGGTTTGAGTGCCGACGAGTTTACGCGTCTTGTGCGAGCTGCCGAAACCGGGAACGTCGTCGAAGGGCTCAGCGGGGCCGATCGCGCGATGCTCTACATCCTTGCCGCATGGACAGGCTACCGCCGCAAAGAACTCAGTTCACTGACAGATGCAAGTTTTGATTTGGACGGGACACCGCCAGTGGTTTCGATCCACGCTCGCAACAGCAAACGCAGGAAGCGCGATTGCGTTCCGCTGCACGAAGAAGTCGCCAAACGGTTCGTGTCCTGGCGTAGCCAGAAGGAAATCGCCAAAGGGGCTTGCCTGTTCACCCTGTCGACGCCTGCAGGCTACCCGCGAAAAACCGCCAAGATGATGAAACGAGACCTGGCCGTAGCGCGTGCACGCTGGGTCGATGAAGGCGAAACCGACCAAGAAAAGGAGCGTCGATCCGACTCCAATTTCCTGACCTACCAAGATGCCGACGGAGCCTTTGCAGACTTCCATAGCAATCGCCATACGTTCGTAACGAACCTGGCACTTTCGGCCACTAATCCAAAGATCGCTCAGTCGCTTGCCCGGCATTCCGATGTAAATCTGACAATGAACGTTTACAGCCACGTTCAAATGGAACAGAAGGCAGCGGCAGTTGGTCGGTTGGCTGCCCCACCGTCGCTAGAGGTGCGTTGCGAGTCCGATTCTCTTGCACTCAGGCTTGCACAAGATTCTGTCTCAGGCGGGCACGGTTCGCTGCATGAACACTGCGAAGCACGGCAGCTATCGCATCTGATCCGTTAGAAACGCCCGTGGGGATAGACAAACGATGCAGCATATAAAAGATAGCAGGGGTACTCGCTCGGCGAGGCCATCGAACGCGGCCAAGCCGAGACGAGGCCGATCGATTTACGCAAGTCACCGAGAGTGTTCCAAACCCATTCCCATCTCGATCCGAGTGTGTTCGACACTGGTCCAGCGATTCAGAACGAAGTGACGCAACCTACATTCGCCCAGGATCGCCGGTTGAGTAGCGGAGGAAGGGGCCGCACGCATAGGAGCAGTACGAAGGATGATGAAACCGCAGCAAGCGATCGGTAACTCATCATAGCATTTTTTAAACGTACTCGTCACGCAAGTTTGTCAACAAACAAAACGAAGGGCTAATAGAGGATTAAGCTATCGCCGCAGTTCGTGCTTTACTGGCCGGTATGTGGCACGATATAGTGAGGAGTTGCGGATTGCAGCGGCGAGGGCTCGATGTCGCATCTCATTAAGCCAGTGAATGTCATAGCGACTTTCGTATTTCATCGACGCGATTTTTGCCATCACAAAGATAAACCATGCTCCTATGACCAACACGACATCTGTTAGTTTGCTGGAACGGCTTGCACGCGGCGGCGAGGATTCGGATTGGCGGCGATTGCTGACGTTGTACCGTCCGTTGATTCAAAAGCTCGTTGCCACTTATCCTGATCTGAAAGATCAAGCCGACGACATCGCGCAGGATGTCTCGCTGGTGTTAATGCGCGAACTACCCGTGTTTCAGCGTCAACGCAAAGGTTCGTTTCGCGCGTGGCTGCGCATTGTGATCGTCAACCGTTTGCGCACGGCTGTACGCGAACACAGGCGTGGTCCGCAAGCATTAGGTCAAGCGTCTGACATCGGACAACGAATCGAAGAGTTCGCCGATCCGAACAGCGTTGCGGCAAGCCAATGGGATCTCGAACACGATCGACTCGTGATGCTGCATATCCTGGAGATTATCAGCCATGAGTTTGAAGCGAAGACATGGCTAGCGTTTCAGCGGTATGCCTTGAACAACGAGCCGTTAGCGAAGGTAGCGGTCGATCTAGCACTTTCCCCCAATGCGATCATGTTGGCCAAATCTCGCATCCTCCGGCGCGCCCGTCTCGAAGCGCGTGGCATCATCGACGAATTCACATAGTGTAGACCTGTGTTTCCAAATCACATCGGAGTCCAACAAGGGTTTTCCGATGATCGCTGTAGTCGGTTGCCGGAAACCTTTGCACACAACTTCATCGATTTCGTGCGCCGGGATCGTGAATACCGGTATCGTCATATTTACATCAAGTAAAACTGGTTCAAACGGGGCAAGCGCACTGATATCGCCAAACTGAATAAAACGCGACGCCTTCCGTTACGGCAACCTCGTCACTACGGGTATCGCCTACGTTCCACTGTGCGCGCGATCTCAGCTTCGATTGCATCCCTGTTTGCTCAGCGTTACCGACCTTCGGCAACGCGGAAGCCCAGGTCCGTATCCCGGTAGTCCGGCTTATTATTCCAACGTTCCCCCGACCGGGAGGACTGGACGTCGCGGCACCAGCTCCCGCCGCGGTTCACGCGGTCCGAGCCTGAATATGGTCCCTGAGGATCCGTCACGTTTCCATTTAAGTACTTTCCATAATAGTCCGAACACCACTCCCAGGCATTGCCATGCATATCAAAAAGCCCATAACCGTTTGCGGGTTTCAGCCCAACTTCATGTGCGTATGGCTCCAACTTTGCGTTTCCTCCGCCATTAAGTCCACCCCACCAGCCGTAGTCACTCAATTGCGACCCGTCGTCACCAAAACTGTATGCCGTCGTCGTCCCTGCTCGGCACGCATACTCCCATTCCGCCTCGGTCGGCAATCGATATGCCTTGTTCTCTTTGGCACTCAACCGTTTGCAGAACTCCACCGCGTCTTCCCAACTCACATACGTCGCCGCATAGTTCGCACCTTCCTTTAAATAGGCTAGTCCGGTCCACGGCGACGTTCCCATCAATGACTGCCATTGCGATTGCGTAACCTCCGTAGTCGCAAGATAAAAATCTTTGGTCAGTGTCACATGATGTTGGTTATCATAGAAGGGATTTTGACCTGCTTCGGTTTCTGGCGCACCCATGATGAACGTCCCGGCTGGTATCAAAACAAACTTCATACCTAGGCTGTTGGTGAAGCTGTCATTCACGGCAACGCGGAAGCCCTCACAGAAGTCCCGGCTCCGGCTGTCGGGCACACCGCTGGAACGGCTCGCCGACCGGCAGGTCTTGGCGTTAAACCACCAGCCCCCGCCGCGGCTCACGCGGCCACGGCCGGCGTCAGGACCAATCGGATCCACAGTACTTTCAGTCGAATAATTTCCATACCAATCCCAACACCACTCCCAAACATTGCCGTGCATTTGGTGCAATCCAAATCGATTGCCGGGAAGCGCATCGACCTCAATTGTCTGTTGCCGAATCGTTCCAGTGCTCGCACCATAGTACGGATCGTAGTTTACCTGCTGCTGTGTAATGTTCGAACCAAAACTGAACGGAGTCGTCTCCCCAGCGCGGCAGGCGTACTCCCATTCCGCCTCCGTTGGCAAACGATAACCGTTTGCTCCCGGTTGGATCGTTACCGTCGCGTTTTTGATGCTTTGTTCGTCCTTCTCCACCTCCGTAATCGAGTAGTACGGGGTGCGACCGTCGCGATCACTCAACTGATTGCAAAACCAAGCCGCGTCAACCCAACAGACCGTCTCGACCGGCAGTCGCTTTCCTTTGAAGTGGCTGGGATTGAAACCCATCACCTTCTCGTACTCGTCCTGCGTCACTTCATATTTGCCCAGGAAAAAGTCTTGGCTCAACGTCACTTGATGCAGCGTTTCATCTGTATTACGTTCGGGTTCATCGTCCGGCGATCCCATCGTGAATGTCCCTTTACGGACCCGCACGAATTCCATCCCGGTGGATCGACTTGTAAATGCGTCAGCACGCATCGGACTTGAAGAGGGTGATGGAACGACGGGCGCGATGATCGGCTTTGAAGGTGGTGATACAGACGGCGTGTTTGCAACCGACGGAGAAGGTGTTGGCGGTTCCGCTCGCACGACAAGTTGTGTGTTTTCCCCTGACGAAACAGTCACCGTGGTTCCTTCAACTTTGATCCCGCCACGATGCACCTCCACATTGTGTGAACCAGGCTGCACAGCCACCGTGGCGCATTCTCGATTGCCATCCCACGAGACCGTCACCAATTCGCCATCGACCATCACTTCCGCATCCGCTGGCAACTGTTGGAACACAATCGTGCCGTTCGGCGTGCGGATCGAGAGCATCACCACGGCGGCAATGAAACCAAACACGACACAGGCGACCAGGACACCACCCCCGATCTTTTTCCAGGAAACTGGCTTTGGACGTTGCGCGTGAGTCTGGACTAAGGGTTGCACTTGCGGCGATACGACTGGCCGTGGTGTCAAAGGTAATACTTGAGACACCGATTCAAACTGCGTGGCTAGCCGTACCGATGGAACACTGGCGGCAGCAATAACTCTCGCCTCTGTTCCCGCGATATTTGCAGGTACCGGACCTTTGAGTTCTAGGAACGGTGCTAGCGCGGTGCCAACGTCTTTGGGACACTGGAATCGTGTTGAGGGTTCCTTCGCCATCATCTTGGCCACCACGGCCGCTAGTTCCGCAGGGACATCGGTTCGCACAAGGTTCAGCCATTTCGCCTCTTGCGACTGGTGCGCGTGATAGACTTCGTATTGCGTACCGGTAAACGGTGGTTTACCAGCCAGCAAAAAATATAGAGTACAACCGAGCGAATAAATGTCGGCGCGAATATCGACTGTCGCCGCACTGCGCAATTGCTCTGGAGCCATGTACTGCGGTGTGCCCATTCCCATCCCCGTCGATGTTAAAGCAACTTGCGTCTCTGCTTCCATCTGCGATTTGGCTAAACCGAAGTCGAGGATTTTGACCACATGCTTCGCACCGACTTTCGTCAGCATCAGGTTCGCTGGCTTGATATCGCGATGGATCGTTCTCATTTCCATTGCATACTGCAACCCCGCCGCGACTTGACGGATCACGCCACAGGCGGTGTCGATGCGCATCGCACCCTTGGACCGAACAAATTTGTCCAGGTCTTTTCCCTCCACATATTGCATGGCAAAGACCGAAAGAGATGCCAGTTTCATGGCTGAATAGGCAGTGACAATGTTGGGGTGTTGCAATTGTGCAGCGACAGCAATTTCCTGATCAAATCGTTCCCGTGATCCACTTTGCCTCGTCTGGGACTCATTGAGGATTTTCAGCGCTTCCTTACGCCGACCCATATGCAGGTTTTCGGCCAGGTACACGAGACTCATTCCCCCTGCGCCAAGCTGCTCGACGAACCGATACTGCTGCAGTGCGGCCAATTCCGGATGGAGATTCGGGATCGTGCTATCGTCGCTGGACATGTGTTTGGGATCTGCGGCGGTGGATGGGCGGCTGGAACCAGATGAAATCCGATCCACCGACGTGGACTCCATCGCAGAGACGTGCGTGCCGCGCCCCGCGTCCGCCATTTTACGTAGAAACGAATCGGGTTCGATAGCCGCCGCCCGAGCCGCCACTGCGGGATCTTTTTCCAACCATTCCGCCACGCGTGCCGATTCGGTTTCGTCCAACAATCCCAATACGAATCGCCGCAGCGTTTCTTCGGAGAGTTCGGCTTGCGGCTGGTTCACAATGACAATCGACTTAAAGTGCCCAGAGAACTTCCCACGCCCGCAACAACACCAGTGTTTAACTTTGCATCGCCTGATATTATCGGTCAATACGCAGAGTATTACAATCGTCCATGATAGGTTTCATGCCGACAGCGTTTGCGCGCTGAAACATGCTCAATCGAGCGACCAAAACCGTAGTCAATGTCCCGGCCGCGTAACCCAAAGCAGAGTGCATGATCAACGGTCGATGGAGCAACACTCCCAACATGAAACCGACCGCGACAAATCCGATGCCCGATTGCAGGTGAATGTTCAGATCGCGGCGAACCAGATCTCGAATTTGAGTCGCGACGACCGTCGCCGGTTTCTCCCGGACCTGCGGGACAACAACAGAAGGAACCTCAGCCTGCAAATGGTTTTGCGAAATCCGCTTTGCAATGACAGGAAATTCCGCAACTATCAACCTATCTACCGTGTGAGTTTGCGTGAGCATAGTCGAGCACCTTTGAAGGGAAAAATGGGGCTAAATCGCGTTTCCGAAGAAAGAAGGCATTTCAGCACTCTCGACCTGTCAGCATTTCTGAAGATTTCTCGACCCTGCTCGCAAAACGCCACGCATAAATCAATACACCTTAGCCAAATGGACTCATTTTGCAGGCGACCGACGTTGGAGCGTTACGGAATGAATTCGGAACTTTTCGCCCAGGTCGCATCGGTATTAGGACTGTCGGTAAACACTGTTATTCTCGCGAAGTCTCGTGACTTAAAAGATTAACAATTGAAGCGATTGAAGTTTCCATTGGAGAAGAAAAGCGGTTTGGAAAGCAAGTCTTTGACGCCTTCCTGGATCAGCTAAAGAAAGCGAATTTCAACACACGTGAACGTGGGCCAGAGGTCAAATACTTGCTCAGCTTGGTTAAGTCACTGAAGCCATTGATGAAGCAAGCGAAGCGATATGACAGGCTAAACTTAAGACTAATCGAATCTCAAAGTTCTGATGCTTTTGCAATCGCGGGCGGTCACTTGTTGATCACTCGGGGGTTGTTGAAAACTTGCGAGAGCGAGGCGGCTTTGGTCGGCGTATTGGCGCATGAACTCAGTCACTTAGACCGCGGGCATTTGATCATCCCATTGAAGCAATTAAAGCTTGCTCGTCAACCGATTTCTTTCCAAAAGAGTATGATGTGGATCAACTTAGTCACGCGACCGCTTCGCCCCGAACAGGAGCGTGAAGCTGACAGCGATGCAACGGAGTGGATGATGGCGGTTGGCTACTCCCCTCGCGAGTTAGCAAGCCTCCTGAATCGCTGGGACCAGCAGCAACAACAAACGATGCCTTGGATGCAGTTCATACCTGGATTTGTAAAAACGCACCCGAATCCAGGCAAACGATCTCGTGACGTGCTACTCGCCGCAGACAAATTGAAGCTCAAATTTCCTGAAGCAACGTATGTCGGTGCGCAGAATCTACGGCAACTCACACCAAAAGCTAAACCTCAGTTACCATAACACCGTGGATTGGTTGTGGCGATTGAAGCATTTCTAAGGTCTTTGAAAACTGTGCAATTTTTTGGGCTCGCTACGACCGTCAGGTACAATTTGACTTCGGAGCTAAGCTAAACCGCTGAAGTTTGCCAATTCGATTCCTCGTTGCATGTTCGATTAGCGAGTGATGTCGAAATAGGCATTCAGCGCTGCCAAAGTTCCATCTCGTTCCATTCGAGCCCGCACGTTAGTTGCGGACCAATTTCGACAGCGAGAAGCCAGCAGCCGATCGAAACCGGCCACCGGAGGCACTCGGGGGTTATTGGATTAAGTTGCGACGCGCCGGTTCAATCGGTGGCGATCGTAGACTTCAACGCGGCAACGAACGGTTCGCGTTTTTCGTCGGGCAGCTTTGCACGCTGCAGGACCAATCTCAGATAGCCCGCATGTTCCTCGGGCGTCGTTCGATCCCAGCATTCATTGCAGAGATACGTCGCAACGTCCCCTGCAGGCGTCCAAAGGCTATGCCAGTCGGCACCGACCGTCGGCCTCATGCAGCGCAGGCACTTGCACGATCCTTGCTTCACCGCGACAGTGCTGGCAACGGCTTCCGCCTCACCAACCGAATCGATCGATCGGGCTGGGCATCGCCCGCCTGGACACAACTGGGGCGGCTGGAGAATTGGTTGCCGCGGCTGCTGAAAGATTGGTTGCCGCGGCTGGACGGGGGCCGGTCTGACGTTTGGAAAGTAAGGGTTTCGTTGCGGCGATTGGCCGTTGATATCAACGTTCCAACCCGCTCCGTTTACATCGACGTTCCAACCGGGCTGTTGGTGATGATGCGGGTAGGGCTGTTGGGCATCGCATCCGCTCATCACCGGCACCAACGCGGCGACAAGCAAAAAGCAGAGACAGAACAAGTTGCGTTTGGGGTGCATCAGACACTTTCAAAAGCAGGGAATAGGGTAGGCGGTACCGGCGAGAATGTGGTACTGAGCGCGAACCCGTCGTATTGTTTCCAGCGCCGCAGAAACTCGGATCGTTCCACGCGCAGGTAGCGTTCGATGCGGTTGTTGTCGCAGAGGATCGCGTACTCGATTCCGTCCACCGTCGCCCAGCCGCAGAAGTGAACGGCGTGATCCTTGAAGAACCAGATGATCGCGCCGCGTCGGGTGCGGCTTGCCCAGTCGAGGAATGCAGGATCCGCGGTTGTCGTCGCGTTAAATGGAAGTCCCTCGGCTCGGACGGCTCGCTGCATTGATGTTGCCGATTCGCCCCCCGAATGCGTGGCCCGCCATCGCTCGGCCAACTCTAATTGGTTCTGCCAACGCAGGTGGTAGACAAACGACGCGTGGGCACACGAACCGATGCCGAGGCGATTGGTCCAGTTCCATTCCCGCAGATCGACGGGAAGGTTAGCGACCGGGATCTCCGCCGCCGGCGGTGGCACAGGTTGCGTAACGGGAACGGATTCGAGTGATCCGTTGCATCCGGGCAGACACAACAAAATCAGACAGACGCCAAATCCAGCTACGCGACACGTGCCAAGCATACGAGACATTCCGAGGTGGTGACGCGATAGCCACATGAACAGCAGCGGCGCGGTCGGCAAAATGAATACGAGACGACATCGCTGTATCGAGCCACGGTCCGGTGATCACACGCGACTCGGCGCGAGACTTCCCGATGCGAAAGGCCGATCGACAGCAGCTCGCCGATCTTCTGACGTTGCTCGTCGGAAAGACGCCGATTCAGGCGACGTTTCTTGCCCCCCATGCCCCAGAGCTGGAGCATTCGATGGGCGGTCGATTTACTTACTCTAACTGAAGCAGCTGCAGATTCGATCGACGTTCCCGAAGCGACAAGTTGGCGCAGCGACAGAACAAATTCCGGCATCCTTATCCCCCGATAAGCGATGTTTCAACGCAAAGAATCCTACCCGGTCGATTCGGGGCCGGGGAATTTCCCAGCAGGTCCGAAGCGGCGGGAGGCGTGAGTCAAACGTCCGGTAAAAGCTTGTGCAGGCGGGCTCCGGCTCCATCAGCGGAGCCGGGAGTTGCAAACGGGGGGCAACCAGCGAGAATAACCGCTGCTAACGAAGCTGTTCTCACGGAGCAACCAGTGAGAATAAGCCCATAAATCCTATTCTCAGCCGGGCCGACCGGTGAGAAACATAGTTATTTGAGCAAAACCTACCTGAGCGGAAACAATGCTCGACCGACGTCCGAATTTGCCGCTAATCGATTTCGTAATCTCTAACGACGCTTCCACGCACGATATACGGTACCGAACCGTTTGCCACTGCAATCCATTGAGGGACACGGGACTGACCAGACAACGAACTCGACTTTGGTTCTCGGACACCTGGAAACGATCTGCGTTCGATTACTGGAACGCTTGCGATAATCCGGCTATGAACGATCACTTCGTTTACACGTTTCGCGACTCTGCTGCTCGATGCTGGCTCGATGTTTTCGTCACTTCGAAACCGAGATCGCATTCAACCAGATACTCGATTTGCGACAGACAGACGCTTGCGATATCATCGTTCGATCGGTTGCTGGAACTGATCGGCCTCGAAAAACAAAACTCAAATAACCAACGGATGCACCAGAGTGTCGGTGGCCACGGTTGGTGGTAGCTAGACCGTCCAGTGCCGCCACCTGGTGATCCGAAACGTTATTTGAGGCAAACCTACCTGAGCGGAAACAATGCTCGTCCCGCGTCCGCTACTGATAGCCGTTTGATTACGCTATCTCCGACGACGCTTCGACTCACGAAATATGGCAACCAACCGTTTGCCACTGCAATTCATTAAGGGAAACGGGACTGACCAGAGAACCGACTCGCCTTGGGACCTGAACGCCAGGGAACGATCTGCGTGTGCCCACTTGAACGCTTGCGATAATCCGGCAGTGAACGAATGCTTCGCTTACACGTCTGGCGATTCTGCTGTTCGATGCCGGCTAAATCTTCTTTCGTCACTTCAGTCCAAGATCGCATTCAACCAAATACTCGATTTGCGACAGACAGACGCTCGCGATATCATCGTTCGATCGGGTGCTGGAACTGATCGATCTCGAAAAACAAAACTCAAACAACCAACGGATGCATCAGAGTGTCGGTGGCCGCGGTTTGTGGTAGCTAGACCATCCAGTGCCGCCACCTGGTGATCCGAACCGTTATCCCCCTTAATCCAACTCAACCGTAACCTGAACCAGCGATGGCCAACGAAGACGAACTCGAACGCCGAATCCGGAGACTCGAAGCTCTATTCTCCGCGATGTTAATGTCCGACGGCGACCTGTCGTCAAAATCGTACGAACGACTCATCGAACGGCTGCTCCACCGGCCCAAAGAACCTGACATGTTCTACGATGAGCTTTACTTCTTGTTGCGTGAGAATCCGTTTCGCACCCGTGACCGGATGGGTGAACGCATGGACGCGCTCTCGGATTCGCAGACCAAACTTCAGGGGGAACTTCACAACTATCTCGTCGCACAGTCGATGGGCGTTGACCCAAATCTGATTCCACTTCACAGGTTCGTTTCCGTTCAAGTGTATCTCCCGAAGGACGATGCGGAGACGGTCACAAAGCTAAGCGACGCGATACGACAACTCCTCGACGCGTTCGATTTTGAAATCGCAGATGATTTCCCTCCCGAACTCAGCTCATGGTTCAAAAAATGGTTCGCGAAAACAAAGGATGTCGCAACGCAACCGGAAGTTGCCGATCGACTGAAGAAAATCGAACGCGCAATTGAGCTAAAACAACTGCAAGAAACCCAAGCGTCTATAGATGAAAAACAAGCGAAGGCAACTCGTGACATTATGGCGGCGCTTGAAAATACGCCAGATGCTGTCTGCCTCGTCGGGTCAATATTGACCGTAAAGATTTCTGGTAATACTCCACGCGCGTACGTACGCAGCCTGACACCAGAAGAAATGATCTTTCTCAGCAATAATCAACACTTACTCAAGAGCCCCGAGACGATTCTCGAAGCATTGGCGTCCAACGCGCAACAGTGCGAACCCACGACCTTTGACACCACCGGACTGATGAATGACGATCCCCTTAGGCCACGTCTTGGACATGACCCAACCGACGGGGGATAACAAAAAAATGCACCGGAGTCGCGAAGCCGGACGTTTTCAAATGGACAATCACTTGTCGCGACCCGGTGATTTTAGACGTTCGCCGACTGGAATATGATTGTATCCGCAAGATTCTTTGACGTGGTTCGACTGCTTGCGGCGTCCCCTGCGACGACGATTTCAAAGCTGCAACCCATACGCGAGAACGATCGCGAGCCGTTGCTTGCGACCGACAACGCACTTCGCCTGTTGTCCTTACTGACAAATTCGGTTGGTGTGTACGAAGGGGGCGAAGGGTCGGAAACCGTTGCAAATTGGTCGCTGCGAACCGGGCTGCCAAGCTCGTTTCTTGGCGGTGATGCCGCATTCAACCGCGAGCCTCTTGGACATCTCTGGACAGCCTGTCACTTGATCGAAACGTCCGACCGCTATTACCTTCATACCGCACACGGGATTCGATCATCGCGCGAATGGTCGCTCGTTCGTTACCTTGCTGAGCTTACGCTTTCTGCCAATTCGATTGACCTCACATCTGATCTTCCCTCGATTGCTCAGCTTTGGGCAGACTTGGGCGGTGGAACACTCGAGGCTCCTGAACCACGTGGACGCTAACTCAATACATAGGCATCAACGGCGAACCAAGCGATGCACCCAAGTCGCGGAGTCGGCCGCTTTGACAATGGAAAATCTTTCGCCGCGACTGGGTGATCGCGACCGTTCCCCGCTAAACCCAAAACTGGAGATGCTGCAACAAATGGCTGGCTACTTCATCTATACGCTTGAGGGGAGTGCTTTTTCGCAACTCACAACCAGTCCAACTGACGACCAAGCGATGGCTATCGCCAAGTATTTGCAAGAATCAGTCGGAGATTCCGAGGCCTTTCCAAGCGATCTCTCAAAACTTGCAGACGCTATCAAGACTAGGCTTTCGTCGCCCGATTGGTACGCCGATCTCGACGAAGATGACGCCGAGATCTGGGATAAATTCGTTTTTTCACTACGCGATGACGTCGGTAAGGCCGTTGGCATTGGCTTCGAATGCACAGACTATGAAAGCGTCTACTGGGACTGTGCTGAGGAATGTGTTGCTCAAGGCGCAGATATGTTCAAAGAGCCCGAGTTTGGCTCCAGTGGATTTCGTTTCCACGGTGAACTTGCTCACGAATACGGTTACCACCGCATCTACAGCATTTTCGATCCTGAGACTGTCAAGCGACTTGCAGAGCAACTATCGACGGTGCAAGCACACTTTGCGAACCTACCTGATGACGGTGAGGGTTGCGTGCGAGAGCAGTTCTTTGACGGTTTACTAAAACCCATTGGTGATGCGGTTGCTCGCGGTCGGTACATCTTCATCCAGACCGATACCTGATCCACTCAGGCGACGGGGAACAATGCGGTGAACGGGAGCCGCCGATGACGCGGGTTTTGAAATCATAGTCTTTTGGCGGCGGCCCCGTTACCGCTGCCGTTCGTCAGGCTGAGGCGAGTCGCCTGGAAATGGCAAATGCAAACAATCAGCACTACCATGGACACTTCTCGCTCGTAGGCGTCCGACAATTAGTCCCGTAATTCAGGGTATCACGATGCAAAATGAAGACTTGGCTAAAACTGTCGCTGACCTCAAACGGCGCATCCAGAATCTGGAGTTGTTTGCGCTGGCCGTCCTGATTGGGGCGGGGGCATACGTTACCGCCGCCGCTGATTCCTGGTTCGCCATCAACAGTGGTCAATCGATCGTCTTTGGAGTTGCGTTTACGTTTTGTTTGCTTGTTCTCTTTTTGCGGCACCACATCGCCGAACTGCTATCGCGCGCAGGACTCAACGAACGCGTTACAAACCTCCTGTTGGGTGGCGCATCGGTCGTGGGAATGGCATATCTGTTGCCTGCTCTGATCACTACATTGCAATAATGGAAAATGCTGACCAACCATGCGATGCAAAGGAGCCGGGCTTACATGGTTTCTCGAATGGATCGTCAACACTCCCGGCCCGCTGATCGCGGACGTTCTGCCTAACAACACAGTTGCGCTATTCGAACTGAATAAAACGAGCCAACTCCACATGAATCGAAACGAGTTCCTCAGGGGTTCCGCGGGTATCATCGGCGGGCTGAGCATTCCCGGTATCTGGGGAGCTACCATCCGTGCCGCAGAAACACCGTCGGCCAAAACCATTGCCTTGGACGATTCCTATCTCATTAAGGGCCTAAATGCACTTGCCAGGGCCCACCGGATGAGCGCGATGGCTGGTCATCTTGGGGCCTCCCTGTTGGCCGGATACTTCATAGGGAGGCAGCGTACGGATCTCGCTCCCGAAGTTTACAAGGGAATCGAAGGCGATCTCGATCGGGTGATAGCCGGCGAGTCGGTGTTCGGGTCGAAGATGAAGAAGAATTCGAAGATCATGGATTCAGAGCTGTTTGAAGACTTTCCGAAGGAGCCCCCAAAGGATAGCCTGATCGACGGTATCGCCGAGGCGCTCGAGAAGAACATCAGGACGCCACGCGAGTCCGGGCACAACGTGATTTTCGCCTCCATCGCCATTCACGCGCTCAAGGAATGCCCGGATTTTGCGACCCCGTCGATCATCGACGGTATCCGCAAGCTAGTTGGACTTTTCGACAACTCCCACCCTGGAAGCGGCTATTACGGAAAGGCAAAGGGTCGAATCACAGGGAACAAGGTCACGCTTCCGGAGGTCGATGACGGTGCGCCGCCCTACAAAGATGTGAAGGGAATGGTCGAGGCCGTGCTCGATGAGATCGTCAACCAGGATTCGAAGGTCCACCGCCAGGGTTATGGTGGCCTCGTACACATCAATAACCACGCTGCCGCTATCACTAACCTCGCGGAGTACGGCTATCCCGAACTCGTGCCCGCAGCGATCGCGTCGCATTACCAACACCTCCGTTTATGGCGAAACTTGCCAAACGTAGCCGATGAATTCGGTCCACAGCCTTTTTCAGAGTTTAGCCCTTACACCTCCGCCTACTGGATCTCCGGCAAGGCACCGTACGACCGCGCGTTGCTCACGCACCGTGTGAAAACCATGTTCGGTTTCGACGAGCTGACGGAAGCCAGCGACGACGATCGGATGAAAAAGCGGGCTTACGACAAGCTGCGCTACATGATGTAGATCGCTATTGCGTTTTGGATAGAGATTCACAAGCAGACAGAACAATGACATGTACAGGAGGACGGCTTGCGCCGATTGCTGCAATGGATGATCAACTCTCCGTTCCCCGTGATGTCTGACGTTATCTGAATGAATTCGACTCGCCCGGCACGCCATTGGGTGTTTTTTAACGCTGCGAATCGTAGTCGGCAGCTCGACGCCCGTAGGATTTCCGGATGAGACCAGCGAGGGGCCCCCCCCTCAAAAAACTCCGGAAAAATACGTGCGCTGGCGGTCGGTCTACCGAAACCGGGCCGCGCCACAATCTGACCCTCCCCCCGTCAAGCACCGCCCTTGCCTCATGGTTCCTGCCTGACGTATTGTTAGTCTTCTCGCAGCGGCATGAGTTTGAAACCTCGCCGCGATATCCAGTCATGAACCCACCGTATCGCGATTGCAATCGGGAAGACTGAGAAGGTGACTGACGGTGTCGCTGTCAGCCTGCGTCTTCAAGTACTTCACACCCGCCGCGTCAACGGCGACGACAACCCAAATAGCGAGCCCATTAATCAAGACGAAAAAACGGCATTTCCCACATTCAATGTCACGAATCGCCTCTTCAACTGGCACGTACCAGCGAGCACTGGTTTCACTGGTGCCTCCGACGTGAGAGATCCGTAGATGCGGCTTCATCTGCTCCGACTTAACGATAAACTTGATCCGAATACTCGTGGTCATTCCTGCCCCCCCTCAAATAGTGATGTGGTGACGAGAGCATACCGCCGCACCTCCCCATGCAGGAACACCAATTGACCACAAAGGCGGGAACCCACCAGCGAGCTGAGACACTAAACTCCCCTGCACTATTGCATCCATCTGCTGCGCTGCACACTTCATTCGCAGCGAAGTTCAGCTGCAGGATGTGAACCGACACCAGAACATCTCAGCTCACCTTAGATGACCGGCAAAGAGCGACGGGACACGGAATCCGGATCGAATGCCGCACTCGATTTGCTCAGCTTCCACTATCCGCCTCGACAGACGCGGGCCTTTCCCACGATGCACCTGCGAGGAAAATCCGTTCCGCTAGCCGGATGTCGATGCCTTCGCACGTCTTCATTCCACCGACGGTGTGCCGCCATTGGTGCCAGCGTTCTTCGTGGGACGCGTCCCAGCCGTCAATCGCATCGGCCATTTGGTTTGCCGCAGCAATCCGTTCCATAGTAGCGGCAATTCCATTGGCAGCCGATTTACCGGCGTGGCGAAAGCTACGCGAGGCGTTTTGTATTCGATTACCCATTTTCAATCCTTATGCTCAACGTGACTCGGTGATCGCAACCTATAGCATGTCCCATTCGACAGGTGGAAAGCCGTCGCAGTGCGTGACAAGTTCGATCCGCTTTGCGTCAAACGTAGAAGTTTCGGCAGGCTTTCCTTCGTGCACAGATCCCGGCTGGATCGTGATGCGTCGGCAGCCGTCCAAACAATCGGCGATCGCGACGATGCGCCCGGTGCATCCGGTGCATCCGGTGCATCCGGTGCATCCGGTGCATCCGGTGCATCTTAGCTGCCGACGCATAATAAGCGATGCAGGTTTCCGTCATGTTTTAGAAACGGGCAACCTCATGTCGAATCCCGGGGCCAAGTTTTGGTAGACATTTCGAAGCTCTTAGGTCATCCGATTTTGTCGACCCACTAATCGACCCACTAATAAGAAAAAAACACGCGAAATTGAGGTGAGGTAAAAGTTAGGTGCAAAAGAAAACCCCGTAAAAAACGGGGTTTTGGTGAGTATCCGGAACGCGAAAGGAAAGCTCGGACTGTCTACGGAACCGAAGGTTAGTGGTTCAAATCCACTGGGGTGTACTTTGCTTAAAGCCAGCAACGGTTATCTCTTGCTCGCTTTTTTTGTGCCCCGACCGGGAGCTTCTCCGCAGCAAACCAACCTCCAAATTGTTCTGCCAAATGCCAATCGCCGTTTCGGTCTCTGCAGAAAAAGCTACCGCCAGAAAGAGAATGCCGTGAGCCGTCACGGTAGTCGTTCTGATCGGCACGTGCAGAGGAGTGGCAGAATGATGCGGGCAGAATGATTTGGTTGGAGATTTTGAAATCGAACAGGAGTGCGTTTCATAAATGAAACCACTCGCGATGCGCTCTCAATCATTCTGCCAAAAGCCAATTGCCGTTTCGATCTCTGCAGATCGAGCGACCGCCAGCAAAAGAATGCCGTGAGACGTCGCGGTGGCCGTTCTGATCGGCACGTGCAGAGGAGTGGCAGAATGATGGGGGCAGAATGATCTGGTTGGTGGTTTTTGATTCAAACAGGATTGCGTTTCATAATTGAAACCACTCGCGCTGCTCTCTCAATCATTCTGCCCTGATCATTCTGCCCTGATCATTCTGCCCTGATCATTCTGCCCTGATCATTCTGCCAAATGCCAATTGCCGTTTCGGTCTTGGCAGATAAAGCGACCGCGTAGCAAAAGAGTGACGTGAGCCGTCACGGTAGTCGTTCTGCTCGGCACGTGCAGAGGGGTGGCAGAATGATGGGGGCAGAATGATTTGGTTGGAGTTTTTTAATTCAAGCAGGAATGCGTTTCATAATTGAAACCACTCGCGCTGCGCTCTCAATCATTCTGCCCTGATCATTCTGCCAAATATCAAACGCCGTTTCGGTCGTTGCGTTTCGCAGGATGTTGCTGTGTGCCTCGTCTTTGATGACACCGGCGAAAGTCATTGCTGTCGCTGCAACGCTTGAAGGTTGCGTCGCTGAGATTCCTCCAACGTCATGCCTTCCCCTTCAATCCCGCGATCGATCGAAGCAATCGCATTTTGCTGTTGCAGCGCGGCCATCGCCCGTCGGTGCGTCTGCTCATCGATCAGGAAATAAACTTTCTGATTCGATGGATCGACGACAGGCAGTGGTTGATCACCTGCGGCGTGTAATGCGTCGGTGATGTCCGATGAAAGCTGTTTGGGTGTCATGCGATTATTCTAACCGCAAACCAGTCCAGCGCAAAACAATCGCCCAATCGCTCAGGGTAATTACGAGTTGGTGCTTCGGCGATTTAGCCTGCACACGCTAGCGCGGCGTCGTCCAAAGCGAACCAAACACCAACGCGTACCCAGCTGATGCGCCAATTCAAAACAGTGACTTGCCCTTTGCTCTGCCGTTGTTTTGGTGCAGATTATTCGCAAGGTTGGTGTGCGTGATCCCGAAGGGATGCAAGAAGGTAGCCGGAGGTCGTCGCGCAGCGGCGTACCTCCGGAACCTGAGGACCGAACGCGCGGCGCTCCCGGAGGGAGCGCAGATGAATACTTGGCCACAGAGGACTCAGAGGCCACCGAGAGTTGCAGCAAACGGAAAGACAGGTGGGCTCGTTGTGGTGTCTTGTTTTCCGTTCTGTTTGTGAATCGATAATATCATTCGCGGTGTTGGCGTGATTCGCGGGCCGGGTTTGAGACGTGGAGTCCTGTCGTCGCTCCGCGACTTTGGGTTGTAGTGGGAGGCCCGTTACCTGGGACTTGCGTCCCCAGGCTTTATCCTGCCATGGCTTCGCCATTTTGCGATTCGCGGGCCGGGTTTGGACGTTGTGGATGTGCGCCCCCGTTGGGGGCGGCGATCGATTTTTGTGGATGTTTCCGGTGGTGTTCGCTGCGCTCAGACCACCGGCTACCGTTTGGGATCCCGTCGGGATCCGGTGGGGGCGAGCGATTCGTCCGTTTCGGCTGAAGCCTCGACTCCAGCGCTGTTTTGGTATTGGAGGAATTCGTTTTGGGGAATCGGGCGATGTACAATCTCCTCTGTTCCTGGTTCCTCTCGAAATAGAAATCATCTTATGGCGGTAACGATGCAGCTTTTGAAATTTGTGGTTCGCGATTCGCTCGCGCTGTTGGTTCTTGTCTCGATGTTCGCCAGCTTTGGTGGGTTCGCTCGCGCTGCCGACGACGCTCGACTTCCCAACGTTGTCGTCTTTCTTGTCGATGACTTGGGCTACATGGATATCGGAGCGAACAACCCGGACTGTTTTTATGAGACGCCGAACATCGACGCTCTGTCGAATACCGCGATGCGTTTCACCGATGGGTACGCCGCCAATCCGGTCTGCTCACCCACGCGCTACAGTTTGATGACGGGCAAATACCCGTCGCGCGTCGATGCCACCAATTTCTTCTCCGGCAAGCGAAGCGGCACCTTTGAACCGGCTCCGTTAAACGACAACATGCCGCTGGAAGAAGTGACGGTCGCCGAGGCGCTGAAGACCAAGGGCTATGCAACTTTCTTTGCCGGGAAGTGGCATCTGGGGGAATCCGAAGAGTATTACCCTCAGAACCAAGGCTTCGACGTCAATGTGGGAGGGCACAGCAAAGGCGGCCCCTACACGGGTAAGAAGTATTTTGCACCGTTCAAGAATCCGCAGATGGCGGTGGAGAGTCCCGATGGGGACCATCTGCCCGACCGGTTGGCTCGCGACACCGCACGCTTCATCGATGCTCACAAGACGGGGCCCTTTTTCGCCTACCTGTCGTTCTATTCGGTTCACACGCCGCTGATAGGGCGCCCCGATCTTATCGCCAAATACAAAGCGAAGGCAGCGCAGATCAACGGACAGGAGTTTGGTGACGAAGAGCAGGTCTTTGGCGATCAGCCGCGGAAGGTGCGGATCTTGCAGAAGCATGCGGTCTATGCCGCGATGGTCGAGGCGATGGACGAAGCGGTTGGCAAAGTGCTGGCGCAGCTCGAAGCGTCGGGCGTGGCCGACAATACGATCGTGATCTTCACGTCGGACAACGGTGGCCTGTCGACTAGCGAAGGTTCGCCGACCAGCAACCTGCCGCTGCGTGGCGGGAAGGGTTGGGTGTACGAGGGAGGGATTCGCGAGCCGTGGATCGTTCGCTATCCCGGGGTGACGCAGCCCGGTTCGGTCTGTAACCAGCCGATCTGTTCGATCGATCTGTTTCCCACCGTCGCAGCTGCCGCAGGGGTCGAGTACCAACACGCGGTCGATGGAGTCGATCTGATGCCGGCACTGCGAGGCGATTCGCTCGATCGCCAATCGCTCTACTGGCACTATCCTCACTACAGCAACCAAGGGGGCATTCCGGCGGGTGCGATTCGCGAAGGGGATTTCAAATTGATCGAACGCTACGAAGATGGCCGCGTTCAACTGTATGATCTCAAGTCGGACAAAGGCGAGCGGAATGATCTGGCTTCCGAAGAGCCCGACCGCGTCGATCAAATGCGCCGTCGGTTGCACGCGTGGTACAAATCGGTCGATGCGAAATTCCTCCAGCAAAAAAAGAACGGCCCCAAACCATGGGCTCCGTGATCTAGTGGATCGCGGGTTCGGTGTCGGTGAATTCTATTGCGAAACCGTTTTCGTTGGTGTTCATCGTGCGGCAGGTGTGCTGGACGCGATGCTCCCGAAGGGATGCAAGAAGGTAGCCGGGAGTCGTCGCGCAGCGGCGCACCTCCGGAATGCGAGGGCCCCGATGCACGATGATCCCGGAGGGATCGCAGATCGATGTTTTTGCCACAGAGAGCTCAGAGGGCACCGAGGGTTGCAGTGGTCTCTGGGTTTATCTCTGTGGGCTCAGTGACCTCTGTGGCAAACGCTTCTTTTGCGAAGGTTGTGCGCCCCCATTCGGGGGCGGCGAACAATTGCATGATCCGAACCGGTGGTGTTCGCTGCGCTCAAACCACCGGCTACCGTTTAGGATCCCGTCGGGATCCGGTGGCCATTTCGACTTGCTGCGGTTATGTCGAAACCGATGCTCCCGAAGGGATGCAAGAAGGTAGCCGGGGGTCGTCGCGCAGCGGCGCACCTCCGGAACGTGAGGCCCCGATGCGCGATGGTCCCGGAGGGATCGCAGATCGATGTTTTTGCCACAGAGGACTCAGAGGCCACCGAGGGTTGGGATGGTCTCTGTTTCTCTCTGTGGACTCGGTGACCTCTGTGGCAAATGATTCTTTTGCGATGAGATGCGCCTCCGTCGGGGGCGGCGTTCGATTGCGCGATCCGTACCGGTGGTGTTCGCTGCGTTCAAACCACTGGCTACCGTATGGGATCCGCTGCGGGATCCGGTGGCCATTTCGACTTGCTGCGGTTATGTCGAAACCGATGCTCCCGAAGGGATGCGAGATGGTAGCCGGAGGTTGTCGCGCAGCGGAGTGCCTCCGGAACGTGAGGGCCCCGAGGCGCGATGGTCCCGGAGGGATCGCAGATCGATGTTTTTGCCACAGAGAGCTCAGAGGGCACGAGGGTTGCAGTGGTCTCTGGGTTTATCTCTGTGGGCTCGGTGACCTCTGTGGCAAATGATTCTTTTGCGATGAGATGCGCCTCCGTCGGGGGCGGCGTTCGATTGCGCGATCCGTACCGGTGGTGTTCGCTGCGCTCAAACCACCGGCTACCGTATGGGATCCGCTGACTCATCGGTTTCGGCTAAAGCCTCGACTCCAACTGTTCGCTGCGCTCAAACCACTGGCTACCTTCTTTGAATCCTTGCGGGATTTCCGTTTCGGCTGAAGCCTCGACTCCAGCAAACGGGGCGTCTCCAATCGGGATCGGTTTGAGTTATCATTGTTGGACCCTGACATCACTCTCCTTTCTCTTACCCCACAGCAGACGACACTATGTTTCGAGCACGCATGTTCTTTTGGCTCTTCGCCCTCACTACGATCGGGTTCGGTGAGTCGGTGGGTGCGGATCCAACGAACGACGATTCGCCCAAGCACGTTCGCATCCTCACGATCGGCAACAGTTTTACGAATAACGCAACGCGTTATCTCGATGAGATCACCGAGGCGGCTGGCCACAAGCTGACTCACAAATCGCTGACGATCGGCGGGTCGCCGCTGGAACTGCACGCGGCGAAAGCACTCGCGTTTGAGAAGGATCGCAGCGATCGATCGGCTTTCTATTCGAAAGGCGAGAGTTTGCAGCAGGCGTTGCAGAGCGAAGACTGGGATTTCGTCACGATCCAACAACTGAGCGTGCGGAGTCATGACGTCGAGACGTATCGTCCGTACGCGGCCCAGTTGGCTGATATCATCCATCGCTACGCGCCGCAGGCGAAGCTGTTGGTGCATCAAACATGGGCTTACCGAAGCGATGATCCTCGCTTTCGTAGTTCGCGTAAATCCAATGGTGGCCCGACAACGCAGCAGGCGATGTACGAAGGGTTGAGCGATGCGTACCGGACGATTGCTGCCGAGCTTTCGGCGAGCCGGATTCCTGTCGGCGATGCGTTTTGGATCGCCGATAACGATCCCAAGTTTGGTTATCGCGCGGCGGAGGACTTCGACGCCGGGAAACTGGAATACCCCGAACTGCCCGCTCAAACGCATTCGCTGCACACCGGATACCGCTGGAACAATCGCGATGGCAAACGGACGCTCGGAATGGATGGCCATCACGCCAACTTGGCGGGTGAATATCTGGGAGCCTGCGTTTGGTTCGAGGGCTTGTTCGCCGAGAGTGCGGTCGGCAACGAGTATGTTCCCGAAAAGCTCGAACCCGAATACGCCGCGTTTTTGCAAACCGTCGCTCACAAGGCGGCTCAGCAAGGTGGCGATGTCGTCCGTGGCATCCCAGCAGAACCGAAGACGGTGAAAGATCCGTCGCCGCAGCGGTATCAGTTTCGCGTTCGCGCCAGCGAGATCGATTCGCGAACCGGGGAATATCCGGCGATCGGTTTTGTTTCGGGTAGCGACGAGAAGCCTGCCGATTTGGAGTTCGCGTCGGTCGACACCCGCGTCGCTCCCAAGGGCAAATTGGCGATCTGGTTGATGGGGCACAACGGCGGACTGTTCGAGCGTTGGAACGAATACGGTATCCATGCGATCGGAGTCAGTTACGCACGGGGATGGTTCGGCAAGCTAGCTCCACCCCAACCTTCGGATGCGTACGCTCGCGGGCGGATTCGGTTGGAAGCGGCCACCGGATTGGATTTCAGCGATGAACTGGATCTGATGCCTCCCGATGGAGCTGCCGAGCGAGCGCGTCAATTGTTGTTGTGGTTGTCCAAGGAGAATCCGCAGGGGAACTGGCAGCAGTTTCTGGCCGATGGTGGATCGCGATTGCGTTGGGACAAGATCATCATGACCGGTGCGTCGCACGGCAGCACCACCGCCGCTCGGTTCGCCAAGCATCAACGCGTCGATCGGGTTGTGATGTTGTGCGGGCCGAGAGACCAGGATCAGGATTGGCAGAGCTTGCCCTCGGCCACTCCCGCCAATCGATTCTTCGGGTTCACTCACGTCCTGGATGGCGGTTGGACCGGCGACCATTATTGTCGCTCTTGGGAGATGTTAGGCATGAATGCGTTTGGCCCGATCGTCGACGTCGATTCCACCACGCCTCCCTACGAGAACTCGCGCAGCTTGATCACCGCAGCGGATGTGGGAGGAGACGCTGGCCGCGCCCATGGCTCGGTCACCCCCGGTCGCTCTTCGCCCAAAAACGAAGACGGCGGATTGAAGTTTGATCCCGTCTGGCGTTATTTGTACACGCACCCCGTCGACGAAGTGGGAGTGGCGACGGAAGAGGATCCCGGTTGCCAACGCGTGCACGTGAAGTACGACTGATCAGCCGCTCCGCGCCGCCACTCGTCTGCGTCGGGCGTTAAACGCGGGCACTTCGGTTGGGAAGCGAGATCGCTTATCGATCGACAGCTGCCCGCGACGCTACGGTTTTTCGGGTTGTTTGGCCAGGAACTGTTGCGTGGCGATGGCGAGGTTTTCGCCGACAGCTTTGTAGCCCGCCTGTGTACTCGCGGGAGAATTCCAGGCCGTTTCCAGGCAGACGCTGACCGTGTGGGGATTGCCGTTCAGGCTGACCCAGTTCTTGCTGATCTGTCGCCACAGCGGGTGGTAATTCGATCCCGTCACCCTCGGCTTGTTGTTCATCGGAATCGAAGGCTCGATGCGACTGATCCGCTGGTAGGCAAGTTCCATGAACTGGTCGGCTGCTTCCACCGCCTGAGGCTTCAACAATTCCCGCGGCGGGACGAAGAAGAAGGTGGGATCTCCGGGGCCTGGGTTGTGGAGATCGATGAACAGATCCATCCGGTTTTGGTCGATCAGCTCGCCCACTTTTTGCTGAGCCGCGAGGATTTCGTTCCAATGAGGCTTGGCCGACCAGTCGCGATTGTGGTCGCGCGGGATCGCGTTTTTACCGCCGTTGC
Organism: Rosistilla carotiformis; assembly: GCF_007753095.1. Lineage (NCBI taxonomy): Bacteria > Pseudomonadati > Planctomycetota > Planctomycetia > Pirellulales > Pirellulaceae > Rosistilla > Rosistilla carotiformis. The sequence goes on from NZ_CP036348.1 coordinate 7,356,626, forward strand.
CGGTCGCTGTGTTGTCGATGTCCATGATCGGAACCAGATAGACGTCGGCGTGTTGTCGCAGCCAAGCCGCTTGGCGATCGTCGCCGGCCAACCAATCAGCGAAACCCTCGGCGACCCAGCTGGAACCACTCTCCCAAGCATGCTGCCGGGCTTGGATCCAGACGCCAAAGCGCTGCTCCGCCGTGCGCGTTCCCTCGCGGAAGTGGAGCATCGGAACCGCGCGATCTTCGCGCGATCGGCACAACTGCATCGCTTCGACATGCGGTGAGGCTTCGCTCAATCGAGTCGCAAGTTTTTCCGCGGTCTTGGGTGTGTAAGGCGGTCCCCAGGCGACGTACACCGACGATGTATCGGGGGTGAGTTCATAGGTCATGATCGGTCCGTCGCGCTGCCCCGGATCGGTTTGTCGCCATGTTTTGCCGTCGGTCGAATAGGTCGCTCGCTTTGGCATTGCCCAGGACGCCCCCAGCGGTTTTTGTTTGCCGACGGTGGCTGTCGAGCCACGCAGCTGAAGCGTGATCGTTTGCCCGGGTTGGATACCATCGATGCGAAAGTACCACCAGCAAGGCCAGCCGCGGGCGGGATCTCCGCCGGGCATAAATCGAATGCTGCCAGCCGCCGGATCGATTTCGACCTCTGCAACCGATCCCCCTTCGAAATCAGCAGCGACCGACAGCGGGGCGTCGGCGAAGAGTTGCTCGCCGGCAATCGCAAGCGACAGGAGGGCAAGCGGGACAAGAAGTTGTCGCGGGTTCATCGGTGGGGACTCCATCGTTCTCTCGGCCCATCAGGCCGATGCATTCATCGATTCGTGAAACGCGTAACGATACCATCGGTGAACCCAAGAGTCGAATTGCGGCGGTGAGAGTGTGGGCCTACGGTAATCTCAGCGCGAGGTGATCCCGAAGGGATGCAAGAAGGTAGCCGGAGGTCGTCGCGCAGCGGTGCACCTCCGGAATGCGAGGCCGTTATGCGCGATGGTCCCGGAGGGATCACATATCGATGTTTTGGCCACAGAGGACTCAGAGGTCACCGAGGGTTGGGATGGTCTCTATTTCTCTCTGTGGTCTCGGTGACCTCTGTGGCAAATGATTCTTTTGCGATGAGATGCGCCCCCGTCGGGGGCGGCGTTCGATTGCGTGATCCGGTAAATCGTGAATGTTTTGGCCACAGAGGACTCAGAGGTCAACGAGGGTTGGGATGGTCTCTATTTCTCTCTGTGGTCTCGGTGACCTCTGTGGCAAATGATTCTTTTGCGATGAGATGCGCCCCCGTCGGGGGCGGCGTTCGATTGCGTGATCCGGTAAATCGTGAATGTTTTGCCACAGAGGACTCAGAGGCCACCGAGGGTTGCGGATGGTCTCTATTTCTCTCTGTGGTCTCGGTGACCTCTGTGGCAAATGATTCTTTTGCGATGAGATGCGCCCCCGTCGGGGGCGGCGTTCGATTGCGTGATCCGGTAAATCGTGAATGTTTTGGCCACAGAGGACTCAGAGGTCAACGAGGGTTGGGATGGTCTCTATTTCTCTCTGTGGTCTCGGTGACCTCTGTGGCAAATGATTCTTTTGCGATGAGATGCGCCCCCGTCGGGGGCGGCGTTCGATTGCGTGATCCGGTAAATCGTGAATGTTTTGGCCACAGAGGACTCAGAGGTCAACGAGGGTTGGGATGGTCTCTATTTCTCTCTGTGGTCTCGGTGACCTCTGTGGCAAATGATTCTTTTGCGATGAGATGCGCCCCCGTCGGGGGCGGCGTTCGATTGTGCGATCCGGTAAATCGTGAATGTTTTTGCCACAGAGGATTCAGAGGTCACCGAGGGTTGCGGATGGTCTCTATTTCTCTCTGTGGTCTCGGTGACCTCTGTGGCAAATGATTCATGCGCCCCAGTCGGGGGTGGTGTTCGCTGCGCTCAGACCACCGGCTACGTTCTTAGAATCCCTGCGGGATTTCCGTTTCGGCTGAAGCCTCGACTCCAGCCGTTAACTTCGACAACTGTGTCGATCGTGATCATGCGGCACAGCGATCGTGTTGGCTGGTGTCGTCCGTTGCGGTGGTACGTGGGGCTAGGGTTGTCGCGAGCAGAACCGATGCCAGGGTTGTCACCGACAGGCAGCCCAGTGCGATCCTCAGGCTAAGCCATTCGGCGACAAATCCGATCAACGGCGGCCCCAACAGGAAGCCGAAGTATCCGATCGTCGATACCGTCGCCAAGGCCACGCCTGCCGGGACATTGTCCAACCGTCCGCAGGCACTAAAGACGGCGGGGACGATCGTGGCGAAGCCGCCACCGATCATCGCAAACCCCAACAATGCCAATGCGAGATGGGACGAAGTGACGACAATCAACAACCCTGCCAACGCGACGAGCCCGCTGATCCGTACCTGATTCATCGGTCCCAGCCTCATCGACAAGCGATCGCCGACAAATCGGCCCGCCGCCATCGCGATGGCAAAGGTCGCGTAGCCCGTTGCGGCAAGCCCTTCGCTGACTCCCAGAACTTGATTCAATAGCACAGCGCTCCAGTCGGCCATCGCACCCTCACCCGCCATGATGCAAAACGCGATCGCTCCCAACAGGATCAACGCCCGGTTTCTGCCGCGCGGCTGGGACGGTGCTCCGGTTTCCTCGTCCCGCGTGTCCGATGCGGCGGTTGGCGATTCGATCAACAGGCGGGTAACGATCGGTACGATCGCAAGCGAAAGGAGCGCCGAGACCAGGGCAAAGTGCAGGCCGGCGGCGAGGCCCCAGAGTCCGATCACGCTACCAGCGATCGCGCCGGACAATCCGCCGACACTCCAGAGCGCATGGATCGATGAATTGATCGGCCTCTGCCACCGCCGCTCCACCTCCACCGCTTGGACATTCATCGACACGTCCAACATGCCGTGCCCGACGCCGAACAACAGCAACGCGATAAAGAGCGCGGTCAAGCTGGGCATCAGCGCCACCAACGGCAGGCCCGCGATGTAGAGCAGCAAGCTGATCGCGACAACGCGACGACTGCCCCAACGCGAGCAGAGCCAACCGGCGGTGGGCATCGCAACGACAGCTCCCAACGCCACCATCATCAACGCAACGCCTAAAGCAGCGTGCGATAGTTGGAACTGAGACTGGATGGCGGGGATTCGCGTCGCCCAGGTCGCATACAAAAAACCGTTCAGGAAAAACAATCCACGCACTGCCCAGAGAGAGGCCGTTAGCGGATTTCCCGAGTCGTTACGCACAATCCATTGAGGTACAGCGATATTGTTCATAGGAGAATCGAATCGTGGATCCAAATTGGTGTTGATAATTGACGACGCCCAATGTTGGTCGTCGACGAAGCATCCATGCTCACGAAGCGGCAGTCGCGGACGACGCATCTCGGGTGTCGGCATCGGTCGGCAGAATCGTCAGCCGATCGACTTGCGATTTTTCCCAGCCCTGGACATCCAACCCGCTCGCTTCGAACAGCTCGCGAATCTTCGTCCGATCGGTCCAGCCCATCACATCTTCCAGGATCGGGATCAAGACGCTGAACGCGTTGTCGCTGAGGACCGTCCGGCGGGCGATCGGGGCAAGGTGTTGGTTTTCGGAAACCGCGATCGTGTATCCGTCGCAGCGATTGACGTGCAGCATCACATGGACATCGGAACTGCCGTCGCCGACGTAGACGATCCGGTCCCAGCTGACTCCCAGTTGCGATTGCAGTTCGTCCAAGGCGGTCACCTTGCCGTAGCCCGCGGTCAATTGGGCGACCGAGCTGATCTCGCCCGAATCGGGGTCGAAGTTCAACCGAGTGCCGAAGATCCGATCGGCTGGCACGATTCCCTCGAGCGCCGACCGCACCACCTCTTCCGGCGATGCAGAGACGACATAAAACGTAAACCGATGGCCGTCGATGCCTCGATCGAGCAGGTCCATCAATGGAGCCAGGTTCTTTTTCAGCCGAATCCGCCGTCCCGCTTCGACCAGGTGTTCGCGGCGGACCTGGCGGTAATCGGGATCGTGCAGCAGCAGATAGGTCAGTTCGCCCCCCTGTTGAACCAGATGGGAACTGGCTAGCCCTTTGACTTTGCGTTCAAAGTCCGGCAGCCCCAGCATCTCGCTCAAAACTTCCCCCGAATCGTTGAAGCTAAGTGTCTGATCAAAATCGCTGGCCAACAAATAGTGCTTGGCTCGTCCTCCCTTTGCCGGTTCGGGCAGCTCGCTGCGCGCGTCGCTATCCAAATGGAAACGATCGGATTGGGTTACCGCGATACTCATCTTTGCCTCCGTTGAGGTGGTGTCTTCGTTTACGTGGTGTTGCGTCCCTACGTCGGCAATCCTACGCAGGTGACGACCGGTTACCATGGACAGACTCGCCGAGAATGTCACAATAGCTGTAAGCACGTGTTGTCAACCTGTTAGTGACAAGCCCTTGAGGTGAGTTTGCGCCGGATTCACATCCAATAACATCTTTTGCAATCAATGCTTTGCAGGCATTCTGAAAACGTAAGGGGAATCGTGGCCGATACAAAATACCGTCAAATCGCCGATAAATTGCTCGCCGACATTACAGCTGGTCGGTTCCAACCCACCGGTAGGTTGCCAAGTGAAACGCAGCTTGTCAGGCGATTCGATGTCTCGCGTCCGACCGCCGCTCGGGCTCTTCGCGAGCTGCAGAACCAGGGGCTGATCGAACGGCGAGCCGGTTCGGGAACGTTTGTCCGTCAGCAGGCGGCGGTGGTCGAAGAGGGGCAGCGAGTGATCGGGCTGCTGGCGCCGGAGATCGGTTCGACCGAGATCCTGGAAGTCATCTGCGGCGACATCGCGCGACTCGCCCGGCTGCATGACTGTGCCTTGCTGTGGGGCAGGGAAGGAGTGCACCCCAACGTCAACGAAGCTTTTGCCGATCCGACCAACGCCCAATCGGTGACCGTTGGTGCCGATCCGATCGAAGCTTCGCGACAGCTGTGCGACGCGTTCATCCAGCGGGGCGTGCCGGGAGTCTTTTTTGTCCCGTTGGAGCACCATCCCGACAGCCAAAACCTAAATTTCCGAATCACCGATCGGTTGCGGCAGGCGGGGATCGCTGTCGTCTTGGTCGACCGCGACATCCATCCCTTTCCGCAGCGCAGCGAATTCGATCTGGTCGGGATCGATAATTTTGCCGCTGGTTTTACTGCGGCATCACATCTATTGAAGCTCGGCTGCAACGGGCTGCTGTTTTTGGCGCCGCCGCAAACGGCCCCGACCATCGCTCAACGAATCGCCGGAGCGCGGGAGGCGGTGATCTCCCAAGAGCCGTCCGCCCGCCCGCTGCAGGTTGCCCGGTTCGAACCGGACGACGTCGATCAGATCGAAAAACTGATCGCCCGGTTCCGTTTGGTGGCCGATGCGTCGGCCGCTGACGCTCGCGATCCACTGGACGCCATCATCTGTTCCAACGACCGCGTTGCCGCCACGTTGATGCAAACGCTGGCGAAGCTGGGGATCGAAGTGCCCCGGGACATCCGGCTGATTGGATTCGACGACGTGAAGTATGCGCAACTGCTGACCGTCCCGCTGACAACCATCCGGCAACCGTGCCGCGACATCGCGATGGTCGCCTTCCGATCGATGCTCGACTGCATCGAGAAGGTGGTGGTGCCGCCGCGTCAGTACCTGTTGGCAAGCCAATTGATCGTCCGCGAATCGTGCGGAGCTTACATGAAACCGCAGCCAATGTGACTCGTGCCGGCGTTTCGAGGCGGGCGTTGGTGCGAGGAAACAATGCAAAACACGGGTTGGGATCGCGAACACGCCCCTTTGCGAACTACAATCTCTTGGGGAGAGACATGATGAGCGATTTGATGAAAACAACCGACAGCAGTGCGACCGACGAGGGTTCGGCGGCGATGCCAGAACTGGAGCAAACCTTGGCGCACGATGGAGCGAGTCCGTCGGCAGGGAGCGACGCGGACACTGCGAAGGGGACCAAACAGAGTCGCGATCTGGCGTTTGCTGTTGCGCTGCTGAAGATGGGGCACGCCAACGTGCGGACTCTTGCCGGAGCGGCGAAGAGCTGGACGACGCACGGCAATCTGTCGCTGGCCGATCATTTGTTCGAGCAGAAGACGATCTCGGCCGACCAGCGAACGGCGGTCCAACGGCGCTCTCAACAGATGCTGACGTCGATCGCCAAGCTGGATCGCAATGCTCGCAGCAACGGTGCCAACGGAAACAAGGACCCGATGACCAGTTCGGATCGCGAGCAGCATTGGCTGGCTCAATTGGATCCCAACGGCAAGGTCGCCAAGTTGCTGGGGATCGCCGATACGTCGGTCCTGTCGCAGGACGAGGTCCAAGACCGGCAGGTCGGTTCGCGCTACACGTTGCTGCGTAAGTTGGGGCAGGGCGGTCTGGGGATCGTCTGGTTGGCTCGCGACCAAAACCTGCAGCGTTATGTGGCGGTGAAAGAGATCTCCCGCGAAGTGGCTCCGGGCGATGTCGCTTTGGACCACTTCCGCCGCGAAGCCGAGATCACCGGCCGGCTGGAACATCCCGGGATCGTTCCGGTCTATCAATACGGCGAGGATGAAGCGACGGGCAAGTCGTTTTATGTGATGCGGTTTCTTGGCAAGCGGACGATGCAGGATGCGATCGCCGAATACCACGAACGACGCGAAGCGGGAAACGACGACCCGATGATGCTGCACCGATTGCTGTCGGCGCTGATCAACGTCTGCAATTCGGTCGGGCACGCGCATTCGCGCAAGGTGATCCATCGCGATCTAAAACCGGAAAACGTCGCTCTCGATGAGTTCGGCCAAGTGACCCTATTGGATTGGGGCTTGGCGATGATCAACGACGCGTCGGGGATGTACGAAGTCAACGGCCGGACCGAACCGGGCGACTTGCACAGCGTCGGTTCGACGCAGGTCGGCCGCGTGCTGGGAACGCCCCTCTACATGGCTCCCGAACAAGCGTCGGGGCGGCTGGACGAAGTCGATGAACTGACCGACGTGTTCGCGCTTGGCGGGATTCTGTACGCGATCCTGACCGGCGTCGCACCGCACCAATCGGCGATCGAAGACGCGGAGACGGGGAGCAGCCGGTCGGACATCATGTCGCAGATCGTTGCTGGCGAAGTTGTGCCGCCGATCAAATTGGTGCCGTCGGTGCCGCCGGAATTGAACGCGATCTGCGTCAAAGCCCTCTCGAGCAAGCGGTATCTGCGCTACGAATCGGCCAAGGCGCTGGAGGTCGAGATCGAGCGATTTATCGCCGGCACACCGGTGCATGCCTACAAACCTCCCACCAAACAACGCCTCAAACGCTGGATGGCCGATCATCCGACGGCAACGCAGTCGCTGCTGTTGGCCACTTCGCTGCTGTTGATCGGTGGCGCGGCGATCGCTTACACCGCGCGTCAAGGCAGGTCGGCGCTGCAGCAGGCGCGTTATGCGTCGGCTCAAGAGTTCACACGCGAACTCGAAGTGAATTTGAACTTCGAGACCGAGGGGATGGTCCGCAACCTGCACTTCGTTTCCGAGCTGCCGCTGATGGAAGCTGTCGTTGCATCGCATCAAGGTGGCACCGCAATCGCTCCGCAGTCGGACGGATCGATGGCCGAAGTCGGGCCAGTCGAATTGCTGAACCGCCAGGCGCATCTGTTCGGCGGTTTGCTGAAGGCGAACCCCGCCTACTTGGTCGCGTATTCATGCATCGAAGAGGAAGGAGGGGGGATCCGCGAACTGATTCGATCCGAACGCAGTGGAGTCGGGCGACGCGTCTTTCGTGTGCCCGAGCGAGATCTTTTAGCACGCGAGGCGAGCGAGCGCGACGAGGAGGGAACCCAAGTGATCCATTCGCTGCGTCCCGACGACGTGGTGCTGATCACCAACGACCAAATAAGCGAGAACGTGCCGGTCAACAACCGATCGCCGTTGGTCGTCAGTGGCGTCCAGGCGACCTTCGACAGCAACGGCCTCCTGTTTGGCTTGAACATTATCGAACTCGATCTCCGCAGTCGCTTGGAGGAACTATTCACCGCCGTCGCTCCCGAACGGGTGACGATCTACGTGACCGATATCGCGGGCAGTATCGTGTTGCAGTTCCACAATGGACGCGTTCAAGCTGTCGATAACGCTTCGATTACCGACGAGTTTGCTCAGCTGAAAACCTTCTTCGCCGAAGGTGCAACGGCCAGCGAATTTGGCGACGGCTCCAAGGTCTTCGCCCGCCGAGTTCAGCTGGGCGGATCGCCGAAAGCTCAGCTGGGAATCATCGCCTACATCCAACACGACTAGCGGCCCCGCTACGCGAGCGACGCGTTGCCTTTGCCGGTTGTGGAACGCCCCGATGCCAGGGTTCCACTTCGCACTGGTTGCTACGAATGCGTGGCCGATGCTTCCGGCGCTTGCTGTCGAGCATCGATGTACAGCGTTTTCACAAACACCATCGCAACCACGACCATCGGTGCGGCGAGCATCACGCCGAGGATCCCGACGACAACACCCATCAGCAACTGAGCTGCGATGGTCAGGACTGGCGGCAACGAGACCTCTCGCTGTTGCACGATCGGCGTGATGAGATAACTCTCCAGCGTCTGCAACACGAAATTGAACAGCAAGACATACAGCACCATCTGCGTGCCGACATTCACAGCCAACAGCATCTGCGGAACGGCGGCCAGCAGGGGACCGATATTGGGAATAAAGGTCAGCAGTGCTGCGAGCACGCCGAGTGTGATCGGCATCGGAATTCCAAACGCCCACATTCCGATCGCCGTGGCGATTCCGACGATCGCCATCGAGACAAACCGGGCGACGATCCAGCGTTGCAGCGAACCGTTCATCCGATCGAGAACCTTCTGCGTGCGAGCCCGTTTCCCTGGTGGCATCAATTTAACGAGGCCGTCGCGATAGAGATCGGGATCGTAAGCGGCGTACAATCCGATAAAGAAGATCACCAACGCCGCGGTCATTCCCCACCCCAACGACTGCAATCGCTGAAGCACCGCCGGCAGGATGTCGCTGCTCGACTGCGTCAGTTGCTCTTCGATATCCGAAACGTCGGGCAAATGCTTCTGGGCCCAGGCGTGTTGTTCCAATTGCTCGTTTGCCGTTTGCGCGGCCGATTGCAATTGATTCCACAGTTCATCGGCCCGATCGGCCACCTGAGATCCCAATTGGAAGATGCCCAGCCCGATGGCGACCAGCATCAGGGCAACGACCACGAGATAGGTGGTGCGGTAGGAGAGCGATAGCTTTTTCGCCGACCAGGCGCTGATCGCATGCACGAAGACTCCAAACAACAAACCTGCGAGTATTAGCAGGCTGACATTCAGTGTTGGGACCAACAGACCTGCCGTCGCCAAGACGAGGGCGATCAGCAGCAGAGCAAATAGGGAGGTTTTGGCTTTGGACATTCGAGGCTGACGATTCCTGGGGTGAGCTTTTTGAAGATGACCCACTGCAACAATCGCGCCATCGATCGATGGGACCGGTTTTCGCACCTTCGACGCCGTCGATTGCTCGGCCTGCTTCCGACCTGATCGCTACCAGTTCACCCACGCGTTTGGTCCAGATCTTGCGAGGGTTTTGCTGTAGAAAGCTCGCAGCACGCCGCAGAGTGATGGTGAGCACGATTGCACCGAAACCGTAAGAGTGATGCAATGAGAGATGCATTCCCCACCGAAGCGAGCCCACCACGGAGACGGCATCATGCAGGATGAATCGCCAAAGACCAACACCGATCTGATCGACGCGTTGCGGTCGGCGGAAGTTTACGACGACGCCAGCGGGCCGCCGCAAGAGATCCAAACGCACATCTCGTATCTGTTTTTAACCGACGCGCACGTCTACAAACTGAAGAAGCCGGTCGACTTCGGATTCTTGGATTATTCGACGGTTGCCAAGCGGCACGCAGCGTGTGAGGCCGAGGTCGAACTGAACCGCCGCATGGCGGCGAACATCTATCGGGGCGTTCTTCCGGTCGGCCGAGATCACGACGGGAAATGGAGAATCGGCGGCGAGGTCCCTCCCGTCGATTGGTTGGTTGCGATGCGGCGGCTGCCCGAAGAACGTTGCCTGACGCAGATGATCCAACGAGAGGATTGGGGTGATCGAGACGTCGCACCGATCGTCGACATGTTAACCGCGTTCTACCGCCAATTGCCGCCGGTCGAAATGCCAACCTATCGCGATTGTTATCGTCAGCATGTGCTCGACAACGGGAACGAGCTACTCGATGCAAAACATCAATTGCCGCCAACCGTGGTCCAACGCGTACAAGCGGCTCAGCTGCAGTTCATGTTCTTGCGCGGCGATGCGTTGCTGCAGCACCGCGTTGCCGATGGCCACCTCGTCGAAGGGCATGGCGATCTGCGGGCCGAACACATCTACCTGACCGATCCGCCGGTCGCGATCGATTGCATCGAATTCAGCCGCGAGTTGCGGTTGGTCGACATCGCCGATGAATTGAGCTTCTTTGCGATGACATGCGACGATGCGGGTGTCCCCGAGTTGGGCGAAGCGGTGCTGCGGCGCTGCTGCCAAGCGTTGGGAGATGCCCCCGATCCGCAATTGATAGCCTTTTATCGATGCTATCGCGCTTGTGTGCGAGCAAAGGTGGAAGCGTTGCGATCCGATCAAACCACGGAGGCGTCGGGATCCGATTCCCAGCCAGGAGCCGTGCGGTTGATCGAGCTGGCCGACCGATACGCCCAGCAATTGGGAAGCCCGACAGCCGTGATCGTTCGTGGGCTCAGCGGGACCGGCAAGACAACCGTTGCCAAGGCGCTCGCCGAGAAAATGGGAGCGGTCCATCTGTCGACCGATGCGCTGCGGAAGGCAAACTCGCCGGACGATGATGTGAACTACGACGCGCAGTCGCGCCAACAGGTCTACAGCGCGATGTTCGACCAGGCGATAGAGCATCTGCAAAACCGAGTTCCGGTCGTCGTCGACGGCACGTTTTTGCAAGCCGATCTATTACGAGAGGCCCAGCAGCGGTTGGCCGCTGCGGGTGACAAGGTCGTCGTCGCGACATGCATCTGTCCCGAGGAGGTGGCGATCGACCGCATCCGCCAGCGGCAACGTCGCAGCGATTCGTTGTCCGATGCCGACGAAACGGTCTACCGGCAGCAGGTCGCCCAGGCGGATCGGGTCTCTCCCAGCATGGCTGGAATCAAGGTCGATACGACCGCCGACATGCCGGTGATCCTCGAAGAAATTCGCCGCGGCATCATGTAAGCGCAATACCGTTCAACGAAGGAGCTTCGGACCGTCGAAAGAAATTGCGGTCGGACGTAGTGGACGAGGTTACGAGTCCCAGCGATTTGGTCTGATGCCAAAGGACTCGTAACCTCGTCCACTACGCTTCGTTGAACGGTATTGCGTATAAGCGCAATACCGTTCAACGAAGGAGCCTCGGACCGTCGAAAGAATTAGCCCCGGGACGTAGTGGACGTAGTGGACGAGGTTACGAGTCCCAGCGATTTGGTCTGATGCAAAAGGACTCGTAACCTCGTCCACTACGCTTCGTTGAACGGTATTGCGTGTAAGCGGATCCGGCCGCGCCGGGGCGTCTCGAATCGCCCGGCGGCCTCGATCTTCATCTCTTCTCGGCACGTGGTTTGCGACGTTTGCAATGTATCGGATCCGATGGGCGATCGCCCCGATTGGAAGCTCGTAGAGCGTTATCGGCGACCACTCGCGGTGTCGGATCTACCGAACTGGACGATACGAAACCAACTTGCAAATGGAGACCGATGATGAAGATGCGAATCTATTCTTGCGCGGCACTGGTAGCACTCGCTGTCGTGGGCTGTGAGGAACCGGGCGACTACACAACGCCCAACCCGGCGAGCCCGACGGCGACCGACGCGTTGCCCGTCGATCCAATAACCGTCGATCCGGTCGCGGTCGATCCGGCGACCAATGTTCCGGCGGCTAGCGATCCGAAGACTGGCGATCCAGCAGCACGTGTCGAGCAGTCGACGTCAGCTGTTGCGATCTGCGAATTGGTACCGGTCGGCGACAGCAAAGTCCGCGGTGCGGTGCGATTTACTCAGGAGGGGGATGTCGTCAAAGTCCGCGGCGAGGTGACTGGGTTAACTCCCGGAAAGCATGGGTTCCATGTCCATGAAAAGGGAGACCTTTCGGACAAGGAGACTGGCAAATCGACCGGTGGACACTTCAATCCGACCGATCAGCCGCATGGCAAGATGAGCGATGAGAAGCGACACGTCGGCGATCTTGGCAACATCGAAGCGAACGAAGAGGGGATCGCGATGATCGAAATCGACGATTCGGTGATCTCGTTGACCGGTGAACATTCGATCGTCGGACGTGCGATCGTGATCCATGCTGAAGCCGACCAGTTCACGCAACCGAGCGGTGACGCCGGGGATCGCGTTGCGTTCGGTAAGATCGAAAACGCTTCCGCCGAATAAAGCGTCTCGCTTCTAAGTGAACTTCATTCCTTGCCGGGCGACCGACCGCAACGTGTCCATCGGTGATCGCAGGTTCGATCGCCCGCGCAGCAGGATTTTCTTTTTCATGTGGAGATCAAAGCGATGCCACGGTGGAGCGACAAAGACCAGCGTCAATACGAGCACATCAAGGAGAGTCAACGGGACAGCGGAAGGTCGGAAGCGCGTGCTAAAGAGGTAGCGGCTAGGACCGTCAACAAGCAGCGGCGTGAAGAAGGGCGTACCCCGAACACGACAACGCAAGGGACCGGGAATCCAAATACTCCGCTTGAAGACCGAACGGTCGACGCGCTGCGGAACATCGCATCGAATCTCAACATTAGCGGCCGCAGCAAGATGAGAAAACGCGAATTGATTGAAGCGATTCGCAGCCGCCGTTCTTGATCTACGTCGTGCGGCGATTCATCGGAAACGAAGCATCGACGGCGTGATCGGTTCTCAACCATCCTGGCTCGCCACCGCTCGCGCCCTATTTTGCGAGCTTTCTCAAAGTTTGCGACTTGTGCAAATTCGAAGACGTGGCAGCAGCGGACGATGCAGCAAACCGCCATGTCGAAGGGCGTTGCATCGTCGAAGTCGGACCGCGTTGGTACATCGTTTGCGACGAGAGAACAGCAACTGCTTCCCAATTGAGTGCATTCCTCAAGCAGCAGAAAACAATAAACGAAAAGGAAGAACCACCATGGCAACGAAACAAGAAACCCGTGGACAGTGGAATTCGATCCAAGGGGCTGTCAAAGAGAAATACGGACAGATCACCGACGATGAACTGCGAGAAGTCGAAGGCGAGAAAGAGCAGTTGATCGGATTGATTCAACAGAAAGTCGGCGCCGCCCGAACGGAGGTCGAATCGTTCGTTAACAAAGTCTACCAGGAGTGCGGGGCGACATGCTCGAACCTCTCGGACCGCGCGGCGAGCTATGCCGAAGCGACCGGCGAACGGATGCGTCAAGGCTACGATCAATCAACGCGTGCCGTGGCTCAGCGTCCGATGGAGTCGATCGTGACCGCATTTGGTATCGGCTTGTTGGCCGGTGTCGCAATCGGGTATTCGCTCGCCACCGACCGCTATCGCGAGCCCACCTGGCGCGACCGCTTCATGAACCGCTAACCCGCATCGATTTACTCGTGCGTCCATCGTTCCAAGTCACTCGTTAAACAGGAATTTCATCCCATGCCTACTGAAAACAGAACCCAACAACGCAATCCGTCAACGAACGCTGTGCATAACCAGGTCGAAGCCGCGACGCACTCCGCCGCCGAAAGTATCCAAGAGTATGGCAGCCATTACGTTGCCGAACCGGCGAAGGATATCTTTGCACTGCTCAGCGATTACGCGAAGGACCGACCCGACGTCATGGCCGTCTGGTCGTTCGGACTGGGTGTCGTTGTGGGTTGGAAGCTTCGCGGTTAATACGAAACGGATCGCAAGCATCCCCGAATCGCTGAGATGCGAGCGACCATGAAAGATGCTGGGGCCGCGTGTTCGAACTTGGAACGCGCGCCCCGCGTCGCGATAGGGATTCTTCAGCGATGCAGTGGATCGGTTACGCCGCCTCGGGCATCGTGCGTCCCTCGAGCTGGTAGACGTAGCGGAGGACTTCGGCAACGGCCTGATACTGTTCGGAAGGTACGGGATGTCCCACCTCCACGTTCTTGTAAAGCGCCTGCGCCAGTGGCTTGCGTTCGACGATTGCGATGCCATGCTCAAGCCCAATGCGGCGGATCTTTTGGGCCAACAGCCCCGCCCCTTTCGCTGACACAATCGGCGCGGCCATCGTCTTGGGATCGTACTTGATCGCGATCGCCAGCTCCGTTGGATTGGTGACGATCACGTCGGAATTAGGCACATCGGACTTCATCCGTTGCATCGCTAGTTGGCGTTGAACTTGTCGACGACGGGCAATGACCTGCGGATCGCCTTGAGATTCTTTCATCTCGTCGCGCATCTCCTGCTCGGTCATCATCAAATCCTGCTCATGCTTCCACCATTGAAAGGCGAAATCGAAAGCCGCCAAGATGAACAGGGCCCCGCCAATCCAGAGGCATGTATAGAAGGTGGCATCGAAGATCAATTTGGCCACGGCGGCGACGCCCAACTGGCCGACACCCAACACCGCTTCATACCATTGCATCAGCGAGAGCGCGGCCACGGCGGAGATCACACCGAGTTTGAAAATTCCAAACCCCAAACGCATGAAGTTGGGCAGCGCCAACAACCGTTTGATCCCTTGCATGGGGCTGATATTGCTGAATTTGGGCATCAGCTTGTCGGGCAGCAACATCGGGCCGGTTTGCAGGATGTTGACAAGGATCGCGCAAATGAACATGCAGACCATGATGGGCCCAATGGCCATCAGGGTGAAGTAGCCGGTTCGGGTCAACAGGCTGCTGGCGCTGTCGACGGTAAACGCTTCGACTTCCGAATCGGCGAGTGACGCGACCAACACTTCGGCGACATCGGTGACCATCGGACGACCGAAATATCCGATCACTGCGAGTGCGGCCAGTAACAGCGCGGCCGAAGCCAAGTCTTGGCTACGGACCACCTGCCCCTGTTCACGGGCTTTCTGTCGCCGGCTGTCACTGGCTGAAAACCTCTTTTCGCCGTCTTGGTCCGCCATCGCGTCTGACGCGTCCTTTCCAAAATGTTATTGCGGTTGTCGTAAATGAAAACGCTGTCGCAGCGTCATCGGATCGTTTGGATCAGCCCGGTTTCGTAGTCGCCAACAGATCGCCCAATCGATCGAACAGGGCGGATAATTCGGTCTCAAATAACAGACCACACGACCCCAGTGCGATCGCCGAAATCGCCATCATCGCAATCGCGTTGACATTCAAACCAACGGCGAGGATGTTTAGTTGCGGTAGCGTGCGGCTGAGCAGCCCGGTGATCAGGTTCGACAGCAGCAATCCCGTCACCACCGGAGCGCCCGCTCGAACCCCCGTCGCCATCCCTTGGGTCATCTCATACGTCAACAATTCGATCCAACCGATTTCGACGCGTACCAGTCCCGGCGGGATCGTTCGGAAGCTGGTGAACAAAGCATCGATCAACATGTGTTGACCGCCGACCGACATCAAGATCACCGTCACCATCATCCCGATCATATTACCCAGGATTGGCATCGCAGCTTTCGTTTGCGGATCGGTTCCGGCCCCCAATTGCATACCGGCGGTCGAACTGATCAATTCACCGGCCAGTTGAATACCGGTGATCAACAACTGAATCACCAATCCGATAAACAGCCCCACGATCGCTTCGCGTCCCATCGCGATCGCCAGATCGACGATGCTGTTGACCGGGGGGACGGGCAAGTCTCCCAGTAAAGGGAACAACAATCCGGTCATCGTCAACACGAGGAACACTTTCACGCGTCGCGGCACGCCGGCACCAACGCCTGGCATCCCCATCAACATCAGGCTTAGACGGGTCAGAACAAGCATGAACAGCAGCAGTTGCTGTTGGCCGATTTGTGTCAATGCTTCCATTCGTGCGCGCCTTCGGGGATTCCGTTCCCACCACCACAACCGTTTGCTAGGGGCCGATCTGTCCGGCACTGAGGTAAAGTTCACGCGCGAATTCGACCATCCGTTGGATCATCCAAGGCATGCACACGATCATTGTCGTCGCCATCGCCAAGATCTTCGGGACAAACGAAACGGTTTGATCTTGAATCTGTGTCAACGCTTGAACCAGCCCGATCATCAATCCGGCCGCCATCCCGATAAACAGCAGCGGCGAAGCGATAATCACCGCTTGCAACAAGGCTTCACGAACAAAATCGGCAGCGGAATTAGCGTCCATGGTTCTCTTCTGTGAGGTTTGGGGGCACGCGTCGAGCACGGCCCGAGGGAGGTTGCGATGTGGGTTTGGAAATCGATCGTCGTCAACCAGGAAGGGTGCCAAAGCTCTCCAACAACATCTGCACCACCAGTCGCCAACCGTCGACCAGCACGAACAACAATAATTTGAAAGGCAACGAAATCACCCCCGGCGGCAGCATCAACATGCCCATCGAGATCGTCACGCTGGCGACGACAATATCGAGGATCAAGAAGGGCAAATAGATCTTAAAGCCCATCAAAAATGCGACCTTCAATTCGCTGAGCATGTAAGCGGGCAACAGCACTCGAATCGGTACGTCAGCCATCTCCGCCGGCGGTGGTCCATCGACATAGCGAAAGAAGAGATGGACGTCATCGTAGTTTCCGGCCGCCGCGATCTGCCGGCTCATGAATTCACAGATCGGTGCCTTGCCGATATCCCACGCCTCTTCAAGACTCATCTCGATCGAAGGATCGGTGTAGGGTTGGATCGCGTCTTTGTAGACCTGATGCCAAATCGGTCCCATCACAAACAATGTCATGAACATCGCGATGCTGGTCATGACTTGGCTGGGGGGCAATTGCTGCAACCCCATCGCCTGCTTCAACAACCCAAACACGACGATGATCCGTACGTAACAGGTGGTCATGAGCAAGATCGCAGGAGCCAGGCTCAGGACGGTCAACAACAGCATGATCTGCAGGCTGCTGCTGAGCCCTTCGGGGCTGGTCCAATGTTCGGGGCCTTGGCGGACAAAGTCGATCGGATCGTCCAAGCGAATCGGCGTCTGCGTGATCACCTCCTGCGCGCATACATCGGCGGTGCTGATCGATGCAGCAAGACAGCCGAACAATACAAGGGTGATCCAGCTTCGTTGCATCCGTACACCGCGCGTGGAGAGAAATCCGTCCTAGGCACTGCGGAGATTAGGAAACCAAGGCTCCCAGCGGAAGAGAAGTTAGGGAAAATCCAAACTTTGATTCAAGTTCGAGCATGCTAGCATCACGCCCGACTTTACTGGTTTGAGCAACTATTCCAGTCGATAGATAAGAAGTCATGCCCCACCGATTCCATAGTCGACGTAGGGACATGTAGGTACGCGAGGGTTCGCGAAGGACGGCTGGGATCCATCCCGTTGCCGGTTCACTGCGATGCCCCATGCCATGATGGAATTGCCGATCGATCGGCCCCGCCCGATGGATGCGAACCGCAACCATTCCCCCTCTCGCAATGCCCCTGTTTATCTCGATGAGGAATCATATGAAGAGTCGATCGGCGAGATGTCTCGCAATCCACTGGATCTTGTTTGGCAGCGCCACCCTTAGCTCCATGGGAGACCTGGATGCTGACGAAAGTGTTTTGGTTCCCCCGATCGCGGCGCCAATGATGCTAGCCCCTGCCAACGAACCGGCTTCTTTGGACGACTTCCCCGAGGACAGCGTGTTGACCGTCGATACGCCCTACATCGCCCGTCGGATTGAAGAAGCCGCCCGGGAACTGGCTGGCGAATCTCTGGTCGCCGACAGCAATTCCGAAATCGTCCGCGAACGCTACGACGATGGTTCGGTCAAGGTTGAACGGACCGTCACGCAAGATGAACTGGGCAACTTTGTCAACAATGGTCCCTATCGGATGTACAGCCCATCGGGCAGCTTGGTCGCCGAAGGCAACTTTCAAATGGGCGCCCGACACGGCGACTGGCGACGCGTTTATGAAACCGCCGACGCCAGTTTGTTGAGCGCTTATCCGTACAGCGAGTTCCAGGCCCCATTCGTTTCCCAAGCGACTTTCACCGCCGATAATCTCAGCGGCAGTTGGATCATCACCGATGCCCAAGGCAAACTGGTCAGCGAGATCCCGTTCCGCGATGGCCTGCGTCATGGTCAAGCGATTTGGAATCATCCCAACGGCAAACGGATGTACGAAGCCAACTATCGAGACGGAATGCTCGAAGGAGTGATGGCGGAATACGATGCGGCGAGCAACGAACTGACAAGCCACACGTTCCAGGACGGTCGCCGTGAGGAACGTGAAGTCGAACATTACAAGAATCAACAACCCAAAGCAGAATTCCTGTATCTATCGGCGCAGCAAACACTGAAGCAACGCGATGATTGGTGGAACGCCAAGCCGGCCGTTTACGAAACCGCAGGCAAGCGTTTGAAACACGGCAGTTTTGTCGAGTACCACGCCAACGGTCAAAAGAAGTCGACAGGAAAGTATGAAGAGGGACATTTGACCGGTGAATTTGCCAGCTGGTTCGAGAACGGCCAACGCGAAACCCTAGGCCATTATCATGCAGGCGTCGCGGTCGGCGCTTGGGCTTGGTGGCATCCCAATGGAATGCGACGTGCCGAAGGGCATTACGCCAACGGAGCTCCCGAAGGTCAATGGATCAGCTGGACTCCCGAAGGAAAGGTTGCCAAACGGCAAACCTATGCCGATGCGAGGCCTTCGGATGTGGTGCGTAGCCGGAACGCAAACCCGGCCCGTCCCAGTTCGGCGAACGCACAGCGCCGCGTCCAGCGGTAGCCCCAGAGCGACCTCCTGACAATCGGGCGTCGCGCACAAGCGACGTCCGATGACGGAACCTAAGTCGCGCTGTGACTGAACAGACTGCGACGCGGGGCGGCTTGATTATCGACAAAGCCATGGGCTGCTTTGCCATCCCCAGCATCTTTTAACGCTTCGGCAAACGTCGCCCGCGCCTTGCCGGTGGCTCGAGCCATCAATTCGTTGACCTCGCCCGGTTCGGTGAATTCGGTTAACGTCGTGACACCGGTCTGCGTTAACGCGACCAACAGCACGCGATCACCGCACTTCACCAAAGCCGCTTGATGGCGGGGATCGATCTGCGAAGTGCCCAAGACGGTGAACAGATCGCGGTTGAGCGTGCCCGCTTGGCGACCGCCGGTCTTTCGGGTCACCCAGACGAATCCGCAAAACAATCCCAGCACAATCGCGAGACTGCTGATCACGGTGAACAAAGGCCCTGTAGAGGCTTCGCTGTCGGCCGCCGTGGGAGTTTTGCTGCCCGCCGGTGGCAACGGGATCGATGTCCGCGAAGCCTGTTCAGACGGTTCCGTCGCGGGGGATTCGTTCAACGGTTGGATCGAATAGCTGGGATTGGAAACCACGCGTGGCAAGGGATCTTGAGCCGCGGTGGGAAGCATCGACAGCAACGTCAGCAACAAGATTGCGGGTTGGCGAAACATCGTTTACGCATTGCCTCCGGTCACCAATTCGGTGACGCGAACGCAGAAGCTTTCGTTCAACACCAACACCTCGCCGCGGGCAACCAAGCGGTCGTTGACAAACACATCGACGGGATCGCCAGCCAAACGGTCCAAGGCGACCACCGATCCACTGCGCAATTGCAGCACATCTTCCAACCGCATGTGGGTGCGTCCCAATTCGATCCGCAGATCCAGATCGACATCGCTCAGCAGGTTCATCGAGACGAGTTCGTCGATGCCGTCTTCATGCTGTAATTCGTTCAGCGAAAAAGGTTGCGGGTTGGCATCCGTTGCGGCTGCCGGGCCATCGGCAGCGGCAAGATCCGCTTCCGCTTGGTCGAGCAATTGCTCCATCCCGGCGGTCGATCGCGCATCCTCCGCGACGGTGGGCTGCGGCGGATTCTGTGTCTGTGATCCATCATCTGACATCGAACGGCCTTCGCTAGGTTGCTATCATTCTTCGCGAACTTTGTATTGTTTGAAACCGACCGACAGCAGGATCGGTTCTTCAAGCACGGCGTTACATGTCGTCAAAATACGCCTTTCGATCAAGCCCAATTGGTTGTCTTGCAATTCTTCCAGACGCGAATTGCGGACAACCATCCGGATCCCGTGCTGCAAGCGGCCCTCTTTCTCTTCGAATTCTTTGGTCATCAATTCCTTGTTCTTTTGCCGCAACGTGCCGAACAAACGAAATTCGACAGCATACTGTCGCTCGGTCCCCAGCGGCGAAAAGGTCTCGCCAAATGGCCCCAACTGAAACTCGATGACTTTCTTTTCGTCGTCGTCTTTTTTGATTTCAACTTCGCTGACGTTCTGCACGTCTTCGATTAACTGCGATTCGGCCATCGCGGCGACTTCATCCGCCGACGGAACCATGAAGAAGAACAACAACGTTTCGACGATCATCACCGCGGATACGAATCCGACGATCATCAATTTCTTACTCTTGGGTTGATCGGAGGGGGTCGCTTCGTCTTCGACGCTCTCTTGTTTATCTGCCATGGGTTATTGCCTCTCCTGATCGTTTTCCGGAATGATATTCTTTTGACGTTCGTCGTTGGTTCCGATCAAATCGGAGACGGTTTCGTCCAACAGGAAGACTTCGACACGGGGATTCTGTTGTTGTTTCGCTGGGTCCGCGGCAACACTCATCGGTTCACTGTCGGCTGCCGCAGCGATTCGACAGCGTCGCGGATCGATGTGATGGTGGTTCACCAAATAATCGTAGACCTGGACGCTGCGGGCGTAAGCCAGGTTCATCGGTTCACGAATCGAGACGGCCTGGGCCGCCATGCGGGCCGATGTATGGCCACGGATCTCGATCTTCTGCGGCTTGCCCTTCAGTTCGTCCGCGATCCCATCGAGCGCGGCCTTCACATCGTCGTTCAGTTCGGACTCCCCTTCGGGAAAGAACACGACCGTCCCCACCGCGGTCAACCGACCGGGACGGATGATCCGCACCGTCGGTTGTTCGCCAACGGGCGCTTTGGCGTCCACGCCACCTTTGTGCGAGTCCAGTTTTTTGGCGCGGCCCATCGTCGCCAAAACTTCAAACGCGGTTTCGCGAGGTTTTGCATCCCCCGGCGACATGCTTTCCATCGAACGTTCATGGCCAAATTGTTGCCGCATCGATTCGACGAGGGCTTGGAACTTTTCTTCTTCCTTGATCTCGCTGAGCGATACCAACATGATAAAAAACGTCAGCAGCAACGACATCATGTCGCCGAACGTCACGACCCATTCTGGGATCGCTGCTGCACCGTCATCTCCACCTTCGTCCATATCCGATATATCCCGTATGACCTATGAATGTCTATTCTGCAGAGCGTTGTTTAGGCGGCAGGTAGGTCCGCAGCTTCTGTTCGATCGCGCGAGGGCTTTCGCCCGATTGAATCGCCAACACGCCGCGGATTGCGATCTCCATCGAGACCATTTCTTGGCGGCTGATCAGACCCAGCTTTTCCGCAAACGGTGAGAAGAAGACGTTCGCCACGATCGCACCATACAACGTCGTGATCAACGCCACGGCCATACCGGCACCGATGCTCGACGGGTCGGACATGTTGCTCAACATCATGATCAGACCCATCAGGGTTCCAATCATTCCGTAGGCCGGCGCAAAACGTCCCAACTGGTCCATCACCGCCTTGCCATCTTTATGACGGATCGCGATCGCGCTGACTTCCGTCCGCAACACCTCTTCAACCCCTTCGGGGGTGCTACCGTCGACAGCCATCTGCAAACCCGACTTGACCAACGGATGTTCCACCTCGGCGATCTTGCTCTCCAACGCCAACAGTCCGTCGCGCCGCGCGGTTTCCGCCAATTCGACAATCTGCTTGATCAGCGATTGCAGATCGGGGGCCTTATTCAAGAAGACCTTCATCGCCACCATCGGCGAACCGACCATGTTTTTCATCGGAAAACAGATCAACGCCGCCGCGACGGCACCACCGATCACGACCAGGAACGAGGGGAGATCGATGAAGGCGCTAAACGGCGCGGAACCAAGTGCGATCGAGCCCAAGATCAGGCCCAGCGCTAGGATCACGCCGATAAGACTTGCAATATCCATAATTTGAACGCCGTCTATTTCCAATCAAAGGGGAACGATTTACGAACCGCAATGGGGAGACATTGTCGGCAGCAGTTGTTTTTGTTGTTGGTATCCAATCGCGCGATCGACGATCTCGTCCATCGTTTCCCGCACGATGAATCGCTCGCCCGTGGTTAGGGTCACGAACGTGTCGGGACGATTTTCGACGTACCGAATCAGTTCGGCGTTCAGGATGAACGCTTCGCCATCAATCCGCGTGAGCTTGATCATGTTTAAAACTGCCGATCGATGAACCACGACTGCCGTCAACCGACAGACTCGGCTCATTTTGCCGATGATGCGCAAATACAACATCTGCGCCTCTGATCAACTGTAGAACACGCTAGCTTCGATGCGTGGCGATCCGTAAGAATTGTGCTTGTTGTGGCGATCTAATGCATTTGCATCCCACGCGCACGGTCACGGTTGAAGCGATTGTGCCGACGACAACGAAGATCCTTTGCCCGGCGACGATTTACGTCTACGCGTTCGGCCGAATCAGCACCGTCGCAGCGGTGGTGCCGCGGGGTCGACGTGAAGTTCAAGAAACGGTCAGGCGAGGCCCCATCGCCGTCGCAAGATCCATTCTCCACTCAACAGCCCCACCACGATCGCGGCGACGATCCAATGATTCCAGATCGGTCGGCTGGGCAGTTCGCGCAATCGGATCGCGCGTCCGACGGGCAACGATGACCACAGCGAACCCGTCGCCTGGGCGACACTCAACATTTTCCCGCCGCTGATCTGGCTCGCTTCATCCAACGCCAGCAACGCCGCCCGCCCATCGGCAATTTCGATCGACGGCGTTTCGATCCGCAACGCCACCGGCTCCGGAGGACTTTCAAACACCGGGTCGATCAACTCGATCCAATAGTCCCCCGCGGGCAAATCGCTGACCGTTCCCCGCAACCGCTGGGGATCGCTGGACGGATACAGCGTCTCCAACCGCGGTGGGTCGTCCGGACTCCGGATTGCAACCCGCGCCTGACGACGAGGCTCCGCCGCGGGCAACGCCAGCTCGATCTCCACCGACTGGCCTTGAGTGAACCGCGTCCCCGAAACTTGCAAGACCGCCCGATCGATCGTGTCGATCCGCTTCCGGCGGGCCAATTGCCGAATCACTTGCAACCAGTAGCGTTCATGAAGATTGTGGATCGAGGACCCGCTGAGCCACCGAAACGACTCGTCGCTCAATTGCAGCCACACCTGGCCAGCACCCACAATCTGCGTCACGATCACCGGCGTCGGCGCGACCTCCTTCCCCGTTTCGTCAGTCGCCAAGACCACCTGCGCCGCCGGTTTGACAGCGGGCGCACGCAACAACCAATAAAACGGTGGCAGGTCGGACCAACGGATTCCAGCGGGAAGCGGCAACTCGCCTGACGCTTCCCCCAACCGCGTGCGGAAGACCGTCAGTGGCCGCGACTGCAAACCCGTGGGCGCCTTCAAATCCTCAAGCTTCACCGGCATCAGATGATCCCACGCGGAACCGCGAGCCGCCAAGCGATTCTCTGGTCCGGCAACCACCACCAATCCCGTCCCTTGCGATCGAACCAGATTGTCGATTTGATCGATCATCAAATCGCCCAATTGATCGATATCGGCATCGCACAAAATCACCACATCCAAGGCTTGCAAGTCGCTTGCCTTCACCGGTGGCAGCGTCGCTGCCGAACGATCTTGTTCGGCATACCGAGGGTCCCCATCTTGCAACACACTTGTCAAACGGATCAAGTTTTCAGCAGCCGCACCTTGCCCTTGTGCCCGTTCCAGCAGGTGCTTGAGGAACCGAAATTCATAGCTCGGCTGTTGGGCGATCAACAACACGCCGATCGGTTCGTCGCGAACCACCACACGCATCGGCTTGCGGTTGTTGTCGGTAAAGATCTCGCCAGCGATCGGCGGCGCAACAACCTCCAGATTCCAAGGTCCGGGCCGATTTGCAGAAAAGCGAAGCGGTACAACCGTCCGCGTCGACGCGGCTTCCATGCGAACCTGTCGACGATCCAACACGGCTTCGGAATCGCGATCCCGCAGCTCCACCGCAACTTCGCTCCCCGGTGGCGCGCTACCACGCAACAGCACGCGGACCTGCACTTCATCGCCAAGGAACGCATGGTCGTCGGCGATCACTTCGTCGATCGCCAGCTCCGGCGGCGATTGCTCCCCTCCAATCCCAACCGTCCACAACGGAATGTTTTGGGAAGCCAACTGGTCCGCCGCAACGCGTAGCGCCACCCCTTCGGTAACCACTCCGTCGGACAACAGCACAATCGCCGCCGTCGACCGGCCACGTTGTGCGTTGGCGATCTGCAACAACCCATCTCCCAAGCGACTGCTCAGCCCTTGGGCCTGTAGATCTTGCAACGCATCGACCGGCCGCATCTGGTCGCTGATCGCAAGCAATTTCAGCCGATAGCGTTCACCCAAAGTCTCTAGCCGACCGGGCTCGGCCAACAAATCTCGAGCACGCGTCAGACGGTCGATTCCCGCTTCGCCCGCCGAATCGCCCGAGGGCAATTGCATGCTGGCCGAATCATCGACCAACAGAATCAAGTCGGGCAGTTCGGTCTCAAAAAACGAAAGCCGCCAACCGCCAAGCATCCCAAACAGCAACGCCACAGCAGACAACCGCAACACCGACAATCCAAGCACCCGCTGCCACGCGAGCCGTTGGCGGATCAACAGCCATGTCATCCAACCCGCCACCGCCACGAACAACAACACCATCGCCCACGCCGGCAATGGCCAAGCATGTTGAAATTCCCAGCGGGTGTCGGCGGCGAATATCATCCGAGGAAGGGTTTCCACGAGTCGACGGTGCGGCGGACGCGGATGGGGACCGGCGAGGGCTGCGATCGAATCACGCGCTCGGTTTCACTTCCGCAGCATCGCCGGTATTGCGAGCCGCCGGTTTCTTGACCTTCTTCGGCCGTCGCTCTTTGGCAGCATTCACGCTGCGATCCGGATGCAATTGGGCAAGCGTCTCTTGCAGTTCAGCTAGCTTCTCTTGAGTCGCTTCGATCTCCTCGGCCAACCGCTGGGCAAGTTCTTCACGTTGATCGAAAAATGCTTGCACGTCGTCCAACAGCGAACCGCTGCGGGGCGGTGGCGCTTCCTCGCCGGCTTCCGAATCGGAACCTTCCATCTCATTGCTTTCGTTTGGCACGTTGTCGTCGCTCGTTTGCGGATCGTCGTGGGGGTCGGCTGTCGCCGCGCCAACAACCTTGGCGGTTGCGTCGCTTACCGCTTCGGCGGCTGAATCATTTGAGTCCGCCACGCTTGCGGTCGTCGATGCGAGATCAGCGGCGGCGCTTTCGGAACCGGTGTCGGACGCAGAAGCTTCGCGGCGCGGTGTTTTTTTGGGCACTTTAAAAGGCTGTCCTATGGGTATTTAAAAGGGGCAAGTACGCGGCACCGGAACACAAAGCAAACCTAGGCAATTTAGCCAGGGGATGCCAATCGATTCTATAATTCCAGGCCGAGTGATGCGAATCCCACTTAATGGGTGGGAATGGATGCGACACATCGCGCGGTAGATCCGATTTTTACAAGCATCAGGTGAACACGGCAACCGATCGCTATGGAAACCCTTTGCTCCCCCATCGGATTCCAAATCTGCCGTGCCACCGAACCGCGAGTTTTGATTGATTGCACGCCACACAAGGAACCACGCCATGTTGAGGACTTTGCCTTTTTAATGTAGTGCCGTCGCATCGTGGCGTTGGCTTGCCTGAAACATGCCCCTGTTTCAGTCAGTCCAACCGATGTGGCGGTGAACGTCGATTCGACCCTACCTTGCGAGTGGTCTCCAGCGATTGGAGATCACTCGCATTTTTCGTTTCCCGTTCGAGCCCCACAAGCCTGGCGTGAAACCATTATCGCAACTGACGACTGACCGCCGATTCGGCCACCAAACAACCGATCAGACACGCCAAAACAATCTGGAACAGTGGCACGCCCGCATCTCGAACCTCATCCGTTTGCGCCACCGTTGCGGCTTCGTCCGACTCCGGCCGCAACCGCTGGGGCAACCGATCGCGATCCAACGTGACGAGCTCGCTTTCGGCCACCGGTGGATTGACCGCGAATTGCCCTATCACTTTCCCATCGCGCCGCACCGGGTAGACGCCCGCCTCGCGCTCCGTGGACCGAACCGCGGTTTCAGCATTTGGATTGGGATCGCGCGTCAGCGCGACCGTCTCCTGCATTAAAGGAATAAAGCTAGGCCACAAAGCGATCGCATTCCAACTCGCATCGCCCGTCCCAGCCTGCGGGTTGACGGCGGTTGCGATCACAATCAATCGACCTCCGCTGGCAAGCCGCTTTGATAAAAACAACGGGTCGCCGTCGCCAACCCCTAGCACCGTTTCGACGCGTGAATTCTCCACCGGAAGGATCTTCCAGTACCTGAACACGGGAGTCGTGATTAAGCCGCTGTCGGGATGCGATTGAAACGGTTGAGTGATGGGATGCGCATAACCTCGGGGATCGATCGGATATTGCCCGGCGTCGGCGAGCGATTCGATCCGCCCGATCGCAAGGGGATCGCTGCTGTCGCTGTTGGCAAATTCGCGGTTAAACAAATTGGGATCGCTGCGGGGACCAAGCCACAGCATCGCGGTGTGCCCTTGTTGTAGATAGCGTCGCAACCACTGGGCATCCGCGGCACCGATCGGCCCCAGGTCACACAACACGATGCAATCGAAGGCGTTCGGATCCAACCGGTCCAGCCGCGGTGCAACGATCTCTTCAACCTGCAGCGAACCCGCGGTGCCACTGCGCAGCGCCGTCGCCGCAAACCGTGTTGCCGATGCCTCACTGCCGACGCAGGCGACGCGAAGCGCCGGCCGCATATCGACCACCATGCGGCGGACGTTGTCGGCGTTCAAATCGTCCTCGGGAATTTGGACCGCGACGACATGTTCGCCTTGGGATAACGGAAGCTGCCAGTGAACTTCCCCACGGCTTCCCGCGGCAATCGCCACTCGGCGACTCTCTTGAACCACGCCGTCGACCAACAATTGAACCAACATCGGAGCGGTATCGGCCCGCGACGACCGCGCGATCCGACTGTGAAGTTGCAGCGGTTGTTTGGCGACAAAAAAGCCAGCGTCCACGTGGAACGTTTCGATGTGCGAGTTTTCGACCTCCTCGTTGCCGACCTCAACAATTTCCCACAGCGCGTCGGACGTGAGCTTTGTTTGCGACGAAACGCGTTGCCATGAGGTGGCTTGCATATCGCTAAAGATTACGACGTGTACCTCACCATTCCAAAGAGCATCGCGGTCGATCGAACGGATTCGATCGGAAAGACTCTCGAGCGTCTGATCAAATGCGGCTTCGCTGTCGGTCGGTTGCAGCGACGCCAGCGTTTGCTGCATCTCGACCGGATCGTAAGTGATCGTGTCGACGATCCAGTCGTTTTGGGCACCAACCTGCAGTAACAGAAACCCGTCGCCTGGGAGCGCATCGTCGCACCGTTGGGATGCGGCAGCGATCGCGTCGGACCAGCGTGTTCCGTCGTCGCGGCGCGCTTTCATCGACATCGATCCGTCGATCACAAGGATCTGCAAACGCGGCCTGCGATCGAGCGGCACGTCCGCCGAAGCATCGATCACCGGATCGGCGAGCGCGATCGCAAACAGCACGATTGCCAGCACGCGCAACGCCAACAGCAGCCATTGCCACAGTCGAAACTTTCGCTGCGATTTCTGTTGCGCCGCGATCACAAACTGGACTGCAGCCCAGCGGATCGAACGCCGCTGGCGACGCGAAAGCAGATGCAACACGATCGGAATCGCCGCTGCGGCCGCCCACAGCAACATCCAGCTGCTTGCAAAAAGGCCTAAAAAAAGCAGCTCATTTCCCATCGTGTTGGTTGTCGAGAAGGGGGTTTCAAAGAAAATAGACTGCTTCGCAATACCACAAGCACCGGCTTGCTGGCGTCGACTCCATTTCCAATTCTCTCAAATTGCAATGAATAACACTAGCAGCTTCAAGGTATTGTTTCTGATCGCCCTGATCGGGACCGTCGTGGGATGCAAGAGCGAGCCCGCCGATCGGCCCGAGGAAACGCCAGCCGAAGCGGTCGAAAAGGCTCCCGCATCGGACGCGCCAGCCGAATCGGAAGCGACTGCCGCGATGGATGATCCCGAATCGCAGCCGGGCGTGATCGTGATGGACGCCGACCAGCTGCTAGCCAACCGCTTGCCCGCCGAACAGGCGAGCCAAGGTTGGGTGCGACTGTTCGACGGCCAAACCTTCTTTGGATGGCAGATCGCTAGCCAAGCGAACTGGCAGATCGACGATGGGGTGCTGAGTGTCGATGACGGCGAAAAGGGCCTGATCTGCACCACCATGCGTTGGCGCGACTATCAACTGTCGCTGGAATTCAAAGCCTCTCCCGAAACCAACAGCGGCGTTTTTCTGCGAACGAATCTGTTCCCAACCGATCCGACGGTCGACTGCTATGAATTGAATATCGCTTCGGTCGACAACCCCTTCCCGACCGGCAGCTTGGTGCAGCGGGAACCGAAAAGCAGCGCCGACATCGCCGCATTCGATTACGACGTGTGGCATCGATACGACATCCGCGTTGAAGGTGCGACCGTCAACGTGAAGCTCGACGGCGTGGAAATCCTCAACTACGTCGATCCCAATCCATTGCCCGCCGGCTTGATCGGTCTGCAATACAACGGCGGCCCGGCAGCATTTCGCGATGTTCGCATCCGCCCGCTGGGACTCGATTCGTTGATCTCCGAGAAGATCGAAGACCACTGGGTCCGCTATCCCGAGATGGAAGGGGATTACCAGATGACCGATGACGGGATGCAGATCACCGGCGGCCGAGCCCAATTGGAATCGAAGGCTCAATACGACGACTTTGCCCTGTTGGCCGAAGTCCGCACCAACGCGGCAGCTTTGAATTCGGGGATCTTCTTCCGCTGCATCCCCGGCGACGTGATGATGGGCTACGAATGCCAGATCTCCAACGCCACGATCGAAGGCGATCCGATGTTCCCGGCCGATTGCGGAACCGGCGGTTTCTTCCGTCGCAAGGACGCTCGGATCGTTGCCGCCGACGATCAGGAATGGTTTTCGATGCTGTTGATCGCCGATGGATCGACGATGGCCGCATGGGTTAACGGACTGCAGGTCAGCGAATGGAGCGACGATCGCGACCCCGACGCCAACCCGCGCAAGGGCCAACGCCTGGAAGCCGGTACGTTGATGCTGCAAGCTCACGATCCGACGACCGATATCCACATCCGCCAACTGGCCGTCGCAACCCTGGCCGCCCCCGTCGAGGAAGCGAAGCCCGAAGCCAAAGAAGAAGTGAAACCCGAAGCGAAGGAAGAAGCCAAGGAAGAGCCGAAACCGGAAATGAAGGAAGAGGCAAAGCCTGAAGCGAAGGAAGAGCCACAGCCCGAGGCGAAAGAAGAGGCAAAGCCCGAGGTGAAGGAAGAAGCGAAACCGGAAGCCAAGGAAGAAGCGAAGCCAGAAGTCAAAGAAGAGGCCAAGCCAGAGGCGGCGGAAGAAACGAAGGAGTAGGCCGGGCGAGAGTAGCCAGGGGCGAGCGGATCGATTCAAATCGGGGGATGTCGCGACGGGCTTGCCCAGCCCTTTATAATGATCGGCCCTCGATTGGTTTGTCTGGATCGAGGCCATTCCTTTAACGAAAGCTCCACGATGAAAAAACTCGCCTCCCTGCTTGGAATCTGCCTACTCTCGACCACCTGTTTCGCTCAAGCGACAGCGACAATTCTGAAGCCTGTCGCTCTGCAGGCTGGTACCGCTGCGATCTCACCTGCGAACTCGCGGATCGATTTTGTCGGCACGCACGAAGGGGACAAGCCCGATCCACGCAAAGGTGGTTTCGGAAAGTTCACGGGGCAAGCGAAGGTCGCCGCCGATGGCTCGCTGCAATCGATAGCTTGGGAGATCGAAACCGGATCGCTGTTTACCGAGATCCCCAAGCTGACCGGACACCTGAAGAACTCCGACTTCTTCGACGTCCGCGAATATCCTAAGGCTTCGTTTCAATCGACCTCCGTCGCCGCCGGTTCGGGTGAAGGGAACTACATCGTCACCGGTGATCTGACGCTGCTGAAGGCGACGAAGTCGATCAAGATCCCCGTTTCGGTCGACGTCTCCGCCGAAGGGCTGACGCTGCACAGTAAATTCAAAATCGATCGCACGCAGTTCGGCATGAACTACGGTCAAGGAAAGGTGAGCAACGATGTCGAGATGACAGTTGCCATCGGCCAGCCGACCGAAGCGGCGGGACGCTAACGTGTTCTCGATCCAGGACATCCTCTACGGCGGGTGCTTGCCCGCCGTGGTTGCGGTGTTTGTCTTTGTTGTCGTATCGCGTGTGTTGCCCGAACAAGCCGGATCTCGCTACGCGTCCGCTGCCGCGTTGACGCTCGGCTTTCTCGCCGGATACGCGATGCTCGCGCTCGGTCCTTGGGCGGCGGAATCGCACTGGCACTGGCTCCCCTACGCGCTGCTGATCGCATCGGTCGCCGGACCGATCGCCGCGGCCGAGGGTGTACATGCCGTCGAACGCTGGCTGATGTTTGCGCTCCTGGGCGGTGTGGTCGCTTGGTTCCTGGTCCCCGACTGGGACGATCTGCAGCCGTCGTGGGCGGTCCATGCCAGCGTCTTGGCGATCTATATCGCTTGCCTGGCTGGTGGTTTGGAATCGTTGGCTCGGCGGATCCCGGGACCTCTGTTGCCCGCAACGCTTTGGATGACGCTCAGCGCGGCCGCCGTGGCGTTGGCCCTTTCGGGCAGCCTACGTTTCGCTCAGATTGCCTTGGCCGGTGCGGCGGCGATGTTTGGACTGACGATCCTCGCCTGGTTCCGCCCGACGAAGACGTCGCTGGTCGGCTGCGGTTTCGCTGTCGCGGTGCTAGTCGCGGGGGCGTTGTTGATCGGGCGAGTTAATTCGTTCAGCGAAGTGCCGCTGGCAACGTACCTGTTGATTCCACTAGCACCGCTGGCGTTGTTTGCCAGTCTCGCCGGACCACTCTCTCGCAGCGAAGGTTTTAAAGGCGTCGTCTTACGATTAGTGCTGCCGATCTTGCTGCTTGGCATCGCGGTCGGGCTGGCGATCGCCGCCGAAGCCGGTTCCGAAGAGATGGACTACAGCATGCGGCAACTCCCGCAACGACTTAACGCTTCTCCGATTCAGCTCGACGCGCTTCTTTAAACAGCGCCTTCAGTTCCTCGCGCGCGGCGTTCAAGAAGTTCATCGCCGGCTCGGTTTGGTAATCGGGATAGGTCCACGGATGCATCTTCCAGCTGCCGCCGGTGAACGACATCGTGACTTCAGCAAAGATGCCGTCGCGGAGATACAGCCGATGGTCGCGGTCTTTGGTCGTGGCCAGAACAAACTTGGCCAGCGTGAGGTAGCCCGAATCGAGATTCAGCGGACGGTCTTCGGGATAGCTGTTCTGGGCCTTGAAATCGAGCTCCCATTGATTGGTCAGCAGCTTCCAATCGGCAAGCTGTTGCGGATCGCGGAGCGGTTCAAAGGCGAAGATCTGTTTCTTCAGATCGTTGCCCATCTCGGCTTGGTAATAATTGGTCATGTCGAAGGCAAACAATTCGCTCTTCAGCCGGACCTGGAACCCGGCGGCGGCAAACGCCGCGACTGACCAATCGAGCGCGTCGTCGTATCGCGTGGTGATCGCGCACAACGGCATCACGCTCTCTGGCATTCGCACAACACCCATTACTGAACCGACCTTTTCTTGGATAGAATAGACGTTTTGAAGTACCCGGTCGACGAACCCTCGCGACTTCGTTCGACCCGAAATGACACGATCCGTTTCGATCGACGCGAAGGTGCCCCGCGTGGCATCGACCGATCTGCAGCAGAACAAAGGCCTTTTTCCCGATGACCAAATCAACGCACCCTTGGCTGGCGGATCGCACGGCGGCTTTCGACAGCAGCGGCATCCGCCGCGTCTTCGATCTGGCGGCCACGCTGAAGGATCCAATTAACCTGTCGATCGGTCAACCCGACTTCGATGTCCCCGACCCGGTCAAGCAAGCCTGCGTCGCTGCGATCAACTCCGGCAAAAACGCCTACTCCCAAACCCAAGGGATCGCACCGCTGCGCGATAAACTGCAATCGCAGCTGGACGCCCAATACGGGCATGCCGATCGCAAGGTCTTCGTGACCAGCGGCACCAGCGGCGGGTTGGTGCTGTCGATGTTTGCGATGGTCAATCCGGGCGACGAAGTGATCTTCTTCGATCCCTTTTTTGTGATGTATCCGCCGTTGATCAAGCTGGTCGGTGGCGTGCCGGTTCCGATCGACACCTATCCCGACTTTAAGATCGACATCCAAAAGGTCGCCGATGCGATCACGCCTCGCACCAAGATGATCCTGCTGAATAGCCCCGGTAATCCGACGGGTGTGATCGCGACCGAACAGGAGCAGCGAGAGCTGGCGGCGTTGGCTGCCGAGCGTGGGATCGCGTTGGTATCCGACGAGATCTACAGCCGCTTCTGTTACACCGACCGTTTCATTTCGCCCGCCGAATTCAACGATCAAACGATCGTGATCGATGGCTTCAGCAAAAGTCATGCGATGACCGGATGGCGGGTTGGATTTGTCCACGGCCCGACCGCAGTTGTCGAGACGATGACCAAGTTGCAGCAATATTCGTTTGTCTGCGCCCCGCAGCCGGCTCAATGGGCGGCGCTCGAAGCGATCGACGTCGATGTCGACGACTACCGCCAACAATATCAAGGCAAACGCGACCGGATCATCGACGCGTTGAAAGACGACTACGAAATCGAAGTCCCGGGCGGCGCGTTTTACATCTTCCCGAAAGTCCCTTGGGGAACGGGAACGACGTTTGTCGAAGCGGCGATCGCGGCGGGGCTGTTGATCATCCCGGGCGGGATCTTCAGCGGTCGCGACACCCACTTCCGGATCTCCTACGCCGCCAGCGACCAGACGATCGATCGCGGCATCGAAGTCCTTAAGCAACTCGCCCGATCGGGCCCCAAGGCGTAAAACGCCCGGGAGCGGGGCGGCGGATGCCTCGAGTCGACAAACGGTTTAGCCAATGTTTTTACCCGCGACTTCCGGGCTTTGTGGTAAACTTTTGTTATGACTCTCAAGCTTTCGAAAGACTTATCGGATGCGTTGCATGCGAACGGCAGCAACGGATTGGAAGTTGTCGATCCCGACAGCAACCGCATATATTTCGTCGTCGATGCTGATATTCATCGACAGGCGATGGAGGCGTTGCGTCGTCAGCAAGACCGAGAAGCGATCGCGCTGGGGATTGCAGAGATGGAAGCCGGCGAAGGGACTTCGGTCGACGAAGCCTTCGAAGGGATTCGGGCAAATCTCAGCCTGCCGCAGCGAAAGCAGTGAACCACCGCCTGATTATTCTGCCGCAGGCTCGGGCCGACGTCCAGCGAAACGCTTTGTGGTGGGCAACGCATCACTCATCGGAACAAGCCGCCCGGTGGCTCGACGCGGTCCAATCGCAATTGGAGTCGATCGCGGAGTTCCCGGAAAGCCATTCGCTCGCGGCTGAAAATGATGATTTCGCCTACGAGATTCGTGAAAAACGCGTCGGACTGGGAGCTCGCCCGCGATACCGCGCCGTTTTCACACTCGCAGATGATGCGATCTACGTACTGGCCATTCGAGCCGCCGAGCAGAATCGGCTCACCGAAGACCAAGTCGGCTTTGATGCTTGAAACGCAATGCTGCATCGTCAGCGTACACTGAGGCCGCTGCTGCTTGTCCGAAAGAGCGCGATTGCCGGTCACGCGACGGGGGGCAAGGAGTACCGAAGCGTGGATCATCGTAAGAAGAGGTGATAGACCGGGTTGGCCGTTTCGTCGGCGTAGCGGTAACCCAAGGTGTCGATGAAGTCGGCAAAGGCCTGCAGTTCTTCATCGGGAACCTGGATGCCTACCAGGATCCGGCCGTAATCGGCGCCTTGATTGCGGTAATGGAACAGGCTGATGTTCCAGCTGGGATGCATGCTGGACAGAAAACGGACCAGCGCGCCGGGACGCTCGGGGAATTCGAAGCGATACAGTCGCTCATTTCCCACAAGCCGGCTGCGGCCGCCGACCATGTAGCGCAAGTGCTCTTTGGCCAGTTCATCATCCTTGAGGTCCAACGCGGCGAAGCCTTCGGTGGCGAGCGACTGTTGAATTTCGGGAAGTTCCCCACGGCTGCTGATCGCCAGACCGACCAACACATGGGCTTCGCGTTCATCCGAGATGCGGTAGCTGAACTCGGTGACATTCCGCTGCCCAATGGTCTGGCACAATCGCTTGAAGCTGCCGCGCTGCTCGGGAATCGTGACCGCCAGCAGTGCCTCGCGTTCTTCACCCGCTTCCGCTCGTTCGGCGACAAACCGCAGCCGGTCGAAGTTCATGTTCGCACCACAGGTGATCGCCACCAGCCTTTCGCCTTGTAGGCCGTGCTGCGCGATGTACTGCTTCATTCCGGCGATCCCCATCGCCCCAGCCGGTTCCAAGATGCTGCGGGTATCTTCAAAGGCATCTTTGATGGCGGCACAGACGGCGTCGGTATCGACGGACACAAAACCATCGACCAATTCCCGCGTCAATCGGAACGTTTCGGTGCCAACAACTTTGACCGCCGTGCCGTCGGAAAAGAGTCCCACATCGTGCAGCGGGACGACGCTGCCGGCATCGATCGACTGGATCATCGCATCGGAATCACCCATCTGAACGCCGATGACTTTGATCTCGGGGCGAACCGCTTTGATATAGGCAGCGACGCCCGAGATCAGCCCGCCACCGCCGATCGCCACAAACACGGCATGGATCGGATGCTGATGCTGACGCAGGATTTCCATCCCGATCGTTCCCTGACCCGCGATCACATCGGGATCATCAAACGGATGCACAAAGACATATCCATGTTGCTGTTCGAGCTCCAGAGCGTGCGAATACGCGTCGGAATAACTGTCGCCATGCAGGACGATCTGGGCACCCAAGTCGCGGACGGCGTCGGACTTCAATTTCGGTGTTGTCACCGGCATCACGACGACAGCTTGGCACCCTAGCTGGCGGGCGCTGAGCGCAACGCCTTGCGCATGGTTCCCAGCCGAAGCACATACCACACCGCGAGCCAGTTCCGCCGAGGAGAGTCGTGACATCTTGTTGTACGCGCCGCGCAATTTGAAACTGTGGACCGGCTGCGTATCCTCGCGTTTCAGCCAGACCTGGTTGCCGAGCCGCGCAGACAATTTGTTCGCCCGTTCCAATGGCGATTCGATCGCGACATCGTAGACCCGGGCGTTGAGTATCCGTTGCAAGTATCCCAACAAGCGTTTATCCGTCATTGGCTCTCTCAATTCACATCGCTTCCGTTGACTCGATCCCGTTGCACCAAACCTATCGCAACAACCCTTCGGACAATCCCAGCATATGCCAAATCACCGTCGAGCGATCGGGGGCCTTGGTCCTTGAGCCAGATCCATTGCTTTGAAGGGATATCCGCCAGCCGATTGGCAATCGTTTGGCCATCATGATGATACCGTGCCAACGGTTTAAGTCATTGCCGACAGCAGTTCGTTGAGATCGACGGTTGCAAACGTCGTGGCGTAATCGGACATGGCGTAGGGAATGACCAGTTGGTTCTCGTGAACGAGTGCGCCACAGGTGTAGACTACATTCGGGACGTAGCCTTCGCGTTCGTTTTCGTTTGGTGTAATCAAGGGTTCTTGCAACCGGGCGATGATCTTCGATGGATCTTCCAGATCTAACAGCATCGCACCGATGCAGTACTTCCGCATCGGACCGACACCGTGCGTCAGAACCAACCATCCGGCTTTGGTTTCGATCGGCGAACCACAGTTCCCCATCTGGACGAACTCCCAGGGATTGGTTGGTTTGACAATCATCTCCTTGGTGTACCAAAAGTAGAGCAAGTCGGAGTACATCAGAAACAAATGCTCTCCATCTTGTCGACCAAGCATCACGTAGTGGCCGTTGATCTTTCGAGGAAAGAGCGCCATGCCCTTATTCGCAACGGCCGGACCGTTGAGTGTGTGCATTTTGAATTGCAGGAAGTCCGCGGTTTCCAGCAATTGAGGCAACACCATTTTGCCATCGTAGGCGCTGTAGGTCGCATAATAAGTGCATCGACCATCCTCTTCACAAAAGCGAACAAACCTGGCGTCTTCGATCCCATTTGTTTCCGTGGGGCTGTAGGGGAAGATGACGCGTTCGGACAACTCGTGATCTGGACTGTATTGAATCTCGTAGTTCGATTTCGCCAGCATGACGACCTGTTCCACAAGGGGCACCAGTTCATCGTGCTGCGATCGATGCTCCCGCAGTGAGATATTCAATCGATTCTCGAGCTGTTCGAGTGTAAAGACGGTCTCGAGTGACGACAGAACTTCAAAGATGAACGTCGTTCCCAAGCCGAGTTCGATCAATTTGCGTCGGAACAAATCGTTTTCATAGCGTGAGTCGGGAACAAACTGAGGCGTCGTCACAAACCGAACCGGATCGTCGATCCTGATTTCCTGGTCTTTGCCGATCGTTCCCGAACGGAACACGATCGACGAAATATGTCCCTCGCCAACGGCCCGTAAACTCATCGCAAACCGCCGTTCGCCATTCGCGAGATTTGATTGATCGGGATGCCAAACAAGCGAAGGGTTGAAAAGCGCGGCAGATTCCAACGCGTATTCCTGAGTGAAATAGGCTCCCAACAGTAGACGCCGGTTCTCGCTCAACGGGGCATCGGTGAGCAGGTGATGGCGAATACTCAGAAACCGTTGCTCAAAGAACGCTTTGGGTTTTTGGTGGCGTCCATGAAATTCTTCATAGACTTGATTCAATAGCGCGTCGACCTCCCTCTCGGCGAGCGTGGAAACCCGTGCAATAACGCGAAGGATTCGATCGTCGGTCGGCGGCTGAAACGGCCGCAAGACAACGCGTTTCTTGTTGGGCGAAAGTACGATTCCGGTGCGTTGAATGTGCATGTGTGCCGATGGAAAAGAACATAAAGAGTAAGGTCGGTTTATCGTCTGTCGTCCTCCTGTTGACGGGGCACGACGACGGGCTAGAAGCCGATCCCGTTATTCGAGTGACGCGAGTTGTTGCATTTCAGCGAGCGACAACAAGAATGCCAACGTCGATTCGGCGCCTTGATTCTCGTTCACTTGATTTTCCATCAGCCCGTCGTAGCAGCCGCCAGTGGATGCATCGTAGAGTGGCATGCCGAGATCGTTGCGGCCCAGAAACCAATCGAATGCGAGGTGGGCTTGCTCTGCCCAGCCAGCGTCACTGGTGACTGCGTAGGCTTCGATCGACGCCGAGACCATCGCATGCGCTTCGATCGCTTGTTGATCAAAGATCGCCGTCGTTCCATCGTCTCGACTGAAACCATTGCAACCAATCGGGCGAAAACGGCCTTCCGGGGACCGTTGTTTCTCACCCAACCAACGCAGCGATTTCAATCCGATCTCGGTCGCTCGAGCGTCTCCAGACGATCGGCCATAGCTGAGCAGTGCCTGAGGCAATTTGGCGTTGTTATAGGTCGCGACGTTTTCAAACCATGGCCAATCATCGGTTGCCACCGATTCGTACATCTCGATCAGCTTCTTTGCCAGACGCTCGCTCATCGTACTGGCGACGCGATCACCGTGATAACGCCGTAAGTACTCGTGGATGCCGAGAATACCGAGCGCCCAAGTGCGGGGCGATGTCGTGTTTTCACAAGAGGAGAGCGCCCGATGAAACAACTCCCGCGCCCACGACACCATTCCGCCGCGGCGCGATCGGCCGATGCAAATCCCCAGCGCCCAGAGCGCTCGCCCTTGAGAGTCGTCCGAACCATCGCGTTCCAACCAACGCCGGTCAAAGCTCATGAAGTTGCGAAAGCGGCCGGTGTCTCGATCAAAAGCGACGTTGAGAAACGCGGCGTATCGGGACGCGAGCATCTGGACATCGGGGGAATCCTTGCCCAGTTCCTCGATCAAAACCGTCAAGATCAACGCCCGCGCATTGTCGTCGGTGCAATAGCCGTGACCGTGATCTGGAATCGAATAAATCGCGTGTTGCACAATTCCTGTCGAATCGCTCATGTGTTGCAAGTGATCCAACTGCATCTGCGGCAACGCCAACGGTCGCTCGTCAAGCGTCCGCACGGCCAACGGCTTTCGCTGAATATTGTGATCTTCAAGCGCATGCTTGAATGAGCTCACATACAACTGCGAGACATGGTCCCAGGTCATGTCGCGGCCCAGCAAATACGCCTGCTCACGCATCGCCGAACGCCGCGGTTCGTCTGCCAGCAAACCGATCACTTCACGAGCGATCGCCTTGGGATCGGCGAATGGCACCAGCACGCCGCGGCCGTCGGCCAACAGCTCTTCGGCGTGCCAGTAGGGCGTGGAGATGACCGCTTGCCCACATCCAAATGCGTAGGCCAGCGTTCCCGATACCGCTTGCTGCGCATTCAAATAGGGCGTGATGTAAAGGTCCGCGGTGCCGATAAATTCAGTGAGTTCATCCAGCTCCACAAACCGATTGTAAAAGCTAACGTGCTTAGTAATTCGTAGTTCTTTCGCCATCCGTTCCAAGCTGATTCGATAACGCTCGCCTTGTTCACGTATCAAACTCGGGTGCGTCGCACCGAGCACGAGATAGATGAAGTCGGGGAAGTGTCGGATGATCTCGGGAATCGCTTGCAAGACATGTTCGATGCCTTTGCCGGGCGAAAGCAATCCGAAGGTCAGCGCGACCGATCTGCCTTCGACGCCAAACTGCTCTTTTAACTTCACCTGATCGATGTCGGGTCGATTCGGAATACCATGGGCGATCAAATCAACCTTTTCGCTCGGTACTGCGTAGGTGTTGATCAGCGTCTGGCGACTTCGCTCGGTCATCACGACCAGCCGACTCGAAAGCCGAACCAACTGTTTCATCACCGCGCGTTGGCTCTGATTCGGATCCGACAAAACCGTGTGCAGTGTCGTAACGACAGGCATCCGCAAGTCGCGTAGCAAAGCTAACACATGGCTTCCACTGGCCCCGCCATAAATTCCAAACTCGTGTTGTAGGGAAACGATATCGACGTTGCTGAAGTTCAAAAAATCAGCCGCCGCGCGATAGTCGTCGAGTTCTTGTTCCACCACCTGAAATTGAACTTCGTCCTCGTAGTCGTAGCCGCCCACGATATCGTCCATCGGCACGACAATGCAATTCGCGTCAGAGGCTTTGGCGATCGCGGATCGCAAGTCGTGAGTGAACGTCGCGATCCCGCATTTGCGAGGCAGGTAGTCGCCGATGAAAGCTATTTTGTGTAGGT
Source organism: Rosistilla carotiformis (assembly GCF_007753095.1). Classification (NCBI taxonomy): domain Bacteria; kingdom Pseudomonadati; phylum Planctomycetota; class Planctomycetia; order Pirellulales; family Pirellulaceae; genus Rosistilla; species Rosistilla carotiformis. The sequence continues at coordinate 7,396,077 of NZ_CP036348.1, forward strand.
CGTGGTTCGTCATATGAGAGATTGAGTTCGAGGGGCCATCGATTCGAGTACAGCTTGTTTGGAAAACTCAGCCATCCCGACGCACCGATCGGCGGCTCCGTAGTAGACTTGCAACACGTCGCCTTGAAGGAACATCGCAGTCGGAAAAACAACATTCGGTACAAATCCGCAGGTTTCAAAATCGGCGGTGGGCACCATGATCGGCCGTTGCGATCGAGCAATTACACGCGACGGATCGTATCGGTCCAACAAGATCGCCCCAGCGGTATATCGGCCGACCTTTCCCGCTACGGTCGATGACTCGCTACCGTGGTAAAGAAGCAACCAGCCCTCGTCGATCAAGATTGGTGGCGGTCCACTCCCCACACGATCCCCTTCCCACGATTCGGATCCACAAAAGAGTGGTTCATGGCGTCCCCAATCGATCATGTTGGAGGAACGGGCGATCCAGATCTGTGGTCGACTGAATTGCGACCGCGGATTCGGACGATGGAGTGCCACTAACTCGCCGTCGATCTTTTCCGGAAACAAAACAACATCTTTGTTTTCGCTAGGAAAAATGATGCCGTGACGCTCGAACGCGATCAGATCCCGCGACGACATGAGGGCCGTGCAGGCACCGAATTTGGATACCGAGACGTAGGTGATCCAATAAGTGTCGTCGATCTTTGTGATTCGAGGATCTTCGATTCCATAGTCTTCCGTCGCGCCCGATGGCAAAACCAATGCGACAGCTTTCCACCGGCCCTCGGGTTCAAGCGAACGGCGCCACGCTTGGAAGTGCGAAACCGAAGTCAAACGCAGATTGCCGGTCTTGCTGACCATAACAACCCGAGCATCTATTTTTTGCAAATCCTCGTCGCAAACCCAATCCACCGTCGCCGTGCTGTCGCAGCCCCAACGTGGCAGCGGGGTCCATCCGTGTCGCTGTTCGAGAGTCGTCTCCGCGACACGTGCCAACATGACGGCGTCGTTTCCCTGAATGGTGACTGCGGGATTCATCACCCCCACAACCTCCCATCCGGATTGTGACGGGTTGATGTCCGACGGTTGCAGCAACAACGTCGCTCGCAGTCTTTGGGTCATAGACTAGCCCTCCACAATGGCATTAAGTTCGATGTTTTTGAAAGTCCTCTTCTCGATCGGAAATTGCAAAGAAACGTCGGTTTAAGGGCTTGTGGCTCTAGGGGACCGATTGACGAATAACTATCTCAGGCGATTGCACGCGGTAGGCGTCCGATTTCTCATCGCGAATCAAATGATACGTCGGTAGGACCGTCACGTGCTTCTGTTCCAATGCTTCTAAAGCGGCCTGGAACGTGGCTGCATAAATGACCGACTGATTGGGTGAATTTGCATCGAGCACCATCAAATGCAGCACTTCAAGATCGTCTTGATTTTGCAGAAAACCTTTTACCAGTGGATAAGGTGTCAAAGGAATTGTGCCCGCCCGCAGGAATGCGTCGTATTGCGGCTTGCTGGAAAACGCGAAAATGGCGGAAACCGCGGGCTCACCTGGCATCTGCTTCACCACTGGACCAAGCGGGTGAAGGCCCTTCCTCAACACATAACGAGGCATCGCAGCAGCACAATCCATCATCGTCGCCTCCTTGGCGAAAGAGCAAACCACCGCGAACGATCTGAAAAAGAGAGTCTTCGACGCTCCTGCCAACTCATGCGTTGCGATTGGCAACGGTCAGAAGAATGGGCGGACACCAAGATGCGGTTGCCGCGAGCATCGACCTACAACGCGTCATTCATTGATGCATCTGTTCGCGCAGGCTATCACTTCACCATACAGTGGTTTTGATTCGACACAAGGCCTAACAAGACGAACCCTCCAACACTTTGATTCCTTTACGCAACTTCGTAAAACATGTTTCGTCCCCAATCGGCGTATTCTGATAGATCGATGTCGCCGCGCTGAAACAACCTGGGGGACCGTTGGCTACAGAGCCAGCCTTCGAGAGTGACTGCCTAGTCCGATTCGCTTCCCTTGTCTCAGCCGTGAACAACCATTGCCTGCAAGAGCTGCAAATGGGCCGCTTGGAGGCCGCCACGCCAAACGGCCCCGTTCGGGGCGACACTCGGGTCCGCTCAATACCGGCATTTCGGCGCCTCGTTCTTAAATGCCAAACATCCAGCAGATGCGAAGCCATGCATCGATTGCGGCAGGCTCACCCCAATATGTGGTAATCGCATCCCTCATCACTTTGGGGGTGGCGTACGTTTCGCGAACCAAAAAGCGGGTTCGGATACACGGATTCTCTCAGTTGCGCAGTCGGCACAACCGTCAATCGTTTTGAATCTGCGGCAGCCGCGTTCGAAATGCCGTGGTTCCATGCAAGATAGAGCCCCGGTGTTTGGATGTCCACGATATCCGGTGGTGGAGTGACGCGGGAACCGATTTAACTTGATGAGTGACAAACTGCAAAACGCGACGATGCTGATGCCGCCGGATTCGGCGACCGCTGGTCCATCGCATGCGCAACCACCGCAGCGACACCCCGACGGTAGGTCTGCTGAGACAGGGTCCGACGCGTCGTCTAACGAGCGCCATCTTGGGTCGAGACTTCAAGGAACTCAAAAGCGTCTGTTCCGTGAGAGCGTCTGGGTCGTTGGTGGTCGGTTGTTGGGGATTGGAACCGCGATTGCAATCAACGTGGTGCTTGCCCGCGTGTTGCCTCCAGCCGACGTAGGTGTCTTCTTTCTGCTGGCCAGCATCTTAACTTTTGCTGGTTTCATGGCCATGTTTGGCCTCAACGCGGGCATGGTTCGATTCGTTTCCGAACGGATCGGTTTGAACGATGTTGCGGGAGCTCAAGCGGTACTGCGCCAAGGAACCAAGGTAGCCGTCGCGTCGATCCTGACGGGCAGTCTGATCTGTTGGGGTTTCCTGCATTTCGCCGGCGAACAGGTGTTTGGTGTCACCAACCTCGCGGTGCTTGCCCCCTTGGTCGCTCTGAGCGTACTCGGATCAGCGACGATCCAGCTGGCCGCTAGTCTGCTTCGCAGCTTCCACGACTCACGATTGTCGATCCTTTTAACGGGCCAATTCGGCGGCCCGTTGTGCAATTTACTATTTATAGGATCAACCGTTGCCGTCAGTCGATGGATCGTTCCATCGTTGGAACAAGTGATGGTGTTCTGCACGATCTCACTTTGCTTACTGATCCCCGTGGCGATCATCAGCGTTCAAAAAATCGCGCGATCACGGTTGGCAGAGATCGAACCAAGTAGCACGCCCTCCAGCCTGTTGCCGATGTCCACGTTGTTGATCGTCTGCTTGCCATTGATGCTCACGCAGGGGCTTTCCTATATCACCGGCCAAGCGGATATCTGGATTGGCGGGGCGATCGTCGATCACGAACAATTGGCACTTTACGCGGCGGCGCGGCGATTGATGTTGTTGATCGGGATGCCGATGCAACTGGTGAACCTGACCGTAATCGCATCGATCGCCGAACTGCGCGCTCAGGGACGCCTGCAAGATCTACAACGCATTCTACGCTCGGCGGCAACCTTCGCAGCGGTGGTCGCAATCGCTGTTTGCATTCCGATCATGATCTTCCCCGCACAGATTGCAGCGTTCATCTTTGGGCCGTTCTATGCGGACGGGGCGATGGTGTTGCGTATCCTCTGTATCGGACAACTCGTCTTCGTTTGTGTCGGCGCGGCTGAACTCACCTTGATGATGTCGGGGCAACATATGAAAGCGTTGTCGATCAATATCTTCACTTCGATCAGCCTCTTCATCAGCGGCGTTTTGATGACTCAGCAATGGGGCATCGTGGGCTTGGCGATCGCTTGGACCTCCATCGTATCGTTGCAATGCATCGGCTTTTGTCTATCCGCCCGTTGGTCCGTGGGAGTCTGGACCGTCATGGACGTGCGGGTTTTGCGGACGGGGCGGGAAATTCTGGCCGCGGTTCGAGCGAAGTTCAAGAAAGCAAACAACATTGGTTCATTGGAATAAACAAGTCCTATTACGATGCATCGTAAGAGCTTCGGCAGAACTCCAATGGGGTGATTCGCCTAAGCCACCGATGGTTCACCGATCACACAAATCTCGATAATCGTTTCCCAATCTATCCACAACTTCAGTACACTCTCGCGTCTCCGCTTCATCCTCATGTCCACTGTCACGTTGCCAACCGAACCGACACAAACCAATGGAGTTGCCACCTTGGCGTCCATTGTTTGGCAACCGTGTTTGGTATTCATGCCGTTTCTGGCAATGGGCGGTCTGTTGTGGTTGTGCCCTTCGATGGAAGGGGCTGCCGGCTATCGGATTCGCGAAGAATTGTCGATGGGAAACCTGATGGTGCTTGTCGGATGGTACGGATGTATCTTTGCATGTGCCGCGATGGGGCAACGACTTGCCTTGTCGCTCCCTCGTCTCAATGTGATGGCACGCGACGCGTTTGATTCAACCGTCTTCTACAAGGCACTCACCTGTCTGGCCTTTATTGGCGTGGCGGGTGCGTGGATGGCGGCGCTTCGTAACGGCGTCTCCGTAGTGGAATTGATCAAGACGCAACAGTTCAACCTGCTGAAGGATTCTCTGTACGCGAACTACAACCACCTGTACACCTTGCGTTACACGACGTCGCTGGTGGGTGGATACGCGCTGTACCGGCTGGTTTTCCTTCGCCAAGTCAATCGTTTGGACATCTTGAACCTGTGCTTGATGCTCGCCGCAACAGCGATCTCTGCGCGGATTTTGATTATCCAAGCGGTCATCTTTTCCGGTGGCTTGGCAATTCGATTCGATGACCTTCGCCGCGTGAAAACGCGAACGATCACGATCGCGGCGCTCGGGTTGGCGATCTGTATTGTCGCCTTCACCTGGGTCCGCAGCGCTGGCAGCTACCGCGATTACTTTGGAGTCGAGAATCCCCTGGCAATGACCTTCTTGGAGATTCAGCGTTATGTTGGCGCACCGGTTCAAGCGAGCATGGGCGTGGCGCGGATGGCAGCCGAACAACCTTCGCGTGGTTCACTGGGGAACCTCATCAAATACACAACACCCACCTTCCTACATCCCGATGCTTTAAAGGTTGAAGACAATTCCGGCGGCGTCGCCGCCCAGTGGTACCTTCACGATGTGGATATCGATGAAACACTTACAACCAACTCCGCATTTGTGGAGATGTACGGCGATCTAGGTTTTTGGGCGTTTCCCGTCGTCGCATGGGCCAGCTTTTTGATGGCCGCTGTTGGCAGCTACTTTTGGCGCGCCGATAACCTGCTGTGTCTGATCGGCTGCGTCGTACTGTACGGCTTCTTTGAACTGTGGCGAACGTTCTACTTCACCGCCGGTTCGTTCACCTTCATGATTCTTGCGGTGCTTGTCGCCGCCACCGCAGCCACGTTGATCAAACCCGTACCGAGGACGGCATCATGAGCGCAAGTCGCAATCTCATTTACGATTCACGCTGGATCAGCCCGACCGGGATCGGACGGTTCGCCAGTGAATTAGGCGATCGACTGCCATGCCTGCATCACCAGGCGATCGGCGGTAGCCCGACCAGTCCCTTGGACTGTCTGCGGTTGGGTTGGATGCTGTGGAATACCGACCGCGCCTTTTTTTCGCCCGGCTTCAATGTGCCACTGACATCCCCGATGCTGGCGAAGCGATCGTTTGTGTTCACGATTCATGATTTGATCTATGTGAATCATCCCGCCGAAGCATCCCTCGCCAAACGACTGTATTGTCAACATGTGATCCGCCCCGCGGCGCGGCGTGCATACAAAGTTCTCACCGTCTCCGAATTCTCAAAACGCGAAATCGTCGACTGGGCGAGAATCGATCCCTCACAAATTGAAGTGGTCTACAACGGCGTTGGCAGCGCATTCACACACGCGGGTCCGAAACACGATCTCCATCGTCCCTATCTTCTGTACGTGGGAAACCAACGCCCGCACAAAAACGTGGGTGGGCTGCTGCATGCCTTCGCACAAATTTGCGGCACCCGAGATGTCGATCTGGCGATCACCGGTCAAGCGACGGCGGAAACCGTCGCGACGATGGAAAAATTAGCGATCGCCGGACGCGTTCACTTTCTCGGAAAATTGTCCGACGACCAACTGGCCGCTGCCTACCGCGGCGCTCAAGCGACCGTCTTGGCCTCAGAATATGAAGGCTTTGGTTTACCCGTGATCGAATCGATGGCGTGTGGTACGCCGGTGGTCTGCAGCAACGTCACATCGTTACCCGAAGTGGCGGGAGACGCCGCCGTGCTGGTTGAAACCCACCCGGACAGCATCGCCGCTGGGATCCGCCGCGTTCTCGAAGACCCCACATTGCAGCAAACATTGATCGCGGCGGGACTGAACCGCGCCGCCGATTTCAGCTGGGAAGCGACGGCGGCCAAAGTGCTCCAGGTCCTTCAACCACTCACCGTTGCCGCGACGCAATCCGTCCCAACGCTTATTCAACCTCTGGAAGCTTCTGTGAAGTAACCCATGAAAAAAATTGCACTGATTCATGAATGGCTAACCACCTACGCAGGCTCCGAGCGCGTGGTGGAACAGATGCTGCTGCAGTACCCCGAATCGGATCTGTTTGCCGTCGCCAACATCTTGTCCGCCGAAGATCAGAAGTTCCTTCGCGGAAAAGAACCGACAACCAGCTTCATTCAAAAGTTGCCGTTTCTAAAGAAGTTCCTCCGCCACTATCTGCCCTTGATGCCGATGGCGGTGGAGCAGTGGGATCTGAGCGCATACGACGTCATCCTGTCATCGAATCATGCCGTTGCCAAAGGCGTGATCTGTGGTCCCGATCAACTGCATATCAGTTACGTTCACACACCGATCCGTTATGCCTGGGAGTTTCAGGCGCAGTACCTGCGTGAGTCGAAGCTGACCTGGGGCGTGCGGAGTCTGTTGACCCGAATGATCTTGCATTACATGCGACTGTGGGACAATGTCTCGTCGACCCGCGTGGACGCATTTGTGGCCAACAGTCAATTCATCGCGAACCGGATTCAGAAGTGCTATGGCCGCCAGGCGGAAGTCATCTATCCGCCGGTCGATGTCGATGCGTTCGCGCCCAGCTACAAGAAAGAAGACTACTACATCGCCGCCTCGCGTTTGGTTCCCTATAAACGGGTCGATCTGATCGTCGAAGCTTTCCGGTTAATGCCAGAACGCAAACTGTTGGTGGTGGGCGATGGACCGATGTACAAGACGCTCAAGGCAAACTGTCCGGCCAATGTGGAATTGATGGGCTATCTGCCGCATGAACGGATGAGCCAATTGATGCAGGGGGCCAAGGCATTTGTGTTTGCCGCCGAAGAGGACTTTGGAATCACATCGGTCGAAGCCCAAGCTTGTGCGACGCCGGTGATCGCTTATGGTCGCGGGGGCAGCTTGGAAACCGTGGTCGAAGGAGTCACTGGATGCTTCTTTGAGGAGCAGATTCCACAAAGCGTGGCGGACGCCGTCGCTACCTTTGAGAATCACCAAGATCACTTTGATTTGAAGGCCACGCGACAACATGCCGAAGGCTTCCGACCCGAACGGTTCCGCGAAGAACTCGCAAATTTTGTCGACTCCCAGTGGGCGCAATTTGTCGTCAACCGTCGTCGGCGTCCTCAACAAACCTTTTCTAAAACGACCCCCGGTTCGTTGAATCTGCCAGTCGACAACGCGTCGAACTTGGTTAATCTCGCAGGAGTGTCAGCCCAATGAATACTGAATCCCCCAACGCAGCAAACCCCCTAAATCTTGTCCAAGCCTGTTGGCAAAACAAGGGCAAGATGCTGATCGTCTTTGCTTTGGTGATGGTTGCCACCGTGGGCATTCTGGGCCAGTTGAAGCTGAAATACACTTCGGAGGCTAAGTTATTCATTCGGCTGGGTAAAGAAACCATCGGTCTGGATCCTACCGCGACCGTCGGTCAAACGGTGTCGGTTCAAGAGGCACGTGAGAAAGAGATTCATTCGGTGCAATCGCTGGTCCACAGTCGGAACGTTTTGGAACGCGTGGTCGACAACGTGGGCATCGATCGCATCTTGGAGAAAACCGATGGGAAGGAAAAAAATTGGTTGCCGATCGATCTCGATTACATCAAATCGCTCAGCCCCGTCTACGTCGATAGTCCACGCGACACGGCGATCGCCAAGCTCGAAAAGCAACTGGTGACGTTCAACCCGCGCTCCACTGCAATCATTGGTTTGCGGTATGAAACGATCAGTCCCGAATTGGCTGCCGAGGTGCTTCAAGAAGTGATCGAGTCCTCGATCGACGCACAGGTTCGCGTTCACCAATCCGCCGGATCCAACGACTTCTTCCTCTCACAAACCCGACAGCAAGCCGAAGAGGTCGCCAAACTGGAAGATGAACTGTTGCGGTTCAAAAACGAAACGGGCGTCTCCGAATTAACACAACATCGGCAACTCAAGATTGCACAGATCGCATCGCTGCAAGATGCCTTGATGGACACGATCGCGAAGAGCGAAGCGGTAACTCGGGAAATCGAATCACGTACGCAAATGATATATGAACTGCCCGCCCGAGTCCGGTTGTCCGAAACCACCGGGTTGCCCAGCAGTGCCGCCCAAGGAATGCGAGAGCAACTGTATTCGTTACAAATGGTAGAAAACGAACTCGTTTCACGATACCAACCCGATCACCCCAAAGTCCGGCAAACACGCGCTCAAATTGCCGCCGCGCAAGAAACACTGGAATCCGAACATGTCCTGACACAGGTCACGATGGGCGTGAATGAATCGCGACGTGAAATGGAATCGGCATTGCTCAATCAACAAGCCATTGCGGACTCGTTGGCGGCGCGCAAGACGATCTTGACGCAACAGATTGCCGAACTGGGAGAAGAACTCAAAGAGATCAATCAAAGTGAAATTACGTTAGCGCAGATCTCACGCAAACTCGATTTGGCCCGCGCCAGTTATCAAGACTACGCCAAACGCTCCGAACTCGCTCGGTTGGACGTGGCGTTGAGTTTGGGAAATCTGTCAAATCTCAGCGTTTTACAACAGCCTAGCGATTCCAAGATCCCCTCCAGCCCCAAAGTTGCCTTGACCCTGGTCATGGGCACGACGATCGCGATCTTCTTGAGTCTGTTTGTTGGCGTCGTCTCGCAATGGTGCGGCGCTCCATCCCACCACATGGCGACGACCAATGGCACAAATTCTGTGCTACCCTTGCGAGGGCTTCCATTTGCCGAAGCCGCAAACCGCTTCTTTTCCTTTCGATGGCTCTAACTTTTTGCGATTCGGAAGGGCACGATGACAATGATCCAAAGAGGACTGCCAATGCACCCAACTCGAACCCTGAGGGATTCCGAGTCGCTTGGCAATGCGGTTGTTCCAACGCCAGCTCTGGGTACCTTGTCGTCGTGTTGTGCGCGTTTGTCGCCAGTCGAATATGACCAACTGGTCGACTTGTGGAATCGGACCGAACACCGCTGGGACGATGCGCCTTGCCTGCACGAGCTGTTCACGACCCAAAGCAAGCACACCCCCGATGCCATCGCAGTGATCCATGGCGATCTTCGATTGACCTATGCCGAATTGGAAGAACGCTCGCGACGGGTCGCCTGTCGGTTGATCGAATTGGGAGTCTCTCCAGGTGATCGGGTCGCGGTGGTCGCCGACGGGACACCCAACGCCTACATCGGTTTGCTTGGCATCCTACGTGCTGGCGCAGCCTACCTTCCGATCGATCCCACGTTTCCCGCCGACCGCATCCGCTTCTTTTTCGAAGACGCCGCGGTCCGGTTCGTCGTGGGAAATATCGATCCTGCAAGATTCGAAGACCATCCCGGGCTGACGTTCGTCCAGTGCGATGAACTGCCCACCGGCAATATCGATTGTTTGCCCAGCGTCGCGCCAACCAACCTCGCCTATGTTCTGTTTACCTCCGGTTCTACAGGCAAGCCGAAGGGAGTCATGCTCAATCACCAGGGACCGGTGAATACTGTTCGCGACATCAACTTGAGCTTCGATGTGCAAGCAACCGATCGCGTCTTGGCGTTGTCGGCCCTTGGCTTCGATCTGTCGGTCTATGATCTGTTTGGAATGTTTGCCGCCGGCGCGGCGATTGTTCTACCGACCCCCGAACAATCGCGTGATCCCCACAGCTGGCGCAGGTTGATCGAACAACATCAGGTCACGATCTGGAACACGGTCCCGGCTTTGATGGATATGTTCGTCACGAGCTTAGACGCGTCGACCACTTTGCCCAGCCTGCGCCGCGTGATGCTCAGCGGCGACTGGATTCCCGTCTCGCTGCCCGACCGCATACGCCACGCAGCCCCCAAAGCGCATCTGTATTCGTTGGGCGGCAGCACCGAGGCATCGATCTGGACGGTTCTATACCCGATCGATCGCGTCGATCCCGATTGGCGGAGCATTCCCTATGGCAAACCGCTCCGCAACCAACGCTGCTATGTCGTCGATGCCGAACGAAAGTTGTGCAAGATCGGCGAGGTGGGTGAATTGTGTCTGGCAGGCGTTGGTGTCGCTCTAGGCTACGTGAATCGACCCGAATTGACACAAGAACGCTTCATTCCGGATCCCTTCTCTCCCGGAGACACTCTTTATTTAACCGGCGACCTGTGTCGTTACGGTGAAGATGGAAACCTTGAATTTCTGGGGCGGCAAGATCATCAAGTCAAGATCCGCGGCTACCGAATCGGCCTCGGCGAGATCGATGCCGAAACGCAAAAGCTGCCCGCCGTTCGCGATGCGGTCGTCGTCGCCAGCGAAGAAGAGGCCGGTGCGCGATTGATCGCGTATGTGGTCTTTGAATCGGGACAACAGCTGACGCTCGAGGAATTGCAGACCCAGCTGGCGGCAAGTCTTCCAAAATATATGCTGCCCGCCGCCATGGTCCCGCTAGATCGATTGCCGCTGACCGCCAATGGCAAGATCGATCGCAAGGGTTTGCCCTCCCCGACGGCGACGCGAGAAGCGAGCCCGAAGCAGCAGCCCAGCAATCCCACCGAAGCGGCCGTCTGCGAGATCTTATCCGAACTGTTGCATCGCGATCCGATCGATCCGCGCGATGGCTTCATCGCGCTGGGTGGAAATTCTTTGGTCGCCGTGGCGTTGGCCAGTCGGCTCAAAACCGTTTTCGGAATCCAGATCCCGTACTGGGATATCCTGGCCAATTCTCCCAACGCGATCCGACTGGCATCGCGGATCGAGACGCATCGCCAATCGCCGCAGCCAGTGGCCAGCACGCTCGTCGAAATCGGCAGCACGCCTCTCGATGAAGCTCCGTTGTCGTACCAACAGCAGCAGATCTGGGTCGAACATTTCCTGAAATCGAACCGCGCTCGATACAACATCCCCCTCGTGTACGACCTTGTGGGAGAGGTCGATCTGTCGGCGCTTCAACAAGCGTTCACCTTGTTGATCGATCGCCACGCGATCCTGCGAACGCTCTATACACCAACCAGCTCCGGTTTAACGCAGCGGCCGATCGAGCCGACGCAGTTTACGGTGGAGTCGGTCGATCTGGGACAGATCGATTCGGCGACGCGGCAACAAACGATCGATGCGCAAACGCTGGCCTTTGTTTCGGAAGGCTTTGACCTCGACCATCAAATCCCGATCCGTGCGGCTCATTTTAAATTGAGCCCCAACCAATCGCGGATGGTCGTGTCGGTACATCACATCGCGTTCGATGGCCATTCGATCGATCTGTTGCATCGCGATCTGGCCAGCTTCTATCGAGCGATCGTCGATCGAAAAGGCCCAACGCTCGCCGCGTTGCCCTACCAATACGCCAACTACGCGTTGGCGCAGCAGACAGCGGACGGTTCCGATCTGTTGGATGCCGACCGCGCGTACTGGCAACGTCAATTGTCGGGAGAATTGCCACAACTGGATCTGCCCCGCGACCCTTCCGACGCCGCGGAGTCCGAGGGGGATACGATCTCGTTGCAGATCGATCGCGATTTGCTGGACGCGGCGAGAAGGTATTCTTCCAATCGCCAATCGACCCTCTTCGTGACGCTGTTGGCTGCGATCAAGGCGACGCTGTTTCGGTATACGGGGCAACAGGATCTGATCGTCGGATCGGCAGTCGCGGCGCGACCCGAGGCGGAGATGGAGGATCTGATCGGATATTTCATCAACGTGCTTCCGTTGCGAACTCAGTTTGCCGCCAGCGAATCGTTTGATGCGTTGCAAACGAAGGTCCGTGAAACGACCCTCTCGGCGATGGCGCATCAGAACTATCCGTTGGAGTTGATGAAGCGAGAGATCTTCGCGTCGCAGGGAACCGGCACGTCGCCATTCCGCGTCTTGTTTGTCCTCGAAAATGAACCCTGTTCTCTGGAGCTGACGGGTGTCGAAGCGCGTCGGGTTCCGATGGAGACGCAGACCGCGAAGTTCGATCTGTTGATCGCTGCCAGCGAATCGGACGCGAGCCTGCGAATCGATCTGCAGTACCGCTGCCAAAACTTCTGCCGCGAACGGATCGTTCATTTCGGAGAACATCTGACGACGTTGCTCTCCGCCGCGGTCGAAGCACCCGCAACGCCAGTCGATCGATTGCAGATGCTTCCGGCATCGCAACGTGCTTCCCTGCTGCAAGGCCCGATCGGCAGCAGCGCTTCGACGGGCGATCCAAACGCGACCGAACAATGCGATGATTCGGATCGTCGGCTTTCGCCTTCGGTGCTGACGTTGTTCGATGCCCAAGTCGAACGAAGCCCCGACAGCACGGCTGTCTGTTTTGAAGAGCAAACGTTCTCCTATGCGGAACTCGATCGCCGCGCGACGATCTTGGCATCGCGGTTGATCGAACTGGGAGTGCTTCCCGATCTACCGGTCGCGCTCAGTATCACGCGGTCGCCAGAGATGGTGGTCGCGGTTTTGGCGGTCCTGAAGGCCGGCGGGTGTTACGTTCCGGTCGATCCCGCGCTGCCACGGCACCGCCGCAAACAGATCCTCGACGATTGCCAACCGCAGGTCTTGCTGACGCTGACGGGATTGACCAACGATTTGGAACTTAACGAATCGGCGACGCCAACTCTGCGGCTGGATACCTTCGATTTTTCCAACCATCCGGCCAGCACCATCGAATTGCCCGCTCTGTCGGCTGATAATTTGGCGTACATCCTGTATACCTCCGGATCGACGGGCAAGCCCAAAGGCGTAGCGATGCCTCACGGTGCGGTCGCCAATCTGATCGCATGGCAGTTGGAAAACTCGCAGGCCGATCCAACGACCAAGACGCTGCAGTTTGCGTCGTTGGGATTTGATGTCTCCTTTCAAGAGATCTTTGCGACGCTGTGCAGCGGTGGTCAGTTGGAACTGGTAAGCGAAGATCGGCAACAAGACCTGCACCGATTGTGGAAGTTCATCGTCGACGCGAAGATTGGTCGAATCTTCGTTCCATTTGTTGTGCTGCGAACGCTTTGTGAAATCGCGGGGGATTCGGCGCGAGAGGCGTCGCTTCGCGAGGTGATCACAGCGGGAGAACAGTTGCAAATCACGCCGGCGGTGCGCAAGTTCTTCCAACAGCAACCCGGCTGCCGACTTTGGAATCACTACGGGCCGACCGAAACCCACGTCGCGACCGGTTATCGTTTGGCGGCGGATCCGAGCACGTGGCCTGCGATTCCGCCGATCGGCAAACCGATCGATCGTTGCGTTGCCCTGGTTCTCGACGAACACATGCAACCGCTACCTCAGGGAATCGAAGGCGAACTGTATCTCGGCGGCGCCTGCGTCGCACGCGGCTACTATCAGAATCCCTCGCTGACACAGCAGCGTTTTGTGAGCGGTCCGTTGGCAACCCCCGCGTGCGATCGGATGTATCGAACCGGAGACATCTGTCGACTCAACTGGGATGGCGAACTTGAATTCGTCCGCCGCAATGACGATCAGATCAAACTGCGCGGCCACCGCGTTGAACTGAGCGAGATCGAGACGGTGCTCAACCAGCACGCCGACGTGAAGCAAGCCGTTGTTTGTTTCGACCCCAGCAGCCTGGGCGGTCATTTGATCGCGTATGTGTTGTCCGATTCGGAAGAGATCCGCGTCGATGACCTGAAGCAATTTTTACAGTCGCGGTTGCCAGCGTACATGCTGCCCAATGTGTTTTGCATCGTCGATGATTTTCCCAAAACCGCCAGTGGAAAGATCGACCGCAAACGTTTGCCCAAGGTCTCGCCATCGGTTGAGGCTTCGGAAAGGCAAGCGACGGAAGCTTCGACACCCAACGATCCTCTGATCGCTCGTCTGTTGGAGATCTGGCGATCGGTATTGGACACCGACCAGATCGACGCCCACAGCAACTTCTTCGATTGCGGTGGAGACTCCCTCGCGGCGGCCCTTCTGTTCGCGCGGATGGAAAGCGAATTTGGTCAGGCGTTGTCGATCACGAAACTCGTGGAATGTCCTACCGTCACAAAGCTGGCGGAACTGTATCGTCAGGACGACGATCGGGTCGAGGGCTGCTGGAACGAAGTCATGCGGATCGATCCGCAGCAATCCGCGTCGACGGCGGCTCCGCTCTTCTGTCTGCCCGGAATCGACGGCCATCTACTCAACTTCCGCGATTTGGCGGCCGCCATCGGGCAGGATCGTCCCGTATATGGGCTGCAGCCCTACGGCCTCGATGGCAATAGTTCCCCCTGCACAAGTATCGAAGAGATCGCCAGCCGACACGTTCAAGAGATCCGTCGTGTGATGCCAAACGGACCGTATCATCTGGCGGGATTTTCGTTTGGCGGAGTCGTCGCGTATGAGATCTCTCAACAATTGCGTCGTGCCGGCGAACAGGTGACCCTTGCGATTCTCGATGCTTATACCGGACTGCCCAAACTGGCGCCGTTGTATCAACGCTTCGCATTCCATCTGCGTTTTGCGCGGCAATGCGACGGGTGTCAACGTTGGAAATACCTTGCCGAACGCGTGACCGGTTTGGTCGCCGCGATCCAGCATCGTTTCGGTTGGATCACGATGGAACAGCGGTTGGAACGAATCATCAACGCCAAAGGAAACTACGCAAAAGTTGCCGCCATGAATATGACGGCGTTGGATGAGTATCGCCCTACGGCCGCCCAAGGGCCGGCGACACTCTACCGTGCCAAGTTCCGCGCCGATTGGCCTGGCCAGGACGCTACCGATCCCAACATGGGATGGGGCAACGTCTTCGACACCGATGACTTGGACGTGATCGAAGTCGAAGGAGCGCACGCCAACATGCTTTCCGAAGCCAAACTGGCCGGCCTAGTCGAACATCTCCGCCGCACCATGTCGCGCGACGACGTTTGATACCGACGTGTTTCCCAACAGCGTGCGAGGTCGCCAGACCTTCATTCGACGGCGCGAGGATTTAACGCCGGAAGGGATCGTTGACGATCGCAGCGTCGAGCCGACTGGGAATCGATCGCTTTGCGGAACGCTTGAGCTAGCGATTGCCCCTGCCACGCAGTTGACCCTTCGCCGCGCTGACCGTAGCGCATGCGATGCAGTTCCGCCGCGGCGACGAACAGTTCGGCGGAGGGTTGGTAACTTGCAGGCTGAGTATTTTGCCAGTCGGCCCATGCCGCTTCGGCAGCCGCGGCATCGTTGCGATGACAGGCTCGGATCAGACGTCGCGCGGCGACACGATCGGCGGGATTCAACCGCCGCCATACGCTCTTAGTCCAAGATCGGATCCGATCGAACTGCCAGATCGCGAGTCCTAACAGTGCAATGGATAGAAACGCAGTTAAAGCGATTCGCATCCGACTTGGTGGCGGAGGAGGCGGGGGAGCTGGCTTGGGTGCGGCAGCCACTTCGAACGTCACCGGGGGAAGCGTCTTGGTTCCAAACTCCTCTGATTTCGGATTCCACCAGATGTATTTGATTCCCGGGATCGTGAGCGTCCCCGACCCTTTGAGCATGTAGGTGATCGTGTCGCTGCGCGTGCCGCTAAACTCCCCTCGCTGTGTTTTGTCGTCGACGGTCGGTTTGCCGACGTAGACGCTGATTCCTTCGGGAGCCGTGGTGGGTGGCGGAGCGAGCGCCATGCCCGATGTCTGTTGGGCACTCTGAGCGATCGTGCGACGGAAAACATCTCCCTGTTCCGCCGATCCCGGTTCGGGAGTCCACGATTCGGTGATCTCCAATTTTTCGGTCGTCACCAGAAAGACCGACTCCGGCAATCCCGGCGGCCGCTTGATCTGCAAATCGGTCGCTGGCACCTGTTCCACATGTTCCTGGTTCGGACCGGTGAAGCCGTCGCGGTGGGTGAAGCGGACTTCAAAGGCGGGAACCGTGACTTTTCCGGCTGCCTGCGAGAACAACGCGAACTCGTGCGTTTGCATGAACCACGACGTGTCCCCCTTTTCCTCCGACGAGACGACCGGGCTGCCGACCTTCACCAACAGGGCTCGGGGAATCTCAGGGATCGAAAAACTAGCGGCTCCAACAAACGGACCGTTGCCGCGCAGCTGCACATAAATGGGCAACCGCTGTCCCATCCAAGCCTCTTTGTTCGGCACGTCGATCGAAACGGGATCGCCATCCGCCGCCGGCGCCGCGGCGGCAAAGGTCATCGCCCAGAGTGCGATCACGACCAGCCCAAACAGCATTCCACGCGGCACTCTCATTGCGTCCCTCCTGCGTCCTGCTCCGCTTGTTGGAACGCAAACTTTGACCTCAGGAAATCGGCCGGTTTGGTTTGCACTTGGCGCAACCAGACCGCTTGAACCGTGGCATCGGACGCCGCTTGGTCCCCGGCGATTTCGGTCTCCTGTCCCTGATCGTCCTTCTTTTTGTCGAAGACGATCTCGTCGGCTCCAACCTGCTGATCGCCCAGATCGCCCCCTTTCAATTCGAGCATCTTGGCCCGCGCGGCGGCGAGGTCGCGATTCTCTAGCGCCTGCGTCCAATCGGGGCGTTGCTTGATCGCTTGATCATAACTGGCGACCGCTTTGTCGTATTTGCCCAGCATCACCCAGCAGTTCCCTTGGTTGAATTGCGCTTCGGGCGTTGCGACGCGAGCAAACGATTGAGTCGCTTTTTCGAATTCCCCCGCGCGATACCAAGCGACTCCCTGTCGCATCGGATCGTTGTAAACGACCGCTGCGTCGGCAAACTTTTCCGCTCGCATCAAGCGATCGCCATGCTGATCGCCGGTCATCCAAAGACCGATCCAAGAGATGGCGACCACGGCAGCTCCGCTTTTCCAAATCATCACGCTCTACTCCTTGGGCTGCGAAGATTTTTGGCGTCGAAACGATACGGCGACAAGCAAAGCCAACAGCGGCGTCAACCAATAACCGGCCTCCTGCCAACGATTGCTCTCGCCCGAGACGCCTGCGGCGGCGCGGCGTTGAGCGAAGCGGAAGATCTGTTGGATGTCGTCATCTTCGATCGAAAGCGATTCGACCGAACCACCGATCGCCGCAGCGACGTCGCGAAGCGATTGCGTCTCCGCCGAATCGGGATCGGTCAAAGCAAGGAACTCCGTCGGTGGCGATCCGACCGATTGATGAGCTTTGACCACTTCCGACGGATCGATCTCTGCGGAATCGGCGACGACCAACAGCGATCCCCCCGATCCCTGTTCGCGCAGCAACTCGCCCGCGGCGGCGATCGCCAAATCCAATCGATCCCCGGGAACCGGCATCACGTCGGGGCTGATCTCCGCCGCCATCTCGCCGATCACGGCGGTGTCTTGCGTTGGCGGAAGGACCAGGTGGGCCGAACCGGAATAAGCGAGCAGGCCCAACGGGTCTCCCTTGCGAGCCTTCGCTAGATCGGCGATTTTCAGTTGAGCACGCTCCATCCGCGATGGCGAAGGGTTGGTCTTCAACATGCTCTCGCCCGCTTTTAAGACGATCATCAATGGCGGAGCGTCTTCGGCGAAGGGATTGGGTTCCAGTTTCCAAGTGGGGCCCGCGATCGCGATCGCGGCGACGATCCAAGCGGCCACCATCGCGTAACGCATGGGATCGCGCTTCGCATCGCGATCGTCAACCAACGCTTCCAATAGGTCGGGATCGATCTGTTGCCGCCAACCGCGCAGCGGATCGAGCTGTCGCTGCCAGTACCACCAGACCGCAAACGCGATTGGAATCAGCGCCAGGCCAAGTGGGCGGACGAAATGAAAGTTGTGCAAGAGTCCCATCATCCGTCGACCTCCAAACTGCCAGTGATCGGATTGACGTGGACCCTTGTCGTTTGGGCGGCCAGTTCCGGCGGAGTCCGGCGGGAGAGTGCGGCGGCAAATTTGCTGGCCATCGACAGCAGCAACCAGGCCGCTAGCGGCACGTAGTAAATATCGGTGCGTGGGCGATGGCTGACCGTTTTGACTTTCCGAGTTTCGATTTTGTCCAATTCGTCGTAGATCCCCACCAAGCTCTTCCGATCGGCGGCAAAAAAGTAAGACCCGCCGGTGGCCGATGCGACGTCGCGGAGCGCTTGTTCGTCCAGTACATCCTCGCCGACCGTCGTCGGATCGCCGATCGCGACGGTATGGATGTGGATGTCGCGTTGCGCCGCGACGCGTGCCGCTTCGATCGGCGGAATCTTGCGCTTGGTGTCGTTTCCATCGGTCAGCGCGATGATCGTCTTCGCCTGCGCATCGCTCTCGTCAAACAAACCAACTCCCAAGCCGATGGCGTCTCCCAACGCAGTCCGCGGCCCCGCCATGCCGACTTGGCATTCGTCCAACAAGCGACGCGATAACTCGAGGTCGGTCGAAAACGGAGCTTGCAAATAAGCCGCGTCGCCGAAGACGACTAACCCGACGCGATCTCCCTGACGCCGGTCGAGAAACTCTCCCAGCACCTCTTTGACCGCCGCCAGCCGATCGACTTTCTGACCGCTCTTATTCGTAAAATCTTTTTGGTCCATCGATCCCGACAGATCGACTAACAGCAGTAGATCGCGCGTTGGCAGTTCCTTGGTGATCGGCGGCTCGATCCACTGCGGCCGCGCCGCGGCGGCGAGGACCAGCGTCCAGAGAATCGCTGGCAGAATCCAACGCGTCGGCGCTGCAGCAGCGATCACGGCAACGGGACTGCGGCCTATCGCTTCGGCAAGGCGATTGCCAAAGGGAACACGTACCGATACCTGTTGTGACTGGCGTGGCGGCAGCAACGCGCGCAACAACCACGGCAGGGGAAACAGCAGGAAAACCCAGAGGTAGTCGAAGGTCAGCATCCGTGGCGGTCCTCCGGCAATGAGTTCGTGGCGGCCGGAATCTCATGCGTTTGAATCCAGCCGCTGGCGTATTCCCGCAGCGAATTCAGTTCGTCGGTCGTTTCCGATTTGCGATAGATCGCCGATGCCAATTGCTCGCGGACCTGGGGCGGCATCGGCAGTGGAGCGGCTTCGGATAACCAAGTCGCCCAACGATCACCGACGAGATCGGCGATCTCGCCACGCGGTTGGATCGCCAGCGCGGTTCGTCGCAAGACCTCCGATACGGCAGCCGCCGAATCGGCCGACTGCAACTCCTGCAATGCCGCCCGCCGATAGCGATTCGCTTGCCAATGACGCCACGAACGATAAGCGATCGCCAACACGCCTGCGGCGACCAGGATCATCACGGCGTACCAGCCCGGAGCCGGCGGCCACCAAGGGACCTCTGGCGGAACGACGATATCGTGCAAACGGTCTAGGCTAGTTGCGTCGTCCATCGTTACCGTGATTGATTGCCAAAGAGGGACCTAATTTGCGGAGCGACGGGCAAGGCGGTGGAGATCGGCAACACCGGGACTCGCAAGCCGTGAAAGATCTCTTTCCAATGATCCAGCAGCCGTTGAAACGTGGCTTGGAACTCGTCCCGAAAACCGGGGCTTTTCGATATTTCCCAAACTCGACCGCGATCATGGGCCAGCATTCCTGGAGCCCCGTTGATCGAGATCCCCAGCGGATCGTAGACCGCCACGATTAAGACATCGTTGTGTGCCGCCAACCGGCTGGTCAGTTGTTGCGTCTGGTCGTCGGCACCGTCCAGATCGCTGATCACGACGACCAAATGATCGTGCTTCACAACCTGCAGCGCATGTTCCAGAACGGCGTTCAGTTGGATCGATTGATCGACCGCAGCGGTTTCGTTTTGCTTGGCGCTCGGATCGGCGAGCTGACCGTTCAATCGGACGACTTGGTGGAACAATTGCAGCACGCGATTTTGGCTGCGATGCGGACGCACCTCGGCGATCTCGTGGTCGTTGAATACCAGACCGCCGACGCGATCGCCACTGTCCAAGGCCCGCCAAGATCCCAGCGCCGCGACCTCTGCAGCCGCGACCGACTTCATCGCCCGGCGGCTGCCAAAAAACATCGGCGACCGTTGATCGACGACCATCAAAACGGGGCGCTCGCGTTCTTCGGAATAGACGCGGACGTGGGGCGATCGCAGCCGTGCTGTCGCTTTCCAGTCCATCAACCGGATGTCGTCCCCTTGGTGATAATGACGCAGTTCTTCGAACATCAGCCCCCGTCCGCGCAGCCGCGAAGCGTGCCGACCGGCCAGCAGCGAACCGACTGGCTGGCGAGGCGTCAGCGAAAAGCCGCGCGCATCGGCTTTGAGCATCATCAAGTCTTCGAGCGTAATCGTCACCTGGGCTTTCATCGGCTGGCTCACACAGGGACGACGTTCTTCAACAGTTCTTCGATCACTTCGCCCCGCGTGACCCCCGCCGCTTCGGCTTCGTAGGTCAAGTGGATGCGATGCGCCAAGCAGGCGGCGGCGACGGCGCGGATGTTGTCGGGCGAGACGAAATCCTGCCCCTGCAACCAAGCGTGGGCTCGCGCTGCGGCGTCCAGTGCCAACGTTCCCCGCGGGCTCGCTCCCAATCGAATCCATCGCGCCAGTTGATCGCCGTACTGTTTCGGATTCCGCGTGGCGAGGATCAGGTCGACGATATACTTCTCCGCCGGCTCGGCGACGTGCACCGCATAGACCTCTTTTCTGGCGGCGAAGATCACCTCTTGCGACAGCGGTGCGATCGGCTCAGCCGCTGCACCCGACTTCTCGCCACGGACCAGCCGCAGAATCGCGGTTTCGTTTTCGCCGACCGGGTAATCGACGCGAACGTATAACAGGAAGCGGTCCATCTGAGCTTCGGGCAACGGGTACGTTCCCTCTTGCTCGATCGGGTTTTGCGTCGCCAGGACGAGGAACAACTCGGGCAACGCGTGCGTCTTGGCAGCGACCGTCACCTGGCGTTCTTCCATCGCTTCGAGCAGCGCCGATTGAACCTTTGCCGGAGCCCGGTTGATCTCATCGGCGAGGATCAGATTGCCGAAGATCGGCCCAGGTTGGAACTCAAACGATCCATCCTGCTCGCGGTAGATCTCCGATCCGGTGACGTCCGACGGCAGCAGGTCGGGAGTGAATTGGACGCGGCCGAAATCGCTTTCGACAAGCTTCGACAACGTCTTGACCGACCGCGTCTTTGCCGTGCCGGGAAAACCTTCCATCAGCACATGCCCGTCGGCCAACAGCGCGATCAGGATCCGCTCCACCACCTCTTGCTGGCCGATCACCGCCGCATTCATGGCGGCGGAAATTTTCAAGATTGCCTCGCGCGGCTCCATCACTCACTCCATGCTTTTCCAGAGAATTCACCGCCAGCGCCCCGAAGAGACGTACTTCATTGGAGCGGCGTGTTTGCGCCTCGATTTTTGGGTCTTCGAGGTTGTCAGTTTAACGCCCCAACGTTCAACGAAGCGTAGTGGACGAGGTTACGAGTCCCAGCGATTTGGTCGGATGCAAAAGGACTCGTAACCTCGTCCACTACATCCCGTCGCTAGTTCTTTCGACGGTCCGAGGATCCTTCGTTGAACCGTATTGAGTTTAACGCCCCACCGCCTGGTGGCTACAACGACAGAACAATTTATCGATATGGATTTTCCATCGATGACGAGTCGTGTTCCATGTGGGATCGACCACGTAGTGTGGCCTACCTATCGCGCGTTGCCGGATGTCTCGAGTTCAATCTTCTCCGGAACATCGTCCATTCCCCAGTATCGATGCTCGATTCCGGTCTCATGCACCGTCACGATGCGAAAGCCCGACGGGTCCTTCCCTAGCGGACGGCCGACGGGACCGGTGGTGATCATTTCCATCGATCCGGCGGTGCCGTAGGCGTTGCGGTGGTAGTGTCCGGCAAAGACCGCGCGGACATCGGCCTGCTTCAGCTGGGCCAGCAAAGGCGTTCGCCGCTGCAGCGGAATGTTGAAGTATTGATCGGGCTCATCCTCTTCCGCCAGAAACAGCGGATGATGTTGAAACATCAGGATGTGTTTCGCCTCTGCCGCGTTCGCTTCTTGCAGTTGTTGCTGGAGCCACGTTTGCTGAGCGGCCAAGACCTCGGGGGCCCCTTCGGGATCTTTGAGGACGCTGGAGTTGAGGACGATGTTGCAGACGCCGCCGACCCAAAACGAAAAATAGTCGTCACCAAAGTTTTCCTTGTAACGGGCGATCGATTCAGCAGTAGGTCGGTTGCCGACGTCGTGATTCCCACACACACAGACCAACGGGATCTCCGCATCGACTTCGGAAAAGTCGCGATGGTACTGCGCGACTTGTTCGCGATAACGCGGATGCTCTGGCGTCGCATTTGTCAGATCGCCACAGACGATCACAAACCGCGGCCGCAGGCGGTTGATATGCTCGACCGCCCGGCGCACCAGATCGACTTCTTGATCGAACCCCTTGTTGCCACTGAAGAAGCCGTACTGCGTATCGGCCATTTGCATGAAGAAGAAGGGCCGCTGCCACGTCTGTTCGTGCTGGCGGTCGAAGGCCTTAAACGTTCGATCGGCCGCCTGTTGGAAGCGGGCATTGGGGACACCGGCTGGTTCCTGTGCCGAGCAGAGACTCGTCAACGATGAAACTAGCCACAGGATCAAGATAGGAAACTTGGATTGCATTGCATTTCATCGGGTGAATGGGAGGCTCGGAAGCAGGCCAAGCGTCGCGTCCATTCGCCGCCGAGCTACAAACGCCCAACCCAAATTCGGCGACCTAGCCAAGTGAAGTGGCTTGCGACCGCACCCGCAACGCTTTGCCGGCTGGCGTTTTACGCCAACGGGTTGCCGATTCTACGGCAACGTTCCCACATGGGCAAACCGTTCCCGGATCCTCTTCCATACCCGACCGATCAATCCCCAACCAGCTCTGGAAAAACCTCTTCGTCGAGGTTCATGCGTTTGACCAGAGTACGAACCCGCACCAGAAAGTCGCTCTTGTAATTAGCGACTTGTTGTTCGTTGAGATTCAATTCCTCGGCGACTTGTTTGTTGCCGACGCCGCGGACAAACAGTAGTTCCAGACATCGCAGCTTCTTCCAATCGCCGCGTTGTTTCCAATGTTTGATTTGCGATTCGAGAGCCTCCCGAACCGCTGTCTCCTCCAGATTCCGCCGCTCGCCGCTGCGGGCGATCGAGCTGGCCGGGCGAGCGGTCCCGGCGAGATCCCACGATCCCTGCGATCCGGTGGCGGAGAAGGAGATCGCCGGTCGACGCCCCTCGCGACGCAAGTGGTCGGTCAATTTGTAGGCGCAGATCGAAAACAGATAACTCTCCAACGGCCGCGCCCCGTCGTAGTTCGGCAGGCTGGTCAGGAAGCCGATAAAGGCTTCCTGCACGATGTCTTCGCTGGCCGCCCGGTTCCGGATCCGACTCTCCGCAAACGCCAACAACCGGCCTTCGTAGCGATCGATCAGATCCTCCCACGCCCGCTGGTCTCCCTCGCGAATGCGACTCACGAGCAGCGAATTGGCTTGGGTTTCGGACATCATCAAACTTAGGTTTTAGGATCGAAGGAAGAGTAGGGCGTTGCGGCGAATCGTTCGACAATCGCGATGCCGTGCGGCGACGGTTTTATGCCAACGCGGTTTTGTCGTCGTGTCCTACTTTGGACCGCGGCGAGATCGATTTTAGCAGCACCGTCAGTCCCGACAGCCCCACCAAAGCCAAGGCAGCCAACACGCCGAGCCCTTTCAAACGTTGGCCAACTTCCAAAGCCTGCCATTGTTGCGTGATCTCGGAATGGAAGTCGTCGTCCAAAACCAGGACGCTCGCGTGTTGGAACATCTCGCCGGTGCTGGTCGTCAGTTTGCCGTTGTAGGTCCGATCGGGATCGACCAGCCCCGACGCGATCTGTTCGGCCGGCACGGCGATCTTTTCGCCCGCTCCGGGAAAACCGAGGGCTTGATCGATGTAAGCGATCAACGCGATCTTCTGCTGTTGCAGCAGGCTCTCGCGACTCGAATCGGCCGACAAACTAGGAACCGATTGGACGACCAGTTCAGCCCAGTCGTCGCCGATCTTATCGGGTTGATCGACCCACATCGGTCGGTCTTCGGGATAGATCGGGTAATCGAGCGGAGCGGTGGAGAGTTCGTGAGGCTGCGAATCGTCTTCGCTCGGCTCCGGCTTCGATTCTGACTTTGCCTCTTGCTTTGAATCCGATTTCTCATCGGCCGCCACTTCGACTTTCGACAGCTCCTTCGGCTCGTCCACTTCGTCGGCGATGCCGCTCGACGCGACGCCCATGACAAAGCCAAACATCGTTGCCAACAGCAGGGCGAGGTAGGGCGATTTCGTTTTTGATATCCACATGGCTCTTTGAGCTCCTGACGTTTTTTCAATCACAACACCGATCGAAGACGACGATTCACGAAGGGACGTGAAGCGGTTGCCATCACGCACCGTGAACCCGCGCGATTCGGTGGGCGGGGTTTTTCCAAACCGCTGCCATCTGGATGGCGATCACCATCGCGGCGGCGGTCAGCATGCCCCAAGGTTGTGGCACAGGGATCACTTGGTTGACCAACCAGGCGACAACGACAACGACCGCGATCGACCAGATACTCATCCGGCGAACTCGCAGCGGATCGGCCGCTCGCCACCAGCGAGCCAGGAAAAAGATCGCTGCGAAGTGAGCCATCATCGCTGGCAACAGGATCTCACCCGACCCGGAATACATGTGACGAGGCAGATCCAGCGCGACGCGATCCAGATCGAATCCCGAATCCATCGGGATCATCAACCCGCGTCCCAAGCCATACGCGATCGCGCCAACCACAGCTCCCACGCCCAATTGAACGATGCGTCGCGGCAGCCCTTCGGCTTCGTCGCTCTCCCAGGCTTTGCCCAAGCCCAGCATCAACCAAGCGCCGGCAAGCGCCGTCGCGGAACCCCAAGCAAAAGGAGCGATCGCACGGGCTCCGCCATCTCCTTCGGCGATGCCAAACATCGTCGCCACCCAGCCCAAAACACCCAGCACGATCAAGGCGGTTGCCCAGGATTCGGTCAGTTCCGCGGCGCGGGTGCGAAGTGATTTGTCAGCCAATTCGCGGCGGGCCATCATCCGCCACTGCTGCCGCGTCGGCGTCATCTGCTGTCGCCGCTGGGCGTTGACAGCTGCCGCATGCGCCGCGGCATAACTGGGCTGTCGTTGATTAGTTAAGACCATCGTGCGAATCACGTAATACGGAATGTAGAGCATCGCCAACAGCGACAGCATTGGCAGCAACCAGGCGGAGTTCATCAACAGGATCACCACCGCAACGACGACAACGATCAAGCGTCCCAACGGGTTGGCACTGCGATCGTGCCACCAATGATTCAGATCGTGAGCACTCTTGTGCACGGCAAAGGCAAGCGGTTCACTCGGCGCCTTCTTCGCGTTATGGACCGGCCCAGAGTTCATCGCCGGTCCGGCAGCGTGGTTCCATGGATTGTTTTGTTGTGCGTAGTGAGGCGTCGCCGGATCGGAAACCAATTCGGCGAGGATCGGCCGCGCGTGGGCATCGGGATCGAGTTGGGCGAGCCCATGTTTATCGAGCAACATCCCCAGCGGTTCCAACAGCTCGGCGACGCTCTTCTGCCGCGCATCGGGATTCTTTTGCAACGCTTTGGCGATCACGCCGCGGAAGGGCGGTTCGACCTGCGACAGATCGGGATCGCTGGTCAGGTGCTTCATGATGATCTCGTGAGACGATTCGCCATTGAAGGGAACGTCTCCGGTCAACAGTTCGAACAAGATGATCCCAAGGGCGTAGATGTCGATCTCTTTGCCATACTCTCCGCGGCCGATCTCCGGTGCCATGTAGTGGAACGTGCCGACGCTTTCGGTGTTGCCACCGCGGCGCGAACAGGAGATGAACTTGCTGAGTCCATAGTCGCCGATCTTGAAAATCCCTTCGTCGTCGAAGATGTTCCCCGGTTTCAGATCGCGGTGCACGATCCCATGGTCGTGCAGGTAAGCGACGCCGGCGGCGAGATCGCCGAACCAACGCAGGGCTTGTTCGCGAGGGAGCCCTTGGCGGTGGCGATCGAGTTCGTCGCGAAGGGTCGCACCGGCGACGTACTCCATCAAGATCCAAGCCTGATCGTTGTCGTCGTACTTCACGTCGTACAGCGCGACCAGATTGGGATGCTTCAGATTCATGCAGTGACCGACGCCACGCAGCTCGATATCGAGGTTGCGTTGGACCCTCTTCAAAGCGACTTCTTTGCCCGCACCGCTGACAGCGAAATAGACCTCACCAAATCCGCCTACACCGATCCCACGCTTGATCGTGTATCCCTTTAAGGGTTGGTCGCCGGTGGCGTAGGTGAATTTCATCGTTGAACCTGTTTTCCGCAAATCCTCGTCGGCCAGCGGATTGGGAGCATATCGCGTCGATTCTATTTTATCTGCTAATGCGGGCATCGCGTTAAGTTCCTTATCGGACAGCGTCGTTGCAGCACCGATGTGCGCCGAGCCATCGGAAGTTGGGTCCGAGTTAACAGGCCGGATCGATTCGCGTTTAGGGCGCCAAAACATTCAAATCGTCTCGTTTTTCGTGCTTTTCATAACCGCTCCATCGACATCGCCAACGTTTCTCCAACGATCCGACAGTCCGGACTCAATACCGCCGTCTGCCCGATCTGCGTCCCATCGACGACCAGCGGTTCCTCGCTGCGGATCCGCCAATCGTCTCCCGAGACAAACAGGATCACGTCGCTGGTCCAATGCGAACATTGGATATGAGCCCCTTGAGAGGGCCCGATCACGCAAGTGTCGGCCAGCAGAATCACTCCGTCGGCACGGGGCTGCGTGCGATGACGGCTGACCAAATTCAATCGCGCCGAAGAACTCAGCGGATGCGTTTTTTGAAACTCGAACTGGACGACGCTCCCCAGTTGAAACCGATCGCCGGTTCGCAGCAGGGTAGGGCGGTCAAGCGGTTCGCCTTGCAGACGCGTTGAGGCCAGCGGTTGCAACACGTAATCGCTCCCCTGTCGGCGAACGGCCGCTGCCCGCCGCGAGAGGTCGCCTTGGACATTGATCTCGACCGACGAACCCGCTCCCGGACCACCGATCAACCACTCGTCGCCGGCGACGATCAAGAAGCCACCCACACCATCGATCCACAGCATCCGCGCGTTCTTGCTATCGCTGCCGCGGTCGCTTTGCGATCGGTCGTGCGGTCGATCTTCCACCACGCTGTTCACCTCGATTGTCGAACCAGCTAAATATTCGTTGTTCCACGACGGCAGCCCGGTTGGATTAACAACCGGGCCACAGGTCATCGATTGACTTTCACCCACCGTCGATCAGTCGATCTGAATCATCGCAACCGAGTCTTCCGCGGTCGGTTGGTCGCCGTTGAAGTAGGTCGAGACCTGATTCAAGATGTCTTCGTCCGATTCCTCGGTCAACTCGATCGTACCGTAATACTGATTGTCGACAGCCAACAGCTCTTCGTCGACTTCGATCCGCGTGCGGATGCTATCGATCAGATCGCGGGTTCGCGACAGATGGCTATCGTCCAGGTTCAGCGAGCTGGCAGCGTGTGCAACTTGGTTGGCTGCGTATTGAGCCTGCAAGTTTTCGACTTCGACTTCCAACTGACGCTTGGCCGACAACATCTCATCCATCCGGTCCTTGGCCGCTTGCAGCGTCTTCTCACGGGCGGTGAGCATCTGTTGCAGCTTGTCCACGGTTGCCTTCTGAGTCTTGAATCGGTTGAAGCGACCGGCCAGATCGTCTTTCACTTGGTCGGCACTATAAGTTCGCTTGGCGTAAACGAACCGCGTGTCGCCACTTTGCAGGTCGGCGGTCAAACGCATGATGTCGCGTTCGGCCGAAGCCAACATGTCGGCCTTCGAATCGATCTGCTTTTGAAGTTTTGCGACGTGGATTTTTTCCGACGCGATCAACTTCATGTTCTTGGCGATCTCCGGCTGCAGGTCGTCGATCATCTGACGGGCACGATCGATTTCCACGTTTACCGGGACGACATCTTTGACCGCATCGCGAGCGTAACCGAACCCGGTCTTAATATAGCTCGACATTCCGGTCCCAAAAACGAGCCCAGAAAGCAACAGGGCCAGGCTACCGCCAACTAGGGTTTTCTTAATCATCACACTTACTCTCTATCTAAATTTGACTTTGCATTCCCTGAATTCTTGCGACCCCACCAAGGATCCATGTTCCATTCATCCAGTAGTTCGCCGCCGCGGCGGGGATCTTGGTGAAGGGAACCGAAAATTTTTCCAGGTCGGAACAATTGCCCGTCCTTCCAAGGGAAAAGCCTGATTTGACGCAGAGTTCTTTTGGTTTGCTGAGCGAACTCGATTAAGTTCGGGAAAGGAGAGGGAACCCTGGCACGCCGGAAGCCGTATTAAAGAGACAATGCTGCCTTTTTGAGACGTTTGCGTCCTAAAAAAGCAGCGCGGCGAAACGCGTCAGAAAATAGGCAAGTTGACTTAACTTGGCAGAGCAAAAGGAGTTAAGCGTTCTCAGCAAGAATGGCCATGTCGCCGTGGCACGTTGATTGCTCCGAACCTTTATTCAGAAGAATCGGTCTTAATTGGCATCGACCGCAACCGCGGCTATGCCGATAAACGATACTAGGGACTGTCGAACCGGGAGACGAATTATGTCGCCAATCTATTCCAATCCGAAAAACGGAACCGCCACCTCGCTCCCCATCGAAGCGACTTGGGCGGAGCTTTCCGAGCGGACAGACAAAGCCGATACCAGCGCTTTGGCTCAATGGATCGAGGCAGATCTCGAGCGTATCGAAAATCAGTTGAGCGATTTCATTACGCCCAACACGCTGAAGAAGTCCTTGCGCAGCGGCCGCTAACGACGATTGAAGCACTTGCGGCGGGCGACACCGCCCACCGCGATCGATCGTTCTTTGGGCTTAAGCTTCGAACTTGCCCAAGCAGAGGGTCACGTTCTGACCGCCGAAACCGAAGCTGTTGTTCAACGCATATTTCACTTTGGCCTGCCGCGCTTCGTTGGGCACATAATCCAGATCGCAAAGCGGATCGGGATTTTCATAATTGATCGTCGGTGGCAGCACGCTGTCGCGAATCGCTAGCAAACAGACGATCATCTCGGTCACGCCCGCTGCGGCAATCAAGTGCCCCATCATGCTCTTGGTACTGCTGACCGGCGTCTTGTAGGCGTTGTCGCCAAAGACCTGCTTGCATGCTAGCGTTTCGACCTTGTCGTTGACGGTCGTGCTCGTTCCGTGAGCATTGACGTAATCGATCTCCTCGGGATTCAACCCCGCATCGCTGATCGCCATCCGCATGCTGGCAATTCCACCGTGGCCATCGGGTGGAATGTCGGTGATCCGGAACGCATCGGCGGTCGTTCCGTAACCGAGGATCTCACCGTAGATCGGGGCTCCACGGCGACGGGCGTGTTCGAGTTCTTCGAGCACTACCATTCCCGCCCCTTCGCCTAGCACAAACCCATCGCGACGGGCGTCAAACGGACGGCTGGCTGCGGTTGGGTTGGCGTTGTTTTCGCTGAGTGCCGTCAGCAGGTTAAAACCGGTGACGCCAAAGGGATGGATCATGCTGTGCGTGCCACCCGAAAGCATCACGTCGGCATCGCCGCGACGGATGATTTCGGTCGCTTCGCCGATCGCTTGGCTGCTGGCTGCACAAGCTGTCAGGCAGTTGTAGTTGGGGCCTTGCGCGTTGAACATCGCCGCCAGATGGGCCGCCGGCATGTTCGGTTCCTGTTCCAGTTCGACCAGCGGATTGAGGACTTCCAACCCCTTCTGTAGGAACTTGGCGATATCGTATTCGCCCCCCTCCATCGCGACCGACATCATGTCGGTGAAGGTGACAAAGTCTTGATTTCCTTCGCCGCTGCCCAAATAGACACCGAAGCGGTGAGGCGCGACGCCGGCATCCATGATTCCGCTTTCGCTGATCGCTTGCTTGGCGGCACCGGCGGCAAACTTGGTGTGCCGGCCGCGGTGCTTCCACAATTCGGGATCCTCGCCGGTCTCGGTGATATCCCAACCCTTCACCTCCGCCGAGATTTGGGTCGGAAAACCTTTGGCGTTAAACAACGTCGTGTACCCGACGCCGCTTTGACCCTCCTGCAAGCCCTTCCATACGGTGGTTGGATCATGTCCCATGGGGTTGATCATACCGATGCCAGTGACGACAACGCGTGGACGCATGGTGTTACCTTTGAAGATGCAAATATTTGGACGGATTGGATTTTTGATTTGCGATTCAGACAGCGTGCCGATCTTCGATAGGTCGAAGCGACGGGGATCGTCGTGACGGCTGTTCTGGAAGCTTTTGATCCAAAGCTGAAAACGTGAGTTTACCGGTTGGGAAAATCGCGAGACCGAAGTGCGAAACTTAAGCGTAGCCGAACTTGCCGTCGATTGGTATTCGGGTTTCCCCTCGGATTCGAGCGATCTCGCCCGCTGGAGCCCGATCGTTTCGGGGCTCCGCGTGGCCGCAGGGACTACCAGTGATCGGACCTCTTCCGCCAGCCGGGTTAGATTCGCTGGCGGCTTTAGGTCGCCGGAGTCGATTCGTCGTCCAGGAGGTTCTTGGAGACGGGCAGCGGATTTCCGTCGGCATCCTGAGCGACTTCCCACAATCGCATCAGCCGCAACATCGTCAGCAGATTGGCCGGATTGAACAGCTGGCCGGTGCCAAAGCGTTCCTCGTCCAGGAAGGCAAACAACATCTGCACCTCCGCCTGCAGTTCACCTTCGCAGTGACTGGTTCCGGTGATCATCGCCCCATCGTTTTGCAGATCGTCGATCGTGGCGGTGTAGTGCAGCGTATCGCCGGGGCGAGCCGGTTTGTGGAACTTGGCTTGCCCGACTTTGGCCAGCACGATCCGCTGCTGAAAATCAAAGCATTCAGCAACCAAGATCCCGCCGGTCTGGGCGAGACCTTCGATGATCAGCGTGTTGGGAAAGACGGGGTGCGCCGGTAGATATTCGTCGACCGGTTCCTCGGTCAACGAGATATTTTTGATCGCTTCGGCGCGCTCACGGCTCTTGAAATAGGTGAAGCGATCGATCCAAAACCAACGCATGTCTTATGCCACTTTGTCAATAAATGAAAGCTTCCACGCTGGCAGCCAGCTGTTCCGCGAATGGCCTCGATGCCATTTGACGGGCGAATCCCGCTAACACCGCCGCTGCGGTGCCCCATCGTTCGCCTGTCCAGGCGACACACCCAATCGCTGGGACCCAACCGCTATCGATTGGCACCTCACGTCGAGGATGCGTCGCAGAAAACGAGCGTTTGCAATCGGGTAGAAACCGATTTTTGTTCCAACCGGGGGCAGCAATGCCCCGCGATTTCCTGTCCCAACGCGCCCCAGGGGGGACGCGGTTTGGCGAGATGCTGCAGAGGTCGACTGCGTTCGCCCCTCTGCTTCCGGACGAGCGACGGAGCGAGGCGATGACGCTATCAAAACAAAGCATCATGCCCCACAGGCGGCTCACCAGGTCAAACGAACAACTCCCAGCGGAGGCTCCCGCCGGGGCGGGCCTAAATTAGGCGCCGACCTTCGAGTTGACGTAGCTGCACAGATCGTTGACGGTCAACAGATCGCCGAAGTCTTGAACGCGAGGGTTTTGTTCGAACTTCGACAGATCGGCCCACGACATCCGCTTTTTCAATTCGACCAAGCCTTCGTCGGTGACTTTGCCGTCTTTGACGTATTCGCTGTTGGTCAAAATGTCCTCAGGGAACAATTCTTCGCGAGGGATTTGGATATCGAAAGCTTTTTCCAGCTTGAATACGATGTCCAGAAAGTCGATCGATTCGGCACCAAGATCGCCAACCATCGTCGCTTCGGGAGTGACTTCGTCGTCGTCAACACCCAGTGCGTCGACCAGAGCAGCTTGAACCTTTTCGTAGACTTCGTCTTGCGTAGGCATCGTTATTTAACCTTTCGTTTTTCCGAATATGTGCCGTTTGACTGTTTCTTCGGCACGTGTATCAAAGTGATTTGCTGTATTGCAATTACAATGTCGACTGTGTCATCGCCTGGATCACAGCAGGCTGATCCCCAAACATATTAAAGAACTGCTCTCGAACAAACCGTCGCGTATCGTCGTCATTGTTATGCGGGCTCGCATCGCTGCTGGAACGCTGCAAAATCAAACGGGCCGATACCGTTACTTTATCGCCCTTTGTCGCCTGTGCCTTGACCGTCACTAGCGGTCCATCTTCCTTAAACTTGTCGGCTTTGATCTCCAACGTCTCCCCAGGCGTTAAAAAATCACCGAACTTGACCGATTTGGCTTCGACCAAAAAAACGTGAGGCGAGGCGAAATCTTCGCCAGTTCGTACCATCCACATCGCCGCTTGGTACAATGCTTCGAGCATCATCACCCCCGGCATCACCGGAAAACGTGGGAAATGGTCGGAAAGATAGTCTTCCGACGCGTGCAGTGTGCGACGGGCGACAAGTTGAATCCCGGGTTGAAGCGCAACGATTTCGTCGAGCTGGCTGTAACGCATCTTGGACAATGTCAAATTCCTTCACGATCGCTGGGGCAGGGGATTCGCGTGCCTTAACGCAAATAGAATAGTAGCCAGGCTTTATCGCCTCAAGCGTAGAATCGTTACATTCACCCCAGATACCGCCAAGTTATCGACGTTTCCGGGGCAATCACTGTTGGCTCGTTCGATGGCCCCGCGTTCCGATTTGCTGCTATTGCTGGATGGAAGCCCCTGTGCCCCTCAATTGTTCCCCTATCGCTGGTCGATTTGTTCTGCTTTGGCACGATGTTCCAGCCAATTCCAAGCGCCCGTCCCATTTTGACCTGATGTTGGAACACGAGGGGCAATTGAGAACTTGGGCGATTGAACAGATCCCCCATCGAGATGAATGTGTTGAGGGGATTGAATTGCCACCACATCGGTTGGCCTATCTCGACTTCGAGGGTGAGATCTCGGGGGGCCGAGGAACGGTGCGACGGATCGATCAGGGGGACTACAGAACACTCGAATCGTCGCGAGCTTGGTTTACGGTCGAGATGCACGGCCTCGAAGCAACCAAAAACCTTCGCTTTCAGCGTGCGAAATCCCCTCAGTTGTGGGTGATCTCGCGAGTCGATGCCTTGGCCAATTTGTAGATCGGGCCATCAGGAATCCAAACAGTGTGTGCTTTGGCCCCGGTCCGACCGGCTAACACGATCTCGCCATCCAACAATTCCAACGTCTCGATGACGACCGGGGTTTCGACGTAGCGGTCGTGTTCGCTGGGGACGGTCACCAATGCTATCAAGTCATCCTCTTCATTCTCCCAGCGAACTTCGAGATCCCCCCGCGATGCGGCGATGCTGATCTTGTCGGAGAAGTGTTGCAGAGGAATTGGCAGGGCACCGGCCCGCAATCGATGCACTTGCAGCGCGATCACGTTGGGTTCGTCGGTCAGCCGGGCGTGCAATTCAAAAGAGATTACCGAATCGATCCGTCCATGTTTGTAACGGGCCGCCACGATCACTTTTCCGTCTTGCACCGACACCCGTGGATCTTCGGTCCCTCGGGGCAACACATTGGGAAATTGACTGGCCAGTTCCGATGCCAGCCAGGCATTGATTTGATCGGTCGTAAAGTGCGCGTGCCAATTGCCCACGACGCGGACTTGTTGAGACAACTGTTTGAACTGAGCCTGCAGTTCTTCCTTGTGTTGAATCGCCAGCGGGGCCGATTCGACAGCGGTCTGGTAAAAATCGGGAGCTTGCTGCGATGCCCGAGCCGCCCACCAGGTGAATCCACCCAGTCCGGTTGCGAGCAGAACAAGAGATAGACCGAGTGTTTTCAATAGCCGTCGCATGGCAAAGTCCCTGAAGCCACTGGATGCGAGAAGAAGCACGCCAAAGCATCTTACGGAAGCGAGCAAAGCCGGGTCAACTTCCAAATACCACGATTCCAGCGGCGAATCTGGGGATCTCCCCCCGCTTCGACGACTAGGTTTTGCGAGTCGAGTGGCCCGAATTCGAGCTATCGGTTTTGTCGTGATCCGTTACCATGATCCAAGTGTCTGACTCGGCGTTGCGCTTTTGATGGAATTCAGCGTTCGATAAAACCGACGTCAAACGGCACAACGTTTGCCTTCGGGGTGTCGAATTCGGCGGCCGATTCGTTGTGACACGGCAACCTAAAAGGAGCCGTCGGCGCGGCCAGGTGCTAGCGAGTTGGGACGGTTGCGCAATCCTGAGGTTTCCGCTTTGGGGGTTGTGGACGATTGGGGGCAAGGGAAACGGGGAAGCACCCGCCCGTCACCCGCTCGCGGACCGCCGATCCGCATTTTACGCTGGAAATATTCGAAGCTACGTACATCCGTCGGAGACGATCAATGCGACCTTGGGGACCACGCCGCGGCGGCTGGCAGGATCGAAATTCATTTCGACCGCTGGAGGGATCGACAACGCGGCGACGCTGTGCGGCCGTGCGCGATCACGAAGCTTCGCAGACGCACTCAAGTTCGGCAGTGGAGGATGACGATCCAAAGCACAAACTTCAGCGAACCGAAGCGATCTTAGTCCTGTCACGGGGATCACTTACGACGCGAAAATTGGCCGCTTTGGCTGGCTTGGCGGATGCCACCGAAGCGCGTACACTGATCCGCCAACTTA
Organism: Rosistilla carotiformis; assembly: GCF_007753095.1. Classification (NCBI taxonomy): domain Bacteria; kingdom Pseudomonadati; phylum Planctomycetota; class Planctomycetia; order Pirellulales; family Pirellulaceae; genus Rosistilla; species Rosistilla carotiformis. The sequence goes on from NZ_CP036348.1 coordinate 7,430,947, forward strand.
ACCAGCTTTACGATCGACAAGGTCGCGCGTTTCGTGCCGAAGAGGTTGCCGGCGGTTACCAGTTGTTAACCCGTCCACAGTTCGCACCGTACCTGCGGCGTTTGGGGCACCTGCCGCAAGCGGTTCGGTTGTCCTCCCCGATGCTCGAAACATTGGCCATCGTGGCTTACCGCCAACCGGTACTGCGAGCCGATATCGAAGCGGTCCGCGGCGTTCAAAGCGGTGAATTGCTACGGCAATTGATGGAAAAGGATTTAGTGCGGATCAGTGGTCGCAGCGACGAACTGGGCCGTCCCTATTTGTATTCCACAACGAAGAGATTTTTGCAGGTCTTTGGCCTTCGTAACACCGATGCCTTACCATGCAGCCAGTGGTTCAAAGAACAACCGGTTTCCGTCACAACAACCGGCACCCCCGATAACCTAGCCCCAGTTCTTGACAGTCCCGATAAGGAGTCCGACGTGAGTATCGCTATCGCTTTACCCCAACTTGATGCTTCACCCGAGCACACCGACGCGATCGTCTTAGCTCCCAACGCGGGGTCGAATGTTCCTGCTGCGCCCAACGCCATCATCGAAGATGAAGAAGAGGATCAGTGGAACGACGATGACGATGAAGACGACGACTGGGAAGATGAAGACGACGACTGGGACGACGACTCGGACTCCGATGAAGACGACGACGAGAGCGACGACGACGACGATGATTGGGAAGAAGAGGAAGATGAAGACGATTCAGACGAGGTCAAAAAGGACGACGACTGGGAAGAAGTCGATGACGAGGACGACGACCTAGACGACGCCGAGGACGACGCCGACGAATGGGTCGACGATGAAGACGACGACGACTGGGACGATGACGACGAAGAAGAATTCTAAGCGTCATCGCGGTTTCTAAAGCCGCTGCGTCAACCTTCTATCGAGTTGGCCGTTCCACTCTAATGCTCGCGGGCCGATTCATCCGGCCCCGTTTCGAGCAAGTTTTCAGCCAGGTGAGGTGCCAGGACCGCGGGAGTTGGGTAGTCCCAGGCGAGCGTGGGGGTCAGTTCCAGCCCCAGCCAATCTTCGATGTCCCCGGCCAATTCCATCGTGGCCAGCGAATCGAGCCCATAATCGGCCAACGGCTTGTCCCGGTCCGGCGTCCCGTTCTCGGGGTTGCCTCGCGCGGCCAACCACTCTAACAACCAGCCTTCGATCGCGGCGCTGACCGCTGGTAGATCGTCTCGGGTGATGGTCGTGGGCAGTTCGGGAACTTCGACATTTCCACCCAACAGGATCGAACGATCCCAACGATGCATGGTTTTCAGCTCGCCGCTGAAAAACTGACTCCGACACGCTTGTCGCTGCACCTTGCCGCTGGTCGTCAGCGGCACTCCGCCACGTCGCGTCAAGGCGATCGACCGGGCATCAACTTCGTGTTGTTCGATCAATCGACGACGCAGCTTGCGAACCAAGCCAGCGAAAGATTCCGTTGGCGTGTGCCGGGCCACCTCGGCAACCACCACTAAGGACTCCTGCCCATCTCCTTGCGTCGCAAAGGCGACCGCCTGCCCGCCGCGCTCGTTCCCGAGACACTCTTGGACCGTCGCTTCGACATCTTGCGGATAAACATTCCGGCCTCGCAAGATGATCACATCTTTCACTCGCCCGGTCACGTATAACCGACCCGCGTGCATGAACCCGAGGTCACCGGTTCGAAGAAAATGCCCCGCACCGGCATCTCCAGCGACGATCCCTTGGAACTGCTCCCGATTGACGTCGGGGCTATTCCAATAACCTTGAGCGACGCTGGGGCCTTGCAACCAGATCTCCCCGACCTGCCCATCGGACTGTGGTTGGCAAGTTACCGGGTCGACGATCACCATCCGCATTCCATCGGCCGCGGGGCCGTTGCTGACCAATCGGCGAACCGTCGCCTCTGCCGCCCCTTGAGCTGCCGGTTGATATTGTCCCATCGCAAGCGAATCGCGATCGACCTCCAGATATTTCGGTTCGTTGCGATCGCCACCGCCGGCGGCCAACAGCGTCGCTTCGGCCAAACCGTAGCAGGGGCAGAAGCTGCTGCCGCGATACCCTGTCGGTTCGAACCGTTGGATAAACGCGTCAAGCGTGGCCGCCCGGACCGGTTCGGCCCCACAAAACGCCGTCGTCCAACAACTCAGATCCAACCCGCGAGTGTGTTCTGGATCGATCCGATCAACACACAACTGGTAAGCGAAATTGGGCGCTCCGCTGATCGAAGCCCGATGCGAGCTGATCGCCTGCAACCACCGCAGCGGCCGCTGAAGAAAGCTTCTCGGCGACATCAAAATCGCTTCGCCGCCGACATAGATTGGTTCCAAGATTCCGCCGATCAAACCCATGTCGTGGTAGGCGGGCAACCAAAAGACACCCCGGACATGCTCGCTGGCGTTGTCCGCGACAAACTCCAGGGCGTAGCTGCTGCGGATCGATTCGAGATTACTCAACAGGTTCGTGTTGCGAACCATGACTCCCTTGGGATCGCTGGTCGAACCGCTGGTGTATTGCAGAAGCCCTAATGCCTCTGCCGAATGATCGATGGTCATTGGATCAAATTGGTCGGCGGTGGCGTCATCGGTGGCAATCAAATGCGTCTTTGCCACCGCGGCATGCAACCGCTTGAAATCCAAACCGTCCAGTGTCTCCCGATCGGCGATCAAGACCGTCGGTTGGCAATCCGCCGCGGCCGCGTCCAATCGAGGCATCGCCCGCCCCGGCTTGGGATAACAGGTCGGGACCGGGACTAAACCGGCATAGCTGGCAGCAAAAAACCCTACCAAAAACTCCAACCCCGGCGGGAACAACAACAGCGCCCGGTCCCCCGGCGATGTGCATGGAACCAAGCCAGCCGCGACCGCCCGCGACCTTCGATTCAGTTCGCCGTAGGTGATCGTCTGCGTTTCCCCCGACTCGTGGAGAAACGTGGCCACCGCCCGGTTGGGATGACGTTGGGAACGATCGACCATCAGTTCCGTCAACGACCGCCAATCGATCTGTCGCTGCGATGATTCAGTGTGTAGCGACATATTCTATCGTTTAAAAATCAAATCCCCGATCGAAGAAAGCCACAACCCGGCCTCCTTCGCTCGTCGACTCGTTGAAATTTGCCTGCCCTGTTACGATGGAGCCGCGTCATGGAAGTTGCGATTGTAACGGGCCGAGCGTGCGAGCCAAACGCCGGGCCTGACGAAATTGCTTGCCGATGGATCGTTTCGCCCGCCCCATAGCTATCTTAGAGTTCATGTTCCGCACGATATACGAGGCCGCCGACTCCAAGCTCCAAGTTTTCTGGTTTTGCCACGCCGGCGCTGGATCGGCTTCGCTGGTCCGATCCGCTCGCCACGTTTCCGCTCCTGTGACTCTTAACGTGGCGTCGCTACCTGGCCGCGAACATCGGTTCCGCGATGGCCTTACCATGTCGTTGGACGAACTGGTCGATCAATTTTTCGAAGACCTGCAACCGCGAGTCGGAGCCCCCTTTGTTCTGATCGGTCACAGTTTTGGCAGCCTGATGAGTTATCTATTGGCTCAGAAATTGACAGCTGCCGGAACGCCACCGGTATCCCTCACGGTGATGACCCTCGCCGCCCCCGACCGCGTTCAATTCAACCCCCGCACCGCCCACCTTAGCGACGAAGAATTCCTCGACTATTTGGACAACCGCTTCGGCAGTGTCCCCAAGTCGCTGCGAACCAATCCCGAAGCGATCGCGCTGTTCCTGCCAATCGTTCGCTACGACTTGCGATTGCTCGAATCGTACGTTCACCAACCCGTCCAGCCGCTGCCAATCCCGCTGCTCGCCTTGGCGGGCAGCCGAGACCGCGCCGTCAATGCCGAACAGATGCAACAGTGGCAGCGATTTACGAGCGATTCGTTTGCTTTGGAAACCATCGCCGGCGGTCACTTCTTTCCCACGGAGAATGTCCAACCGATCATCCAGCGGACAATCGAACGTTTACAATAGGGTATGGCGGTTAAGGCGAATCGCGGAACCAAACCGATCGCGACGTGGGCCGCGTCGGACGATGGGACGTTTACAAAATGACTGCTATGACGGAAACGCTTTCGCCACCATCGAGGACTCGCTACACGATCACATGGATCCTTGTAGCGGTAGCCTTGTTGATCTCCTTTCTTGTCGCCGCCGGTCTCGTGTGGATCTCCAGTGGCGTTTCGGGTCGCGAATTCGCACCATCCCACTTCCATACCCGCAACTTTGAAGTGGCACAAATCCCTTGGCTCGGGTTCCAAATCGGCGGCTTGCAACATTCCTCCAGCAACGATTCGACCAGCCAATACCTTATCGCTCAGAAATTGATCCGCGTTCCTACCACACCACCGGTACGCTGGGATCTGGTTGAAATCCACCATAACATCGGCCTGCCTCAGGAGGCCGATACCAGCGTTTTGACCGCCTATCTGACCGGACAAGGAAGCCACGGGGTCGATTGGGAAAAATGGAGCAAGGATCATCCGGCCGCCGCCGCTGTTTTTTGGCCGTTTGTGCAACAACTGGCGATCGACCAACTCTATCTCATGCTGCCGGACGCTTTCGATCTGGCTCGCCAACAGACCAATCCGGTCGAACTGCAACAAGCGCTCGACGATTACTTCGTCGCAGAATTTCCTGCTTTTGCCGCCGACCTCGCCCACGCCGGTCGATCGGCCGAAGCGATCGCGGCCCTCGAATCGGCGATCGGTCGCTATCCCCAACAGGCCTCCTTTTCAGCCGCCTTGGACGAACTGCAGTCCCCAAACTGAACGCCCCCGTTTTCACCAAGCCATGATCTATCTCGACAACAACGCCACGACGCCGATCACCCCCGAAGTGCTCGACGCGATGCGAGCCGATTGGCTGCTGGGCCCCGCCAATCCCTCGGCGCAGCATCGCATCGGCCGTTCGGCCAAGCTGCGTTTGGAGGATGCCTGCGACGGGATGTTGGATTGCTTGTCCGCCAGCGACCATCGCTTTCTGCTGACCAGCGGCGGAACCGAAGCGAATAACTGGGTGATCGGCAACCTGGGGCAGGGGAATGGCCCGATCGTCGTCAGCCAGATCGAACACCCCAGCATTCTCGCGGCCGCCCGCGCCGCCGAGGCTCGCGGCATCCCCGTCCGCTATCTTCCAGTCGACGCCAACGGAATCGTCGATCTCCCACTGTTGCAAGCTTGGCTCGCCGAGACCCCCAAGCCGCGGCTGGTCTCGATCATGGCCGCCAACAACGAAACCGGCGTGATCCAAACAATCGCGCCGCTGGCCGCCTGCTGCAATGATGCTGGAGTCCCCTTCCATTCGGATCTTTCGCAAATGCTGGGCAAGCTGCCCGTCGCCATCGATCAAATGGGGATCACCGCCGCGACCATCGCCGCCCACAAATTCCACGGACCCGTTGGGGTCGGAGGGCTGATCCTCCGCCGCCACGCGCCGATCTCGCCGCTGCTGGTCGGCGGAGCGCAGCAACTGGAACACCGCGCCGGCACCGAACCGACCGCGCTAGTCGTCGGCATGATGACCGCTATCCAACAATGTTTGAACGACTTATCCACAAAGCAAACCGCGATGCGACAACGCCGCGACGCGTTGGAAACGGGGCTGCGGCAACAGATTCCCGATCTGGTGGTCCACAGCGCGGCGGTCGATCGACTGCCGCAGACGACCTGCTTTTCGATCCCCCACATCGACCGCCAAGCGCTTCTGATGCGGTTTGACTTCGAATCGATCGCCTGCAGCACCGGCAGCGCGTGTGCCAGTGGCAGCAGCGAACCGAGCCACGTTTTGCAAGCGATGGGAGTCGATTCGTCGCTCCTCAGCAGTTCGATTCGCCTGAGCGGCTCGATTTTTACTACCAATTCAGAGATCGACACAGCTATCTCGCGTATCGTCCGCTGTTGCAACAAGTTAAGGAATCATCAAGATGTGGAAAAATAACGTATTGTTTGTGGATAACTTTTCGATTCCTTGATATAACCGATTCCAGCGGTTACGTAACCTGTGGAATTCCGGACCAGTGACACGCATAATTTGCGAGCGTTCTATT